>DVKO01000118.1 GCA_018715985.1 Candidatus Enterenecus avicola
AAAAATCGTCTCATGGTACCAGCCTCTTTTCTCAGTTTGACGGGTTGTGGCCCCGGTCCAGCCAGATCATCAGAGCGGCCAGGTCCGCCGGGCTCACCCCGCTGATGCGCCCCGCCTGGCCCAGGTTCAAGGGCTGAATGTCGCTCAGCTTTTGCCGGGCCTCCAGCCGCAGGCCCTGAATGGCGTTGTAGTCGGTATTGTGGGGAATGGCCCGGCGCTCCAGCTTGGCCATCTCGGCCACCTGCCGCTTCTGCCGCTCAATGTACCCCTGGTACTTCACCGAGATTTCCACTTGCTGCGCCACTTCTGTGGAAATCTTCGGGCGGTCCGGGTCGAAGGGGGTGAGATCGGTGTACGTCACCCGTGGACGGCGCAGCAGGTCCGCCAGCCGTGCCCCGTGGGGGCAGGGGGGCTCGTCCCGGGCGGCCAGCATCTCATCCAGCTGGGGGGAGGGGGCGGCTCCGGTGTGCTCAAGCCGCTTGGCCTCCCGCTCTACGGCGGCGTATTTCTCCTCCACCGCCTGCATCCGCTCCTCACTCACCAGCCCCACCCGGTATCCCAGGTGGCACAGCCGCTGGTCGGCGTTGTCCTGGCGGTGGATGAGGCGATACTCGGTGCGGGAGGTCATCATGCGGTAGGGCTCGTCGGTGCCCTTGGTCACCAGATCGTCAATCAAGACCCCGATGTACCCGTCTCCCCGGGAGAGGATGAGGGGCGGCTCGCCCTTCAGCTTCAAAGCGGCGTTGATGCCAGCAATCAAGCCCTGGGCGGCGGCCTCCTCGTAGCCGGAGGAGCCGTTGAACTGGCCCGCGCCGTAGAGCCCCGGCACCGTCTTACACTCCAGGGTGGGCAGCAGCTGGGTGGGGTCCACGCAGTCGTACTCGATGGCGTAGGCGGGGCGGGTCATCTCCGCCTGCTCCAGCCCCGGGATGGTGTGGAGCATCTCCACCTGCACCTCCTCGGGCAGGGAGGAGGAGAAGCCCTGGATATACAGCTCCTCGGTGTTCAGGCCCATGGGCTCAATGAACAGCTGGTGGCGGGTTTTCTCGGGGAATCGCTCCACTTTGGTCTCAATGGAGGGGCAATAGCGGGGGCCTACCCCTTCAATGGTGCCGTCGAACAGGGGGGATTGGTCCCAGTTCTGACGGATGATGTGGTGGGTGTGCTCATTGGTGTAGGTGAGGTAGCACACCGCCTGGTTGCGGGGCGGCTCCTTTGTGGTGAAGGAGAAGGGCACCACCTCCTGGTCCCCCTCTTGCAGCTCCATGGGGGTAAAGTCCACGCTGCGGCGGTGGACCCGGGGGGGCGTGCCGGTCTTGAACCGGCGCAGGTGCAGCCCCAGCCGCTCCAGGCAGGCGGACAGGGACCCGGCCGCGGCCATGCCGTCGGGGCCGGAGTCCCGCACCACGGGGCCCACGATGGTGCGCCCCTTCAAATAGGTGCCGCTGGCGATGATGGCGGCTTTCACCCCATAGGTGGCCCCGGTCTCGGTGACCACGGCGGACACGGCCCCGGTCTCGTCGGTGAGGATGTCCACCACCTCCCCCTGCTTCACCCACAGGTTGGGCTGGAGCTCCAGGGTGTGCTTGCACACCTCCTGGTACCGCCGCCGGTCCGCCTGGGCCCGCAAAGACCACACGGCGGGGCCTTTGCCCCGGTTGAGCATCCGGTACTGGATGCAGGCGGCGTCGGCGGCCCTGGCCATTTCGCCCCCCAGGGCGTCAATTTCCCGCACCAGGTGGCCCTTGCCGGTGCCGCCGATGGCGGGGTTGCAGGGCATATTGCCCACGGCGTCCAGGTTGATGGTAAAGCACAGGGTGCGCAGGCCCAGCCGGGCCCCGGCCAGGGCCGCCTCGATGCCGGCGTGGCCCGCTCCGATGACGGCAATATCAAATTGTCCTGCTTGATAGGGCATAACAACAAGTCCTTTTTCTATGAATCCAGCGTGAAACGCTGGTTTATGACAGTTGTGGGGAGTCTGTCCGGCCCCAATATCTTAGGCGAAAATTTGCTCCCCTGGCAAGGGGAGACGCGCTCCGCTGGGGGTTCCTTTTGCCCGAACAAAAGGAACCCCCAGCGGGGAGCGTCCCCACCAGGCCGGAGGGCTTGAACAAATTTCTTGGCAGGCGCAAGCCCTCTCCGTCAGCCCTGACGGGCTGCCACTAGTTCCAACACGGAGATTTCCGGCCGATTGAACAGCCGAAACCCGGGGATGGGGGTGGTGTTGTTGCCCAGGCCACGGGTGGAGAACAGGGTGCTCTCCCCCAGGGTGTACACCCCGGCGGTCCAGGTGGGGAACATCTGCCGCCCAGGGCCGAACACCCCGTCGGTCAAGGGCAGGCGCACCAGCCCGCCGTGGGCATGGCCCGCCAAAACCAGGTCGTAGCCGCAGGCGGCGTACTGGTCAAAATAGTTGTTGCGGTGGGCCAAAAGGAGGGTGCACAGCCCCGGGTGGGCCGCTTGGATCTCCTCATACAGCTCCCCGGGGGTCTTTTGGTCGGCGTAGCCGTTGGGGTCGTCCACCCCTGCCAGCACCACCTGGTCGCCCCCCCGCTCCAACAGGGTGTACTGGTTGGAGAGCACCGTCACCCCGTTTTCCTCCAGGATGTCCTTGGTGCGCCCCACATCCCCCACCGCCCACTCGTGGTTTCCGGTGACGTAGTAGGTAGGTGCAATCCGGGACAGGCCCCGGGCCAGGGCGGGGAGAATGTCCCGCTGGCTGGCCTGGTCGATGACATCCCCGGTGAGGGCGATGAGCTCGGGTTCCTGCTGGGCCACCAGCTCCAACAGCTCCCGGTGGTCCTCCCCGTACTGGTGGCCGTGGAGGTCGGAGAGGTGGACGATGCGCATCCCCTCAAATCCCTGGGGCAGGCCGGACACGGGGACGGGGGTGTGGGTCACCTCCAGCCCCCACATCTGCCAGTTCAGGAAGGCGGCGCCCCCCAAGATCACCGCTGCCGTCCCCACCGCCGCAGCCAGCGCCCGCAGCGGTTTAATCTTCATCGTGGAGATAGTAGGGCCGCATGAGGCTGTGGTACTCGGTGGAGTCCTTCTGCCGGTTGGACTTCAGGGGCGCCTCCATGGGCCGGGGCTTGTCGTGGCCCCGGGAACGGCGGCGCTTGCCGGACAGGGAGGGGGGCAGGACAGAGCCGCTCTCCCCCTTGGCCTTCTCCCCCTTGCCCTTGCGGCCCTTGCCCTCCTGGGCCTTGGCGGGCTGCTGCTTTTCCTGCTTGGGCTGCTTCTCCTGCTTGGTGGGCTGCTCCTTGCGGCCCTTGCGCTCCCGCTGGGGCCGCTCCCCTCTGGGGGCGGCGGGAGAACGGCGGGGGGCCAGCAGCCGGGCGGTGGCGTCCATGATCACGTCCGCATCCAGGGGATTGGGCTTATAAAAGTCCGTCTCGGGCATGGCAGGGTGCTCCGGCATGGTGTCGGACAGCTTGCCCTGGCGCACCCCCCGCTTGTGGGGGTGGGGCTCCTGCCAGGCGGGGGGATCCACCGGAGCGGGGGCGGGCGCAGGGGCCTGCTCCCGGCGGGGCTTTTCTCCCTTGGCCTTCTTCTCCCCCTTGGGCTTGTCGGCCTTGGCAGGCTTTTCCGGTTTGGGGGACTGGTCGGCCTTGGCGGCCTTCTCCCCTCTCTGGCCCTCCTCCTGCCGCTGGCGGCGGCGCTCCCGGGCGGCCTGGCGGGCCTCGGCGTCCTCGGCGTTGATGATACGGCCGTTTTTGTCCCGCTTGGGGGCCTCCAGGTTTACCATGGGGAAGGGATGGCCCTCCACCACGGGGATGGGGCGGCCCAGCAGCTTCTCAATGGCCTTCAGCTCCGCCTTCTCGTCGAACTGGCAGAAGGACACGGCGGTGCCGGAATGGCCCGCCCGTCCGGTGCGGCCGATGCGGTGGACATAAGTCTCGGGCACGTCGGGGAGGTTGTAGTTGAACACCCAGGACAGCTCGTCGATGTCAATGCCCCGGGCGGCGATGTCGGTGGCCACCAGCACCCGCACCCGCCCCGCCTTGAAGTCATTGAGGGCCTGAACCCGGGCGGTCTGGCTCTTGTTGCCGTGGATGGCGGCGGCGGTGATGCCCTGGGCGTTCAGGTCCCGGGCGATGCGGTTGGCCCCGTGCTTGGTGCGGGAAAACACCAGGGCGGCGGGGATGTTCCACTGCTCCATCAGGTGGCAGAGCAGCTTGGTCTTGTTGTTCTTGTCCACATAGAACAGCTTCTGATGGATGACCTCCACCGGGGAGGACACCGGGTCCACCGCCACCCGGGCGTAGTTGTGGAGCAGGGCGTTGACCAGCTCCATCACCTCAGGGGGCATGGTGGCGGAGAAAAAGAGGGTCTGCTTTTTGCGGGGCAGCAGCTTGAGCACCCGGCGCACGTCGTGGATGAAGCCCATGTCCAGCATCCGGTCCGCCTCGTCCAGCACGAAGATCTCAATGTGGCTCAAATCCAGCAGCCCCTGGCCGTGGAGGTCCAGCAGACGGCCCGGGGTGGCCACCAGAATGTCCAGACCCTTTTTGATCTTGTCCACCTGGGGCTGCTGGCCCACGCCGCCGAAGATGACGGCGCTGCGAAGGGGCAGGTGCTTGCCGTAGGCCACAATGGACTCCTGGATTTGCAGGGCCAGCTCCCGGGTGGGGGTAAGGATCAGGGCCCGGATGACCCGGGGATTGGGGATTTTCTGGGACAGCCGCTGCAAAATGGGGGTGGCAAAGGCACAGGTCTTGCCGGTGCCCGTCTGGGCACAGCCCAGCACGTCCCGCCCTTCCAGGGCGGGGGGAATGGCGCCCTGCTGGATGGGAGTGGGGGCGGTATACTCCTGCTCGGCCAGGGCGGTCAAAATGGGGTCGATGAGACCCAGTTGTTTGAAGTTCATGGTATCGTTCCTTTACTGATATTGCCTGAGAGCCTGTGTCACTGCGATCACCGTCTCCGCCAGGCTCTGGTGGTGGACCGGGACGGTGAGATGGGCGCACGTCTCGTAGAGGGGGGTACGGTAGGCGTAGACGTCGGCCAAGGTCTGGCCGGGCTGGAGGGCAATGCCGCGGGTGGCCATGTTGTGGATGCGCCCTTCCACTTCCTCCAGGGTCAGCTGCAAATACACCACCGTACCCAAACTGCGCATATGGGAGATGGCCCGCTCCCGGCAGATGCAGCTGCCGCCCGGGGCGATGACGGTGTGGGTGCAGTGCAGAGAGGTGATGGCGTCCGCCTCCGCCTCCAGAAACCAGTCCACACCATGGGTGTCCAACAGCTCTTGCAGCAGCGCCCCCTGCTGCTGCTGGAGCAGGAGATCCACGTCCAGAAAGTCGTAGCCCAGGGTCTTGGCCAGGACCACCCCTACGCTGCTCTTTCCCGAACCCGGCATTCCGATCAAGATGATGTTGTCCATCCCCGTCACATCCCATACGCGCCCCTGTTGCCCGGTGGGGAACAGGGGATATTTGCCCATGATAAGACAGAATATTATATCAGATTGTCCCCAGTCTGTGCAAGCCCTGTCCCTGTTCCTCTCTCCTATTTTTACTGCGCTGGGGTCGCTCCGCTGGGGTCAATTTTTGAGCGGGCGCTTGGTCAAGTCAAGCGCAACACCGGGCGGACAAACGCCTCCCCCCGGCTGGCAGGGTTTGCTCCGCAGGGTGACTTTCTGATGGGCAGAAAGTCACCAAAGACCCACCAAAGGAGGGGCCTTCCCCCTCCTTGTGGAATCCACCCCGCCGGTACAAGGCTGCTCCTGCGTCAGGGAAATCTTCGGCCCGGAGGGTCTTTCCCTGTTCCTGCCCATGCCACCAGCCCAGGCTCACATGGCAACAGAATTGGCGGGTCTGGCGGTTCCATCGTCCGGGCCTTACCTTGGAAAAGCGGCGTTGCCGCCGCCGGGAGCCTGGTCACCGGCAGCTGGGAACAGCTGCTTCTCCAGGGTAGGCCCGGACAGGGAAACCACCCAGCCGTAGGGCCAGCTGCCCAGGGTGGCCTGGTGTGGTGGCAGTCCCAGGGACCACAGCAAGAGTCACGGGCCGAGGGTCAACCTGACGCAGTTCCAGCCTGGTACCCCAGGGGGGGTCCTTAGGGGGGAACGCCCTAAGCGGGTTTTGGTGACTTTTGCCCGAACAAAAGTCACCCCAGCGGAGCGTCCCCGGCGGGGGCGCAGGGTTGCGCCTGAGACATTGGAGAAGGTCAATCCCTCAGTCAGCCTTACGGCTGACAGCCCCCTTTACACAAGGGGGCCTTTGGGCTTGGAGAAGTCCTGAAGCATGGTACAGCCAGACCACCGGCAGCTGGGAACAGCTGCACACCAGGGTAAGGCCCTGGCGGTAGAAGCATACGCCAGCAGAGGAGCAGGCACGATTCATAGAATTACCATGCCATCTATGTGACCCCGCCGGGCCAAGGGCCGACGATAGAGGGACGCAGGGACACCCAGTACCGCGGGGTGGATTCCACAAGGAGGGGGAAGGCCCCTCCTTTGGCGATTCTTTCCCCGATTTCTTATCGCTAAGAAATCGGGCCCAGCGGAGCGTAAAGCCAGGCCGACAAGGCAATGTTAGAAACCAAAAGAAGGGCAGACCTTCTCTGTCAGCCCAGAGAGAACGGCAAGAAAAAACGCCCGGATACCAAAACAGGGAGCCGCCCAAGGCTCCCTGTCTCATGTTATTCTTTGTCCTGGCTCTCCTCGGCCAGAATGTAAATGGGCCGCTTCTTGGTCTCCAAATAGGTCTTGGCCAGATATTGGCCGATGATCCCCACCGTCAGCAGCTGCACCCCGCCCAGAAACAGGATGATGCAGATCATGCTGGGCCACCCCGCCACCGGGTCCCCAAAGGCCAGGGTTTTCACCAGCACCACCGCCAGGGCTACCGCCGCCGCCAGGCACACCAGCAGCCCCACCACCGAGGCGATGGCCAGAGGCGCGGTGGAGAAGGCAATGATGCCCTCCAGGGAGTAGCGGAACAGCTTCCAGAAGGACCATTTGGTCTCCCCGGCCACCCGCTCCACGTTCTCATAGGGCAGCCAGTAGGTGCGAAAGCCCACCCAGCCGAAAATGCCCTTGGAAAACCGGTTGACCTCCTTCATGGACAAGATGGCGTCCACCATGGGGCGGCGCATCAGCCGGTAGTCCCGGGCCCCATCCACAATGTCCGCATCGGAAATGCGGTTGATGAGCTTGTAGAACATCCGGGCAAAGAAGCTGCGGATGAGGGGCTCCCCCTTCCGGGACACCCGCCGGGTGGCCACCGAGTCGTACTCCCCGGTCTGGAGGAGGTCGTACATCTGGGGCAGCAAAGCAGGGGGGTCCTGCATATCCGCATCCATGATGGCCACATAGTCCCCCCGGGCGTGCTCCAGTCCGGCGTACATGGCCGCCTCCTTGCCGAAGTTGCGGGAGAAGGAGAGATAGCGCACATTGGGGTACTGGGCCGCATAGTCCCGCAGCAACCCCAGGGTGCCGTCCCGGGAGCCGTCGTTGACCAGCAAAATCTCCAGCTCCACCCCCTTTTGCGCCATCTCAGCGGCCACCATTTGGATCTCCTGAATGAAATAGGGCAGAGCCTGCTCCTCGTTGTAGCAGGGGACCACCACAGAAATACACCGCCCCATGCGCTCACTCCTTCCCAGCAATCCCACAGCGCCGCTTCAAATTTTCTCCTATTATACCCAATCCAGCCCTGGGCTTCAACCAAAACTTCCCTGTCCCCACCCCAAGTCTTCCCACCATTTCCCAGGCGCCGGCAGTTGAACCCGCCTGTCTTTTCTGATATACTAAACTGTAAAATTGTTTCCACAGGAGGACACAGCACATGGCAGACAAGAAGGTGGTATTGGGGCTCTCCGGCGGGGTGGATTCCGCCGTGGCCGCCCAGCGGCTCATGCACCAGGGCTATGAGGTGCACGGGCTGTACCTGGACATTGGCCTGGGAGGGGAACAGTCCGCCCGGGACAACGCCGCCAAACTGGGCATCCCCCTCACCGTGCGCTCCATCCAGCGGGAGCTGGAGGAGCACGTGTGCGCCCCCTTTGCCGCCGACTACCTCTCCGGCCGCACCCCCATCCCCTGCGCCAGGTGCAACCGGGCGGTGAAGTTTCCCACCCTGCTGGCCTTCGCCGACGAGATCGGGGCGGACTACGTGGCCACCGGCCACTACGCCCGCATTGGGGTGGGCACTGACGGCGGCCCCACCCTGCTGCGGGGGCTCTCCTCCAACGACCAGTCCTATATGCTCTCCCGGCTCACCCGGGAGATGCTCGCCCGCATCCTCTTCCCCCTGGGAGAGGCCCCCAAGACCCAGACCCGGCAGGAGGCGGAGGAGGGCGGGCTCCCGGCGGCCAACCGCCCCGACTCCATGGAGATCTGCTTCATCCCCGACGACGACTACGCCGCCTGGCTGGACGCCCGGGGCGGCACCCCGCCCCCGGGCAACTTTGTAGACGGGGAGGGGAACATTCTGGGCACCCACAAGGGGTTCCACCACTACACCATCGGCCAGCGCCGGGGGCTGGGGGTCTCCTCCTCCGCTCGGCTGTTTGTCACCGAAATTCGACCCCGCACCAACGAGGTGGTGCTCTCCCACGGGGAGGGGCTCCACGCCGACCTGGTGCACACCCAGGCCCTGAACTGGCTGGCCGAGGAGCCTCTGGCCGGCCCCATGGCGGTGGAGGTGCGGCTGCGCCACTCCCGCCACCAGGACCCCGCCACCCTCGTTCCCCTGGGGGAGGGCCGGGTGGACATCCACATGGAGCGCCCCGCCCGGGCTCCCACGCCGGGTCAGCTGGCGGTGTTCTACCGGGGGGACCAGGTGCTGGGAAGCGGGTGGATCGTATGAAGATTTCCCCCGTTTGCGGCAACACCTACGCCCTGGAGGGCCACGGCCTCATGGGGCTGTACCAGCTGGATGACCGCCGCTGCATTCTCATCGACTCCGGCGACATCACCGAGCGGGGCGAGCTGCTGGACACCCTGGACCAGGCCCACCTCACCCCGGTGGGGGTGATGAGCACCCACGTGCACATTGACCACTCCATCAACAACGCCGCCCTCCGGGCCCGGTACCACTGCCCGGTGGCGGTGCCCGCCGGAGAGGTGGAGACCTGCCGCACCCCGTTGGGGATGAAGGGGTATTTCTACACCTACACCCCCCAGATGCTGGAGCACTTCTACGGGGAGATGCTCTGTGAGGTGGACGCCCCCATCCCCTACCAGGACGGGGTGTTCCGGTTTTGCGGCGTGCCCTTCCACATCCTCCACACCCCCGGCCACTCCCTGGACCACATCTGCATCACCACCCCGGACGGGGTGTGCTGCGTGGGGGACGCGGTGTTTTCCAATGACCACCTGCACCTGAAGCTGCCCTACGGTCTGAGCCTGTCCGGGATGATGGACAGCGCCCAGCGCCTGCGGGGCACTTACCACGCCGCCTATGTGGTGGCCCACCGGGGGGTGCACCGTGAAATTGAGCCCCTCATCGACGCCACCTGCGCCCTGATCCGAGGGCGGGCGGAGGAGGTGCGGGCCCTGGTGGACGCCCCCATGACCCTGGATCAGCTGTGGCTGCGGGTCAACGCCCACCACACCCTGCGCTCCCGCCGTCTCCAGCAGGTGCCCCTGATGGAGCGCAACCTGCGGGGTCTGGTGGAAGTGCTGGTGGATGAAGGGGCCCTGCGCTATGTGCCGGAGGATGGAATGCTCTACCTGGCCCCAAAGGAGGACGTATGAAACCGGATTGTTTGGTCATCTGCGGCCCCACCGCCTCGGGAAAAACCGCCCTGGCGGTGGCTCTGGCCCAGGTTTTGAACGGGGAAGTGGTGTCGGCAGACTCCATGCAGGTGTACCGGGGCATGGACATCGGCACCGCCAAGCCCACAAAAGAGGAGATGCAGGGGGTGCCCCACCATATGCTGGACGTGGCAGACCCCCGGGAGAACTACTCGGTGAGCCGCTACGTCACCGACGCCATCCCGGTGATGGACGACATTCTCTCCCGGGGCAAGCTGCCCATTGTGGCGGGGGGCACGGGCCTGTACATCGACAACCTGATGGCGGGGCGGCAATTCGCCCCCTTTGAGGCCCGCACCGCCGGGGTGCGGGAGCAGCTGCAGCAGCGGGCCAGGGCGGAGGGCCTGGAGCCTCTGCGGCAGCAGCTGGCCCAGGTGGACCCCGAGGCCGCCGCACGGCTACACCCCAACGACGAAAAGCGCATCATCCGGGCCCTGGAGGTGTATCTCACCACCGGCAAGACCATCACCCAGCACAACCGGGAGTCCCAGGCCATTCCGCCCCGGTACCATCCCCTCACCATCGGCCTGGACTTTGCAGAGCGGCCCCATCTGTGGCAGCGCATCGACCGCCGGGTGGATGAGATGATGGAGCAGGGGCTGGAGGGGGAGGTGCGGGGGCTGCTGGCCTCCGGCATTCCGCCCACCTGCACCGCCATGCAGGCCATCGGCTACAAGGAGATCGCCGCCGCCCTGGCAGAGGGCCGCAGCGCGGCGGAGGGAGCCCAGGAGGTGAAGCTCCGCTCCCGGCAGTACGCCAAGCGGCAGCTGACCTGGTTCCGCCGCAATCCCCACACCCACTGGGTGCGCTGGGGAGAAGCCCCTGATTTTTCCCAGGCCCTCTCGTTTTCGACACAACTCGCCCACGCCCATGGCTTACAATAACTGCACTCAGGGCCTGGCCCAGCCCGGCCCGAAAAAGAAAAGGAGTGCATAACCATGAGTTTCACCGCAGTCGCCGTGGGCAAACAGCCCAATGTTCAAGACAGTTTTCTCTCCGCCCTTCGCCGCACCGCCGCCCGGGTCACCGTTTTTCTCATCAACGGCTTCCAGCTCCGGGGTGTGGTCACCGCCTTTGACCCCTACGTGGTGGTGCTGGTCAGCGACGGAAAGCAACAGGTCATCTACAAGCACGCCATCTCCACCATCACCCCGGAACGGCCGGTGAATATGGAGGAGTGACGGGCCCTCCACACAGGGGTTCACCCCCTGCACAGAAAGAAGGTTCCCATGAAAGAGAATACAATGGTCAACAAAGTCATCATCGGCGTCATCTGCGCCGCGGTGATCCTGTATTTTGCCGTCTACCTGGCCCTGGGGTTCCGCAACGACCTGGTCACCACCACCGCCTACGCCTACTCGGTGGACGTGGGCACCCAGGCCTCCGCCCTGCTGGTGCGCCAGGAACAGGTGCTGCCCAACTCGGGCCAGTACGTGGATATTCTCCTGGACGAGGGGGAGAAGGTGTCCAAGGGGGGCGAGATCGCCCTCATTCACTCCAGCCAGGACTCCCTGGACACCCGGCAGACCATCCAGTCCCTGGAGGCGGAAATCCAGCAGCTGGAGTACTCTCTCTCCACGGGAACCCAGACCACCAACTCCTCCCGGCTGGATGAGGAGGTGGTCAACTCCATGGTGTCCATCCGCTCCCTGGCCGCCGCCGGGGACCTGTCCACCCTGGAGGACTCCGCCCTCCACCTGCGCACCATGGTGTTCCAGCGGGACTACGTCTACGGCAACACCCAGGCCGCCACCCAGATCAGCCAGCTCATCCAGGACAAGAAAAAGCAGCTGGATCAGCTCAACGCCTCCCTCAGCCAGGCCGCCCAGACCATCACCGCCCCCGCCTCCGGGTACTTCTCCGGGGAGGTGGACGGATTTGAGAGCCTTGTCACCCCGGAGATGCTCTCCTCCCTCACCATCTCCCAGCTCACCGACCTGCTGGCCAAGGAGCCCACCGCCGACCACACCGCCCTGGGCAAGGTGGTCACCAGCTCCACCTGGTACCTGGCCGCCCTCATCGACCAGGAGTCCGTGTCCGGGCTGGCCGAGGGCAAGACCTACAAGATCTCCTTCTCCCATGACTACTATGGCATGATTTCCATGAAATTGGACCGTATGGTGTCGGAAAACGGCAAGACCATGGCCATCTTCTCCACCAACACCCACATCTCGGACACCACCCTGCTGCGGGAACAGACGGTGGACATCATCGCCCAGCAGCTGGAGGGCATCCGCATCCCCCGTCAGGCCCTGCGGGTGGCCACCCAGACGGTCACCGACGAGGAGGGCAACGAGAGCCAGGTCAACGCCTACGGGGTGTACACCGTGGTGGGCACCCAGGCCGAGTGGCAGGAGGTAAAGGTGCTCCACAGCGACGACTCCTATTACCTGGTGGAGCCGGTGGATGAGACCGCCTCCTCCCGCCTGCGGGCCGGGGACGAGATCATCCTCAACTCCACCCATGTCACCGATGGGATGGTGGTGCGCTCATGAGTATTTCCACAAATCTGTCCCACGTTGTGGAAGAGATCCGCGCCGCCGCCCTGGCCGCAGGCCGGGACCCGGCGGAGATCACCCTGGTGGCCGCCACCAAGACCCAGAGTGACGACACCATCCGCCAGGCCATCGCCGCCGGCGTGGCGGTGTGCGGGGAGAACCGGGTGCAGGAGCTCACCGCCCACTGGGAGGCGGGGGCCTATGAAGGGGCCCGGGTCCACTTCATCGGCCACCTCCAGACCAACAAGGTCAAGTACCTCGTGGGCAAGGTGGATCTGATCCACTCGGTGTCCTCCCAGAAGCTGCTGCTGGAAATTGACCGGCAGGCCGCCAAGGCGGGTCTGGTGCAGGAGGTGCTGCTGGAGGTCAACCTGGCCCAGGAGCCCTCCAAATCCGGCTTTTTGTGTTCCCAGGTCCTTCCTGCGGCCCGGCTGGCCGCGGGGCTGGATCACGTGCGGGTACGGGGGCTGATGTGCATTCCCCCGGCGGCAACCTTTCCAGAGGAAAATTTACCGTTTTTTCATAAATTGAAGGCACTCGCTGTTGACATAAAGGAGGAAATGGGAGATAATAAGACAGATATGACAATTCTGTCTATGGGGATGAGCCGGGACTTCACCGCCGCCATTGCCGCCGGAGCCACCCACGTCCGGGTGGGCACCGCGATTTTCGGTCCCCGGAGTCCCATTCCCCCCTCACCTTGACCGTTTCCATCTCTCATTGAAATTTTATACATAGAAGGGAGTTTTTTCCATGGGTTTTCTGGATGAACTGAAGCGTCTGGCCCGTCCCTACGAGGACGAAGAGGACGATGATTACGAAGAGGATTTCGCTCCTGTCAACAGCAGAAACAACAGCAACGCCGCCCCCACCGAGTCCACCCGCAGCAGCGAGCCTGATCGGCGCAGCAACAAGGTGGTCAACATCCACACCACCACCCAGCTTCAGGTGGTGCTGGTCAAGCCCGAGCGGTTTGAAAACGCCTCGGAGATCGCCGACCATCTGCGGGAGAAGCGCACCGTGGTGCTCAACCTGGAGCAGACCGACAAGGTCATTGCCCGCCGCCTCATCGACTTCCTCTCCGGCGTGACCTACGCCAACGAGGGCACCATCAAGAAGGTGGCCCTGGCCACCTACATCATGACCCCCTACAATGTGGAGATCCTGGGTGACCTCATCGATGAGCTGGAAAACAACGGACTGTACTTCTAAATAGAGAACAAAGGGGACTTGCACAATGATGACTCCGCAGGAGGTAGCCAGCCATGTGTTTGCCAAAGCGACCTTTGGCGGCTACAATATGACCATGGTGGATGAGTTTCTCGATCAGCTCACCGAGGACTACACCGCCCTTTACAACGACAATACCATTCTGAAAAACAAGCTCAAGGTGCTCTCCGACTCCATCGAGGAGTACCGGGCCACCGATGTGGCCATGCGCAAGACCCTGCTGGCCGCCCAGCAGATGGCCGACAACATGGTCAGCGACGCGGAGAAGAAAAAGACCCAGCTGGAGCGCGACGCCACCGAGGAGGCTGCCGCCCGCAAATCCCAGCTCCAGGCGGAGATCGCCGCCGAGGAGTTCCGCCTCAAGCAGGCCCAGGAGGCCACCGCCGCCTACGTCAAGAAGCTCTACGCCCTCCACCAGGAGGAGATGGACTACCTCTCCCGGCTGGGCCAGGTGGTGCCCCCTGAGCTGTTGAAGGAGGAGGAGCCCCAGGTGGAGCCTGAGGTGGATGAGCCCACCCAGACGGTGGCGGAGCCCCAGCCCGTGGCCGCCCCCGCCCCCAAGGCACCCGCCTACGACCCGGTGGACGACCTGGATCTGGACGCCACCCGCCGCTTTGAGGATCTTCAGTTCGGAAAGGACTATCAGATCAAGTGAGTAGGAAAAGGGCCTGTTGCAAAATACGTAGATTGCCTAACTCCCCACCAGAGACAATCCCCCAGTCACCTACGGTGACAGCCCCCTTTACACAAGGGGGCCTTGGTACTGCGGTGTTTCTGTTGTCAGATTTCAG
>DVKO01000119.1 GCA_018715985.1 Candidatus Enterenecus avicola
TACGCCAGCAGAGGAGCAGGCGCTCCCAATAGAATTACCATGCCATCTATGTGACCCCACCGGGCCAAGGGCCGAAGATCACCCTGACGCAGGTGCAGCCTCGTACCGGCGGGGTGGATTCCACAAGGAGGGGGAAGGCCCCTCCTTTGGTGGGTCTTTGGTGACTTTCTGCCCAATCAGAAAGTCACCCCAGCGGAGCGCATCCCCGCCAGGCTGGCAAGCCTGCACCAGAATCGAGAAAGCGGACAATTCCTCCGTCTGCCCTATGGGCTTCCACCTCTCCCTCCGGGAGAGCCAAGGCGGGGTTGCCTTTTTCCTAGAAATATGCTATGATATAAAATAAATAAAAATCTCCGCTGAAAGCGGATCAATGAGGTAATTTTTATGAGTTGCGAGTGTAAGTTTGTGGCACCCAAACTGGAGGACCGCCAGTGGGCGGCTCCCCTGTTCCAGAGTACCGGCAGCATGGGCTGTCAGTACAACTTCAACAGTATGTATCTGTGGAGCGGCGCCTATCCCCAGGAGTATTGCCGGGTGGGCGACCGGGTGGTGGTGCGCCTGCTGGGCGGCCTGGGGGAGAGCTTCCTCTTCCCCCCTGGGACAGGCCCTCTGGAGCCTGCCCTGCAGGTGATGGAGGACAACGCCCGGGCCCTGGGGGTACCCATGGTGATGGTGTGCGTCACCCCCGACCAGCGAGAGCAGCTGGAGGCGGAGTTCCCCGGCCGGTTTACCTTTGAGGAGGACCGGGACAGCTTCGACTACGTCTATGACATCAACAAGATGGCGGATCTGCCCGGCAAGAAGCTGCACCAGAAGCGCAACCACATCCGCCGCTTTGACGACAACAACCCGGACTGGATGTTCCACCCCATCACCCGGGACAATTTCCAGCTGTGCCTGGAGATGGAGCAGGAGTGGGCGGACCTGCGGGACGCCAAGCTGGACAAGAGCCTGAGCGCCGAGACCGTGGCGGTCATCGAGGCTCTCTACCACATGGACGCCCTGGAGCTGGAGGGCGGGCTCATCACCGTCCAGGGCAAGCCCGTGGCCTTCTCCCTGGGCAGTCTCACCACCCCGGAGTGCTTCAACGTCCACTTTGAAAAGGCATTTGCGGACATTCAGGGCTCCTACCCCACCATTGCCCGGGAGATGGCCCGGATGGTGCGGGAGCGCCACCCGGAGGTGAAGTGGCTCAACCGGGAGGACGATATGGGTCTGGAGGGCCTGCGAAAGGCCAAGCTGTCCTATTACCCGGAGATCCTCCTGGAGAAGTACACCGTGCGGGAGGCCACCCATGGCTGAGTGCAGACACGCCCTGCCCGGAGAACGGGAACAGACCCACCGGCTGTGGCAGCAGGTGTTTGGGGACGAGCCCCAGGCCCAGGAGGTCTTTTATGACTTGTGCGCCCCCCAGGGGCCCCTGGTGCTGGTGGAGGCGGGACAGGTGGCGTGTATGCTGGCCCTCACCCCAGTGGAGTTGGCTCTGCCCGGGTGCACCGCCAGCCGGGGCACCTACCTGTACGCCCTGGCCACCCGCCCGGACTGCCGGGGCAAGGGGTACGCCGCCCGGCTCATCGCCTGCGCCGCAGCGTGGACGCAAGAGCAGGGCCTGGACTTTGTGTGCACCGTCCCGGCCCAGCCATCCCTTTTCACCTTCTTCTCGAAAAACAGCTTCACCCCCGCCTTTTACCACCTGCGCGTCCCTCTCCCCGCCCCCCAGGCGGGGCCGGTGGAGCCCCTCACCCCCCAGGCCTATGGGGCGCTGCGGGAGGAGCTGTTGGGAAACATCCCCCACATCGTCCACTCCCCCGGCCAGATCGCCTTTGAAGGCCAGCTCCACGGCGCCCTCTACCGCCTGGACCTGGCCCACGGCCCGGCCTGCGCCGTGGTGGAGGACTGGGGGGACCACGCCGTGGTCAAAGAGCTGCTCTGCCTGCCCGGGGACGAGGAGGAGGGCGCCCGCCGTATCTCCCACCTGTGCCGGGGCCGGGGTGAACTGCGCACCCCCTGCGGACGGGCCGAGGGCCTCCCCTTCGGCGCCATCCGGTGGCTGCATGAGCCCCCCACCCCCTGGCAGCAGCTCGCCCGGGGCTACCTGGGGCTGGCCCTGGATTGATACACACCCCATAAACTTGCATAAAAACGAATATACATTCATCAATATCCAGTCATATTGAATAAACATTGGAAATATTCCGGTTTCCTCTTGCATTATATTCATTGCAGCGGTATAATCAATGCAATCAACCGCCCCGGATGGGGCATGAATGAATGGATTAGAGGAGACGAATGAACATGAAGGTTTGGAAAAAGATTGCGGCCATGACCATGGCCCTTGGTATGGTGGCCTCCCTGGCTGCCTGCGGCAACAACAGCAGCGACAAGCAGGAGGGCGACGACTCCGGGCTGAAAACCGTGGAGAGCGGCAAGCTGCATATGTCCACCAACGCCCAGTTCCCCCCCTATGAGATGACCACCGACGACGGTGGCTTCGAGGGCATCGACGTGGAGATCGCCCAGGCCATTGCCGAAAAGCTGGGCCTGGAGCTGGTGGTGGACGACATGGGCTTTGACGCCGCCCTCACCGCCGCCCAGACCGGCCAGAGCGATATGGTCATGGCGGGGGTCACCGTCAACGAGGAGCGTCTGGAGGTCATGGATTTCTCCGAGAGCTACGCCACCGGGGTGCAGGTGATCATCGTCAAGGAGGACTCCCCCATCCAGACCGTGGATGATCTGGCCAATGCGGACATGATCGGCACCCAGAAGGCCACCACCGGCTACATCTACTGCTCCGACACCCCGGAGAACGGGGGCTACGGCGAGGACCACGTCACCGCCTATGACAGCGGCGCTCTGGCTGTCATGGCCCTGGTCAACGGCCAGGTGGACGCCGTGGTCATCGACAATGAGCCCGCCAAGGCCTTTGTGGCCGCCAACGAGGGGCTGAAGATCCTGGACACCGAGTTCGCCGTGGAGGACTACGCCATCGGCGTGGCCAAGGGCAACACCCAACTGCTGGACGCCATCAACGGCGCCCTCAAGGAGCTGATTGCCGACGGTACCGTCCAGTCCATCGTGGACAAGTACATTGTGGCTGAGTAAGCGAGAAATCGAAGAAGGGCGGCCTCCTGTGCCGCCCTTCTTTCTATGTGAAGGAAAGGAGTGAACCCTATGCTCATGGAATGGATCAATGAGCTGATTGTATGGCTCAACCAGCTGGGCCCCCGCTTTTACCGTGCCTTTATGGAAGCAGACCGCTGGAAGCTGTATTTGCAGGGGCTGGGCCGTACCCTGGAGATGACGGCGGCGGCTCTGGTCATGGGCGTGATCCTGGGCGTGGTGGTGGCGGTGGTGCGCACCGCCCACGACCAGCAGCGGGCCGGCCGGAGGAAAAATCCCCTGCTGGGGCTGCTCAACGTCCTGTGCCAGATCTACACCACCGTCATCCGGGGCACCCCCATGATGGTGCAGCTGCTCATCTGGACCTTTGTCATCTTCCCCTCCATCCGGGACAAGGTGCTGGTGGGCATCATCGGCCTGGGCATCAACTCGGGGGCCTACGTGGCGGAAATCGTCCGGGGCGGCCTGATGAGCGTGGACGGGGGCCAGATGGAGGCGGGCCGCTCTTTGGGTCTGGGCTATCTGGACACCATGCGCTTTATCGTCATCCCCCAGGCCTTCAAAAACATCCTGCCCTCCCTGGGCAACGAGCTCATCACCCTGTTCAAGGACACCTCCCTGGTCCAGGCCATTGGCGGCATGGAGCTGGTGTACTACGCCGCCACCATCGGAGGCCGCACCTTCGACTATATGCCCCCCTACATTGGCATTGCGCTGATGTATCTGTGCATTGTCATCATTCTCACCTGGCTCCAGGGCAAGCTGGAAAGGAGGCTGCGTCAAAGTGATCGACGTTAAAAACTTATCCAAGTCCTTTGGCAAGCACTTGGTGCTGGACAATCTCACCCAGCACATCTTCCCCGGGGAGAAGGTGGTGGTGCTGGGCCCCTCCGGCTCCGGCAAGTCCACCTTCCTGCGCTGTCTGAACCTGCTGGAGACCCCCTCCGCCGGTACCATCACCTTTGACGGGGTGGACATCACCGACCCCAAGTGCAGCATCGACCAGGTGCGGGAGCAGATGGGCATGGTGTTCCAGCACTTCAACCTGTTCCCCAACATGACCATCCGCAAGAACATCACCCTGGCCCCCGTGCGCACCAAGAAAATGAGCCAGCAGGAGGCGGACGACACCGCCACCCAGCTGCTGCGCCGGGTGGGGCTGGAGGAGAAGGCGGACGCCTACCCCAACCAGCTCTCCGGCGGCCAGAA
>DVKO01000120.1 GCA_018715985.1 Candidatus Enterenecus avicola
ACCCCATTGGACTGCGGGAGCTGGTGGGCATTTTGGCCCAGGAAGGGGTGTCCCTGCTGGAAAAGCTGGGGATGCACGGGCTGGGAGTGGAGCAGGTGTGGACCTCCACCCAGGCCTCTCTGCTCCTCTTCCACCGGATTCCCCGGGTGGTTCTGGCCTGCCTGGTGGGGGGCTGCCTGGCCGGGGCGGGGGCCGCCTACCAGGGGGTGTTTCAAAACCCCATGGCCTCTCCGGATCTGCTGGGCGCATCCTCGGGGGCGGCGTTTGGGGCGGCCTTGGCCATTTCGTTGGGTGGGAGCAGGGGCGCCGTGACCCTTTCCGCCTTTTGCTTCAGCCTGCTCACCGTGGCACTGGTGATGTTTGTGGGAAACCGGGCCCGGGGCAGGCGGGTGTTGGGCCTTATTTTGGCGGGAATTATGGTGGGCTCGCTGGTCTCCAGCGGCACTTCCCTCATCAAACTGGTGGCAGACCCCAACGACCAGCTGCCCGCCATCACGTACTGGCTCATGGGCAGCCTCAACGGCACCGCCCCCAAAGATGTATTCTTTGCCCTGTTGCCCATGGCGGTGGGAGTGGTGGGGCTGTGGCTGCTGCGCTGGCGCATCAACCTGTTGACCCTGGGGGATGAGGAGGCCAGAACCATGGGGGTCAACGTGAAGGGATTGAGAGGGGCAGTGATTGTCTGCGCCACCCTCATCACGGCTGCCAGCGTGTCTGCCAGCGGCATGATTGGCTGGGTGGGCCTGGTGATCCCCCACTTGGGGCGTAAGCTGGTGGGGGACAACTATCAGCGTCTGATGCCCACCGCCATTCTGTTGGGGGCCATCTTCCTGCTGTTGGTGGACGATGTGTCCCGCAACCTGTTGGCGGTGGAGATCCCCATTGGCATCCTCACCTCCTTCCTGGGGGCGCCCTTTTTCCTCTACCTCATTTCCAGAGAGGGGGAGTTGCTGTGAGTTTGTGCGTGAACAACCTGTCCTTTTCCTATGGACCGCGGCAGGTGCTCCGGAACGTCTCCTTTCAGGCCCAGCGGGGAGAGGTGCTCTCAGTGCTGGGCCCCAACGGGGCGGGAAAGAGTACGCTGTTTCGGTGTATGCTGGGCTTGCTCACTCCCACATCTGGAGGAACTCAAATCGACGGGCGGGATGTGGCCCACATGGGGGCCTCCCAGCTGTCCCGAGCCATTGCCTATATTCCCCAGTCCCATAACCCCGTGTTCAACTTCTCTGTGCTGGATATGGTGCTCATGGGTACCACGGCCCAGCTGGGCCGCTTTTCCGCCCCGGGGGCGGCTCAGAGGGCCCAGGCGGAGGAGGCTCTGGCGCAGCTGGGCATCGCCCACCTCCGGGACAGGGGGTATTGCCGCATCAGCGGCGGGGAGCGGCAGCTGGTGCTCATTGCCCGGGCCATGGCCCAGCAGGCCAGGATTTTGGTGATGGACGAGCCCTCCGCCAGCCTGGACTTTGGAAACCGTCTGCGGGTCATGGAGACGGTGGGAAAACTGGCCCAGGAGGGCTATGCCGTCATCCAGTCCACCCATGACCCGGAGCAGGCCTACCGGTACTCTCACCGCATCCTGGCCCTGTATGGGGGACAGGTGGCGGCCTTTGGAACGCCCCAGGAGACCATGAAGAACACGCTGATCTCTCAGCTGTACGGTGTGCCGGTGGCGGGATTCAGCCTGATGGAAGATACGGCCCGGGTATTTCTCCCGGTGAAAGACATCAATACGAAGGAGTGTATGAAATGAGATGGAGAAAGTGGGCAGGGCTGCTGCTGTGCGGAGCCATGGCGTTGAATTTGGCAGCCTGTGCTGCCCCTGCCCAGAAGGGTACGGATAGCCCCCAGCAGACCCAGAGCCAGAGCATGGAGACCCGTACGGTGGTGGACGACTGCGGCAGACAGGTGGAGATCCCCGCCCAGGTCAGCCGCATCGTCCCCTCGGGGCCCCTGGCCCAGATCGTCCTGTTTGCCATCGCCCCGGAGATGTTCGTGGGGCTGGCATCCGAGTGGGATGACTCCGCTCAGGGCATCATTGCCGACGAATACCTCCAGCTGCCCGTCTTTGGACAGCTGTACGGCTCGGCGGACTTGAATGTGGAGGAGCTGGCGCTGGCCGACCCCCAGCTCATTGTGGACATCGGGGAGCCCAAGGACTCGGGAAACGAGGACCTGGACACCCTGCAAGCCCAGACCGGGATCCCCACCGTCTACGTCTCCGCCACCCTGAAGGATATGCCCCAGACCTTCCGTACCCTGGGCAAGCTGCTGGGCAGGGAGGAGAAGGGGGAGGAGCTGGCCCAGTTCTGCCAGCGGGTGTACGACCGCACCCAGTCCATCATAGAACAGGTGGGGGAGAACAAGGTGAACGCCCTGTATATCCTGGGCCAGGAGGGGCTGAACGTGTTGGCCCGGGGCTCCTATCACGCCGAGGTCATGGACCTGCTCACCAACAACCTGGCGGTGGTGGACAGCCCCACCAGCAAGGGAACCGGCAATGAGGTGACCTTGGAACAGATCGCCCTGTGGAACCCAGACTTCATCCTCTTCGCCCCCGGCAGCATCTATGACGATGTGGACACCCGGGATACCTGGGTGGACCTCACCGCCATTCAGACACACCGATATGTCCAGGTGCCCCAGGGCCCCCACAACTGGATGGGAACCCCGCCCTCGGTGCAGCGGTACCTGGCCCTGATCTGGCTCACCGCACAGCTCTACCCTCAGTACTGCGACTACGACGTGAAGGCAGAGGTGATGGAGTACTACCGGCTGTTCTACGGCTGCCAGCTCACCGATGAGCAGTACGATACCCTCACCGCCCACGCCCTCCTGTCATGACCCACGCGCTCCTTGTCGGGCCCAGGGGGGTGGGCAAGAGCACCCTCATCCGGCGGGTGTTGGAGGAGTTGCAGGTTCCCGTGTCCGGGTTTTTCACCCGGAAGGAGCCCAACCTGGCCCACCCCACCCTGGGAGCCCCGGTCTATTTCTACCCTATGGATGAGCCGGAACGGCGCGGCCCGGCTCGTCTGCTGGGGTACTGCAAAGACCACTGTCCCCAGGTGTACCCAGACACCTTCCACCGGCTGGCCCCGCAGGTGGCGGCCATGGGTGGGGGGCAGCTACTGGTGATGGACGAAATCGGGTTTATGGAGACCTGTTCGCCCCCGTTTTGCCGGGCCGTCCTGGCACGCCTGGAGGGAAGTGTTCCGGTTTTGGCGGCGGTCAAGGACATGAAACTGCCCTTTCTGGACGCTGTGCGAAGCCACCCCAACTGTACCTGCTTTTTCATGACCCGGGAAAACCGGGATGAGCTGTATCTCCAGGTGCTGGCCTTTGTCCGGGCCAGACTGGAGGAGGAGAAGTGTCGGTGACCCTGTTTCACCCCCGCTGGCCCTATGGCCCGGCGGGGGTGAAGTCTTGACAGAACCTGGTTTTCCGTGTATACAAGTAACAGTGAGACAAGCCGGAAAGACTATGACACAGGAGGTGGATGTCCGTGGGAGAGACGCTGAACTTCTGCCGGGGCGGCGGGTGCACGGCCAAGCTGGGACCTGCGGCCCTGAGCCGGGTGCTGTCCGGGCTGCCCCGGCCCACAGACCCCAATCTGCTCATTGGAGCCCAGTCCAGTGATGATGCGGCGGTGTACCGCTTGCGTGATGACGTGGCCATCGTGCAGACCCTGGACTTCTTTCCCCCCATGCTGGATGACCCCTACCTGTTCGGACAGGTGGCGGCCACCAATGCCCTCAGCGACATCTACGCCATGGGGGGAGAGGTCAAAACGGCCCTGAATATTGTCTGCTTTCCCGAGGAGATGGACCTGAACATCCTGGGGGAGATTCTGCGGGGAGGCAGCGAGAAGGTGGTGGAGGCGGGGGGCTCTCTGGCGGGAGGCCACTCCATCGCCGACCAGGAGGTGAAGTATGGCCTGTCAGTGACGGGGGTGGTGCATCCTCAGCACATCCTGGCCAACAACACCGGGCGGGTGGGGGATCACCTGATCCTCACCAAGCCTCTGGGCGTGGGCCTGCTGTGTACCGCCGCCCGGCTGGGCCAGGCGGATGAAAACGCATTTGCCGGGGCGGTGAGATCCATGACCACCCTGAACAAGTACGCCGCCCAGGTGGCGGCCAAGTACCGGGTGCACGCCGCCACAGATGTGACGGGGTTCGGCCTGTTGGGCCACTTGCACGAGATGATGCGGCCGGATCTGTCCGCTCGCATCCACGCCCACGCCCTGCCGGTGCTGGACACCGCCTATGACTGCGCCAATGAGTTTTACCTCACCGCCGCCGGGCAGCGCAACCGCAACTTCGCTGCCCACCGGGCGGTGCTCCATGGGCTGACCTTTGCCCAGGAGGAGGTGCTCTTTGACCCCCAGACCTCGGGAGGGCTGCTGCTGGCGGTGGCCTCGGAGGACGCCCCGGCACTTCTGGAGGAGATCCGCGGCCTGGGACTGCCCTGTGGGGACATCGGGCAGCTGCTGCCCCGGCTGGAGGCAGAGATCATTGTGGAACCGTGACCGATAGAAAGGAGAACTGGAAGATGGAAGTTTTGGTGGATGCCCGGGGCAAGGCCTGCCCCCTGCCGGTGATTGAGACCCGCAACGCCCTGCGGGAGCACGGGGCGCCGGTGGTGACCCTGGTGGATAACGACATTGCACGGCAAAACGTGGAGAAGGTGGCCCGTCAAATGGGGCTGCTGGCCGAGACCAGGAAAGAGGAGGGCGTTTGGCGCATCACCCTCACCGCAGCCCAGGAGGGTGACTTGGATGCCGACAGCCCGGAGGTAGACCAGGCGGTGGAGCAGCTGTCCAGCTGCGCCCTGCCCGCTCCGGGGCCCACGGTGGTGGTGCTCTCGGCGGACACCATGGGCGTGGGAGATGACACTCTGGGCCGGGCGCTGATGAAGGGGTTTGTCTATGCCCTGACCCAGCTGGACGAGGCCCCGGACACGGTGCTGCTCTACAACGGCGGAGCCAAGCTGTCGGTGGAGGGGGCCGAGACGGTGGAGGATCTGAAAACCCTGGAAGAGGCGGGAACCGAGATCCTCACCTGCGGCACCTGCCTGAACCACTACGGCCTGACGGAACAGCTGGCGGTGGGCAGCGTCACCAATATGTATGTCATCGCCGAGACCCTGGCCAAGGCGGGAAAGGTGATCCGTCCATGAAGGGAACGGTTGTGGTGCGGGGCGGGGGAGATCTGGCCACCGGCACCATTTTGCGCCTGCATGAGTGCGGATTTTTTGTTCTGGCCCTGGAGTGCGCCCACCCCACCGCCATACGGCGTAAGGTGGCCCTGTGTGAGGCGGTGTACGACGGAGTGACCCGGGTGGAAGGGGCCACCTGCCGCCGGATCGACACCCCACAGCAGGCTCAAGGGGTGTGGGACGCTGGGGAGATCCCCCTGTTGGTGGATGAGACCGGGGCGAGCCTGGCTCACATCCACCCCATCGCTCTGGTGGACGCCATTCTGGCCAAGCGCAACCTGGGTACCACCCGGGACATGGCCCCCATCACCATCGCCCTGGGCCCGGGCTTTACCGCCGGGGTGGACGTGGACGCGGTGGTGGAGACCAAGCGGGGACACCGGCTGGGCCGGGTGCTCTATGAGGGCAGCGCCTGCCCCAACACCGGGGTGCCGGGAAACATCGGCGGATATGATCGGGAGCGGGTCATCCATGCCCCCGCAGACGGCCCTCTGGTACCCTGCGCCGCCATTGGCGACGTGGTACAGGCGGGGCAGACCCTGGCCATGCTGGGAGAGGTGCCGGTGCCGGCCACCATTGACGGGGTACTCCGGGGGCTCATCCGGGAGGGCTTTCCCGTCACCCGGGGACTGAAAATTGCAGACATTGATCCCCGGCTCCAGGAGCGGGAGAACTGTACCACCGTGTCCGACAAGGCCAGAGCCATTGGAGGCGGTGTGCTGGAAGCGCTGCTCCACCTGGCGTGGCAGCGCGGCCTCACCCAGGCGCTGCTGGGAGGAGCGTGAGGGGATGATTTACCTGGATTCGGCGGCTACCTCCTTTTTGAAGCCGCCTTGTGTGGCCCAGGCGGTGTTTGAGGCTATGAACACCCTGGGTTCTCCTGGGCGTGGGGCCCATCCCCTGACCCTGGCTGCCTCCCGCACCGTGTGGGAATGCCGGGAGGCGGTGGCCCAGCTGCTGGGGGCGGCCGATCCCGCCCGGGTGTGTTTTACCCCCAACTCCACCGCCGCCCTGAATACGGCCATCTGCGGCCTGTTCGGGCCGGGGGACCACGTCATTACCACCGCCGTGGAGCACAACTCTGTGCTGCGCCCCTTGTACCGCCTGGAGGAGCGGGGGCTGGAGCTGACCATCCTCCCCGCCGATGCCCGGGGCATGATCTGCTGCGAGGATTTCGCCCGCGCCCTGCGCCCCAACACCAGGGGGGTGGTGTGCAACCACGCCTCCAACGTCACGGGAAACGTGTTGGATGTGGAGAGAATTGGGGCATTTTGCCGGGAACATGGGGTGTATTTTGTGGTGGATGTCTCGCAATCCGCAGGAGTGCTGGAGGTGAACCAGCAGGCCATGGGGGCCTCGGTGGTGTGCTTTACCGGGCACAAGGGCCTGCTGGGGCCTCAGGGCACCGGAGGGCTGTGTGTGGCCCCCAACGTCACCCTTCGTCCGCTGGTGGTGGGGGGCAGCGGCGTGCACAGCTATGACCGCCGCCACCCGGCCCAACTGCCCGAGGGGCTGGAGGCGGGGACGCTGAACGCCCACGGCCTGGCGGGATTGCTGGCAGGGGTGCGCTATATTCAAGAGCAGGGGCGGGAAGAACTATATCACCGGGAGATGGAGCTCTCCTCCGCCTTCATCCAGGGGGTGAGGAAGGTCCGGGGCGTGACCCTGTACGGGGATGTGGACGCCCCGGAGCGCACCGCCGTGGTGTCCTTCAACCTGGGGGAGGAGGATGCCGGCGTGGTGGCCGACGTACTGGCCCAGGAGTTTGGCATCTGCACCCGGGCGGGGGCCCACTGCGCCCCGCTGATTCACGAGGCCCTGGGCACCAGCCGGCAGGGGGCTGTGCGGGTGTCCTTCTCCCACATGAACACCATGGAAGAGGTGAAACGGGCGGTGGAAGCGGTGGAAGAGCTGGCCCGGAGACTGTGACAATGGGGAGAAAAACGCCATGTTGAGAAAACCGCAGCTGCGCCTGGTGGTAACCTTCCCCACCACGGCGGAGGCATTGAAGACCGAACAGGCGGCCCGGGCGCAGGGGGTAGAGGGGCGGCTGATCCCGGTGCCCCGGCAGATCAGCGCCGGGTGTGGCCTGGCCTGGAGCGGGCCGCCGGAGACCGAACCCGCCCTGCGGGCGGTTTTGGAGCGGGCGAAGGTGGAGACCGAACAGGTGTTGACACTGACCATATAGGGGGCATGTGCATGAGAGCAGACTATCAGGCCCTGGCCCAGGAGCTGGAGCAGGGGGGCGTTGTGTGGCGGGTGACGTGGCTGGAGGGGGACACTTTGGGCCAGACCACCCAGTCTGTCCAGCCCCCCGCCTGGCTGGAACATGGGTTCTGCCCGCCGGGGCAGACGGTGGATGACCGGGGCAGGGCGGTGCTGGTGGAGTGCCTGCGCCGGGAGAAAACCCTGCTCATCTGCGGCGGCGGCCACGTGTCGGTGCCGGTGGCCCAGTTGGGCACCATGCTGGGCTATGACGTGACGGTGGTGGACGACCGGGCGGAGTTTGCAGATCCCGCCCGCTTTGCCCCTGGGGTGAAGGCGGTGTGCGCTCCCTTTGGGCACTATCTGTCTCGGGAGTTCCCCTGGGACAAGTTCCAGGACCTGTCGGTGGTCATTGTCACCCGTGGCCACGGCGCAGACGCCGTGTGTCTCCGGGAGGCGGTGAAGCACTCCCTTACCTACCTTGGTATGATCGGGAGCAAACGGAAAAACCAGGCCATCTTCCAGCTGCTCATGGGGGAGGGAGTTACCCAGGAGGCCCTGGCCCGGGTCCACGCCCCCATCGGGCTGGCCATCGGGGCCCAGACCCCGGAGGAGATTGCCGTGTCCATCGCGGCGGAGTGGATCGCCACCCGCACCAGCGGACAGGGCAGCATCCTTCCCCGGGAACTGCGGCAGGTGCTGCTGTCCGGGGCCAGGGGGGTGATGGTCACCGTGGTGCGCAAGTCCGGCTCGGCCCCCCGGGATGTGGGGGCCCGGATGTTTTTGGGTGTGGACGGCACCACGGTGGGCACTATCGGGGGCGGTCTGGCGGAATACCAGGCCACCTGCACCGGACGGGCCATGATGGATGCGCCCCGAGCCATGGTTGAGCACTACGAGATGCGCTCAGGCGAGGCGGGGCGGTCTGGCATGATCTGCGGCGGAGACATCGACGTCCTATTTGAAGTGGTATAAAAAAGAGGCTGGTTCCCGATGTTGCGGGAACCAGCCTCTTTGTCATGGGGCAGGGCGTATGGTGCAGGGGATGCCCCGGCCAGTCAGGGTGTCTTGCAGATGTTTGGCCGCCTGAACCTGCAAAGGGGTGTCGGCCTGGTTGAGAAGCACGTGGTATCTCTCCAAGGGCAGCCCTCCGGCGTCCATGGCGTCCTCCACACAGCGGAGCACCACCTCCTCATCCACCCGGTGTTGGGGGTTCTGGGCCCAGCGGGAACACAGGTCATAGCAGTGCACACACTCCTCCACGGGGCTTCCCAGGGCAGAGAGCCCAGCCACCACAATGCACAGATCGGTGTGGGGCAGAAGGACCGGCTCAAAGGAGCGGTGCAGCTTGAGGGGGTGCATCCGGGCTCCGTCTGCCTCGTACAGCACCAGTTGGGCCCGGGCCCGGGCCAGCGCCATCAGCGGGGGAGGGAGGGCAGACAGCTTGTGCTCCCCACACTGGGCCCCGGCACAGGTGACCCCGGGCAGGGACAGGGCCTGCTCCAACTGCTGGGGGGTGGGGTCGCAGAGCAACCGCTGGCAGATGGTGGGGGGATAGGGGCGGATGTGGGTGGTGGTGGTGAGCAATACCCTTTTTTGGCGGTTGGCCTGGGCCAATAGACCCAGAATGGTGGTTTTCCCGCCGGCGCCGATGGCCGCCACCAGACAGGCGTCTCCCAGGGGGATGGGCATGGATGGTTTCTCCTTTCACAGTGGAGTGGCTGCTTCTATGAAACCACATCTCTATGGATATGACAAGGCCGGGATTGAAGCAGACGGGAAAATGGACAATTTGTCACCTTTCAGGTGGACAGCGGCGACCGCATGGAGCTTCCGGTGGGTGGGTACGAGTTTGGAATGCTGGCGGAGGGAGACCGCGGAAAGCTCTCGTTCCAAGGCACCCGTTACCTGGGATTTCAGCGCCAGTAAAAGGCGCGGGCAGAGGACAATCCAAGAGAACAATCAACACCGTGGAGCGCCGGGGCTGTGGACCGGCGCTCCACGGTGTTTTTATTGGATTTGAATGACCACGTCCATGTAAAACGCGTTGTCGGTGTGGGAGACCGCCAGGGTGCCGCCGTATTCTTTGGCGGCTGCAGCAATGGAGGACAGGCCGATGCCCTTGCCGGAATGTTTGGTGGACAGGTATTCTCCGTTGTGCTTGACCACCACGCCGTTGAAGCTGTTGCTGGAGACAATATACAGATCGTGGGAGTTTTTCATATCAATGGTCAGGTTGAAATAGCGCATATGGGATGGCACAGTGGAGCACCCGGAGACGGCATTTTCCAGGATATTGCCCAGTAGACCGCATAGTACTGGTTCCGGTATGCGCTGGAGGGCGGGAATGTGAATGTTCCAGTTGGTCTGAATTTGATCTTCTGCGGCAATGTCCCGGTAGTAATTCAAAAGGGCGTTGACCCCGCTGAGGTTGCAGTACTTTAAGGGGGAAGATGGAGGGATGGATTGCTCATATTCTTGGAGATAGCGTGTGATCCCATCCATATCTCCGGCGTGGGCCATCTGGGAGAGGGCATGGATGGAGTGGCGAAAATCATGGCGGATCTGACGGGTCCGATCCATATATTCCTGCAGGGACTGATATTGCTTGAGCTGAAGTTGAAGAAAGTGTGTATGCTCCTCTTGGCGGTGCTGTTCGGCCAGAACATAGGAAATTCGGTAGAGAATGGCATAGATAAAAAAGAGCATTAACAGGAAAAGAGTTTCCATGCCAACATAGATTTGGAACATCCTGCCAGTGTGCAGGGTCTGGTAGGAAAGTGGGATGGTAAACACATTGGAAGCGGTGAACAGGACGGGAAAGATGAGAAAGGTATTCCAGACCGCGGTAGAATGAATGGTACGAATGGCGTAGGCAAAGTGCTTCCACAAAAATGGCGTGGCGGCTGCGGCAATGGCGAAGGACAGGGCCAACTGGAACAGCGTCGCGGAAAAGGAAAAGTCCAAGTAGTTGGAGGTGGGGTGCAGCCATGCGTCAAAGGCATAGGCAAAGCTGCTGGGAAAGGACATCAGAGCACAGGCGTTGAGAAACATGGCCGCGGACTGGGAAAGATTGGTGCGCAGCGTTCGGTGATAGAGAAGGAAGAACAGCACCACCGAGATGCCAAGGGGGACATTGATGTGGATGATATGGGAAAACGTCATCTGGAACAAGCCGATCAGGGGAAAGTAAATCAATGCCGCAAGGGCGCACAGCAGAAAGGTTTTTCTGGGGGAATATTTCAGCAAATCGTGCATGGGACAGTAGCAGATCCAGGCGGCGGGGATGATGATGGAAAACTCCAGCATGGCCCGAACATAGGGGGCAGCATCCACGAAAGTCACCTCTTTTCCAATCAAAATTCATCTGGAATGCCGTTGTTGGCTGCGGATCTTTTCAAAGTTGTATGCTCTCAACTGGTCCACAATCTTTTGGCTCTGTCGGACCTTGACCGGAAAGGCCGACTGGTCCTGAAGGACGCATTGATCCTTGCTCATCTCGGCGACGTAGTCGGCGTTGACCAGCACCCCTTTGTTGACGCAGAGAAACCGGGGATCATTTCCCACCAGGGTCTGAAATGCGGAGACGGTCATGCGGCAGCGGAGGGTAGTGCCACCTTTCAATTTGACCTCCAGGTAATGGGCATCGGTGACCACAGAGAGTATGTCATCGAGAAAGACAGAGTGGGTCTGTCTGCCGCAGGTCAGATTGACAAAGGGAGGGGCGTCGTCCATCAGGTGCACATCCGCCAACACCTGAAAAAAGAGGTCCTTGTCCAGGGGCTTGGTCAGGTATCCAAAGGCGTGGAAGGAAAATGCCTCCGGCATAAAATCCGAGCTGGAGGTTAAAAAGACCAGCTTCACCCAGCGGTCAGTGCTCCGAATCTGCGAAGCAACGGCAATTCCGTCCATCTCGCCCATGTAGATGTCCATAAAAATCAGGTCATAGCTGCCATGGGTGAAGTGTTGGAGGAACTCCTCACCGGAGGAGAAAAAGTCGGTTTCCATGTGCACACAGTGCCGGGCGCCGAACTCCTGACAGAGCGCCTGCACAGACCGCTGAAACCCGCGGTCGTCATCCACCAACGCAATGCGCATCCACGCCG
>DVKO01000121.1 GCA_018715985.1 Candidatus Enterenecus avicola
ACAGGGGGCTGGAGCCAAAGAACTCCTTGATGGCGGCGGTGACGGGGCGGATGTTGATGAGGGACTGGGGGGTGACAATGTCCAGGTCCTGAATGGTCATACGCTCCCGGATCACCCGCTCCATGCGGGTAAAGCCGATGCGGAACTGGTTTTGCAGCAGCTCGCCCACGCAGCGCAGGCGGCGGTTGCCCAGGTGGTCGATGTCGTCGGGGCTGCCCACGCCGAAGGCCAGGCAGTTGAGGTAGTTGATGGAGGCCATCATGTCATCCACAATGATGTGGTTGGGGATGAGGTCGGTGATGCGCTCCCGGATGAGGTCGGCAAAGTCCTCCTGGGAGAGGCCCTCTTCGTCCCGCTTGGCCAGCAGCTCCTTCAAAACCACAAAGCGCACCTTTTCGGTGACACCCACGGTCTCAGGATCGAAGTCCACGAAGTCGGCCATGTTGACCATGCCGTTGGAGAACACCTTGACGATGTGGGTGCCCGTGTGCAGGTCCTCCACCTCCACAAAGGCCTCGTTGACGCCCAGGCGGTCCAGCTCCATGGCCCGCTCCCGGGTGAGCACCTCGCCGGCCTCGGCCACGATCTCACCGGTGGAGGGGTCGGCCACAGGGGCAGCCAGCTTCTGGCCGGACAGGCGGGTCCACATGGCCAGCTTCTTGTTGAACTTGTAGCGGCCCACGGCGGACAGGTCGTAGCGGCGGGGATCGAAGAACAGGGCGCTGAGCAGGCTCTCGGCGGAGTCCACCGTGGGAGGCTCGCCGGGCCGCATCTTGCGGTAGATCTCCAGCAGGGCCTCCTCGTAGGTCTTGCAGGAGTCCTTCTCCAGGGTGGCCAGGATGCGGGAATCCTCGCCGAACATATCCAGGATCTCGGCGTCGGTCTTGGGGCCCACCGCACGGATCAGGCAGGTGATGGGCAGCTTACGGTTTTTGTCGATGCGCACATAGAACACGTCGGACAGGTCGGTCTCATACTCCAGCCAGGCGCCACGATAGGGGATGACGGTGGAGGCGTAGGTGATGTTGTCCGCCTTGTCGGCGTTGCGGGCGAAGTACACGCCGGGAGAACGCACGATCTGGGAGACGATGACGCGCTCGGCGCCGTTGATGACGAAGGTGCCGGCGTCGGTCATCAGGGGGAAATCACCCATGAAGATCTCCTGCTCCTTGATCTCGCCGGTCTCCTTGTTGCGCAGACGCACCTGCACCTTGATGGGGGCGGCGTAGGTGGCGTCCTGGGCCTTGCACTCTTCAATGGTGTACTTGGGGGGATCGTCCATGGAGAAGCCGATGAAGCTCAGCTCCAGGTTCCCGGCATAGTCGGTGATGGCTTCCACATCGTTGAACACTTCCTGCAGCCCGGTCTCAAAGAACCACTTGTAGGAAGACTTCTGGATCTCCAGCAGGTAGGGCATCTCCAGAATCTCCTCGCTGCGGGCGAAGCTCTTGCGCAAGGTCTTGCCGTAATAGACGTCTTTGACCGCTCTTGCCATTTGCTGATCACGCTCCACTTCGTAAGAATTTTGCAGGCGGGCGCTTGGTGCGCACACCCGGGGTTGTTGTCACATTCGTAAAATTGCCTCTTGCATTTCCCGGTATGGTCTGGTATACTCTGCTTAGCCTGGGGGAGTATCCCCCGGGTTTATGACCATATGTTAAAAGCAATTTATGATACCATAGCTTTTGTCCCCTGTCAAGATGGTTCTTGATGGCGGGGCTTCTTTTTTTGCCCTTCCCCCCAAATCCACAAAATAACGCTACCATTCCGCAGAAATATGTGGTATGATATAGCGCAATATGCCCACACACATTGACTTCACACAAGGAGCTGCACATGATTACTGTTTCTGATCTCTCCCTGAGCTACCAGGGCGCCCCCCTGTTCTCCCACGTGGACCTGCAATTCACCCGGGGCAACTGCTACGGCATCATCGGCGCCAACGGCGCGGGCAAGTCCACCTTTCTGAAAATCCTCTCCGGCCAGCTGGAGCCCACCAGCGGCACCGTGTCCATCCTGCCCAAGGTGCGTATGTCGGTTTTGAAGCAGGACCAGAACGCCTACGACGCCTACACCGTGCTGGACACCGTCATCATGGGCAACCAGACCCTGTATGAGATTGGCCGGGAGATGAACGCCCTCTACGAAAAAGAGGACTTCACCGACGAGGACGGCCTGCGGGCGGCCGACCTCCAGGCGGAGTACGCCGAGATGGGCGGCTACGAGGCCGAGTCCGACGCCAGCCGCATCCTCCAGGGCCTGGGCATCGGGGTGGACCTGCACTACAATAACATGGCCACCCTGGACGCCCGTCTCAAGGTGAAGGTGCTGCTGGCTCAGGCCCTGTTCGGTTCTCCCGACATCCTGCTGCTGGACGAGCCCACCAACAACCTGGACATCGCCGCCGTGGAGTGGCTCAACGACTTTTTGCTGGACTACGACGGCACCGTCATCGTGGTCAGCCATGACCGCCACTTCCTCAACACCGTGTGCACCCACATCGTGGACATCGACTACAACCAGATCAAGATGTACGTGGGCAACTACGACTTCTGGTACGAGTCCTCCCAGCTGGTGCAAAACCTCATCAAGCAGCAGAACAAGCGCAACGAGGACAAAATCAAGGAACTCCAGGAATTTATCTCCCGGTTCTCCGCCAACAAGTCCAAGTCCAAGCAGGCCACGGCGAGGCGCAAGCTGCTGGACAAGCTCACCGTGCAGGAGCTGCCCGCCTCCTCCCGCCGCTACCCCTGGGTGGGCTTCACCCCCGACCGGGAAGTGGGCAAGGACATTCTCTTTGTCACCGACGTGTCCAAGACCGTGGACGGGGTGAAGGTGCTGGACAAGGTATCCTTCATCGTGGGCCACGGGGACAAGATCGCCTTTGTGGGGGACAATGAGAATGCCCACACCGCCCTGTTCAAGATCCTCACCGGGGAGTGGGAGCCTGACGAGGGCAGCGTGAAATGGGGCCAGACGGCCAGCTTCTCTTACTTCCCCAAGGACAACGCCCCCTTCTTCCAAGATTGCCAGCTGAACATCCTGGACTGGATGCGCCAGTTCTCCCAGGATCAGCACGAGAGCTACCTGCGGGGCTTTTTGGGGCGGATGCTCTTCTCCGGGGACGACATCTTCAAACCGGTACAGGTGCTCTCCGGCGGGGAAAAGGTGCGGTGTATGCTCTCCCGGATGATGCTCTCAGGGGCCAACGTGCTGCTGCTGGATCAGCCCACCAACCATCTGGATCTGGAGTCCATCGCCGCGCTGAACAACGGCCTGGAGGCGGTCAAGTGCAATGTGCTGATCTCCTCCCACGACCACCAGCTGGTGCAGACTGTGGCCAACCGCATCTTCGACTTCACCCCGGATGGCCGCCTGATAGATCATCGCATGGGCTATGAGGAGTACCTGGCCCGCCAGCTGGCCCATGCCTGACGCCGTCCGCCTGCTGCTGATCTGGTACGGGGCGGTCAGCCTGCTGGCCTTCGTCCTCTTCGCCTGGGACAAGCTGATGGCCAAGCTGGGCCGCCGGCGCATTCCCGAGGCCGCCCTGCTGGGGACCGCCCTGGGGGGCGGAGGGCTGGGCAGCCTGCTGGCCATGGCCCTGCTGCGCCACAAGCGCCGCAAGCCCTCCTTCCGCCTGGGAGTGCCCGCCGCCCTGGCCCTTCAGGCCGGGTTACTGCTCTGGGCCTGCCTGGCTCCATGATGATAAGAGTCCCCGCCCACCCCGGAACAGGGGTTGGACAACCATATTTGTTTGCCTGTTTCGACGGCAAAAACCGGCCTGGACCCCTGTCCAGGCCGGTTTTTCTTCCCCTCCGGCGGGGAAGCACCAGATTTCTATCTTTTCTGGAAAAATGCTGTTGACAAAGGTATGCAAAAGCGTTACAATGAGTTACAAATCGGTTACAAGTTTATCTAAAGGAGGCAGCTATGGCGGAACAGAAAGCGGCAGGGCAGAACGCAGCGGCGGAGCAGACGGGCGGCCTGATGTACAAGGGCCATCCTCTGCGGCGTAAGGACAACCTGATCTACTATGGTTCCATGGCCGACAAGTATATCATCATGATCCAGGTCATGGGCACCGAGAAGGAAGGGGATCTGGAGCTGGCCAACAAGGTCCACCTCCAGTTGCAGCTCACCGACCCCGACCTGAAGAGCCGGGACCGGGTGGTCAAGAAGAGCGACCTGCCCGATCTGTTCTCCGCCATTGACATGGGCGCCATCTGGCTGATGCGGGCCCTGGCGGGCAAGTAAGGTATTCTCCCGGGCCGTCTGCGGCCCCTGTACAAAAGATTTGTGATGATTGGAGGACCCTTCCTATGAATCCCAAGCACAGACTGGTCAAAGGGGCCGTTGCCGCCGGGCTGGCCGTAGCCCTGACCACAGGCATCGCCTTGGCGTCCATGGGTACTGGCACTGTCACCGCCCCCACCCTGCGCCTGCGCAGCGACGCAGCTGTGCAGGCCGCCACCCTGGCTTACGCTCCCCACAGCGCCCCGGTCACGATCCTATCCGCCGCGTCCGAGGATTGGTATCGGGTTACATACAAAGGGTTGGAGGGCTACATGGCCGCCCAATGGCTGGAGGTGGACGAGGACAGCGCCCAGGCCGAACCGGAGGCAGAACAGTCCCCTGAGCCCCAGCAGGCTGTGGTCACCGACGGGCCGTTGAACATCCGCTCCGGCGCGGGCACCGACTACGACCGGGTGGGCGCTTTGGTCCGGGGGGATGTGGTCACCGTTACGGACCAGAGCGTAGAGGGCTGGTACGGCATCACCTGTGGTGACCTGTCCGGCTATGCCGCCGTCCAATACCTTTCCTTCGATCTGGACAGCGTCC
>DVKO01000122.1 GCA_018715985.1 Candidatus Enterenecus avicola
AAGCGATTATTTCCGAAGATGTGTTCCGTCAAGTACAGGAGCAGATTTGCAACAGGCGCAGACGGCAGAAGAACGGCACAACGCAGATATTTTCCGGGCTGGTAAAATGTGCGGACTGCGGTTGGTCGCTGGCCTATGGTGTGAACAGTCAGAACAAAAATCCCTATGCCCACTACCATTGTAGCAAGTACGGGCAAGGATTGCACCAGTGTTCCATGCACTATATCCGTTATGATGTGCTTTACGCCTATGTCCTTTCCCGTCTGCAATACTGGTCTGTGCTGGCACAGCAGGACGGGGACAAACTTCTGAAACGGCTACTTAACGCCAGCGACAAGGAACGCAATACTGCAAGGAAGCGGCAGACAGCCGAACTGAAAAAGGCGGAAAAACGCAAAGCAGAAGTAGACACCCTGTTTGCAAAAATGTATGAGGACTGGTCTACCGGACACATCACCGAGTATAACTTCAATTTGCTGACCAAAAAGTACCAGGCAGAACAGCTGGAGCTGGAGGAAAAAATCAGCCGCCTGCAAGCGGAACTGACCGCAGAACAGCAAACTGCTCTGGATGCCGAAAAGTGGGTCGCTCTCATCAAGCAGTACGCCAATCCTACGGAACTGACCGCCGAACTTTTGAATACGCTGATTGAAAAAATCGTTATCCATGAAGCGGTCAAAAGTGAGGACGGAAGCCGGGAACAGGAAGTGGAAATCTTCTACCGCTTTATCGGCAAAATCGAATGACACATCTTGAGATACCCAACAATATCTTTAACTAAGGGAAACGGGAAAGTCGCTGCCGGATATTTTGAGCGTCATTCGGATGAGTGAGTTCTATCAAATCAGCCTGGACGAGTTATTGAAAGGAGATCAGGCGATGTTGAAAAACATGGAACAGGAAGCGGAGCAGAGAAAGGCGGAGAAGACCGTGCTCAAAGTGGCGTGGGGCTCCATTTCGGTGGGCATCCTTGTGCTGATACTGGGCCAAGTCTTTGGCGGGGCTCCAGCAGTGGAGTTTCTCAGCGGTGCCACGCCGTGGGTTTTGTTGGGGGTGACATTTTTGCTTTGGATGTTGTCCGTGAACAGACAAAGCAAAAAGCACCAAGAATGACCGGCAATTCGAAAATGTGTCCCTGGTTGGGCTTGTGAGCGATGGACAAAGGGACAGGGCTGTGTTACTATGTGTATATTCAGAGAAAGGGGGCAAAAGCATGATCGACTTTGAAAATGCGGATTTTCTCAAGCTCAGAGCAGTGGACAACAGCGCCTACGAGGAGCGTCTCACCCCCATGTTGGCGCCTGGGGAGGAGATTTTGGCCAGCTTCAAGACGGTGCGGGACGGGGTGGTGTTTACCACGCGGCGGGTGATCGCCATCAACGTGCAGGGGATCACCGGGAAAAAGACAGACTATACCTTCCTGCCCTACAAGAAGATCCAGGCTTATTCCGTGGAGACCTCTGGTGTCATAGACCTGGACAGCGAGCTGGAGCTGTGGTTCAGCAGTCTGGGCCGGGTTCGTTTCGAGTTTACCGCCGGGGCGGATGTGGCCGAGATCTGCGCGGTGATTTCTCAGTACGCCCTGTAATTTGTCTGGAACAACAATGGCCCCCACGTTCTTGTGATGGAACGTGGGGGCCATTGTTGTTCATGTTTATCTGCGCTCCAAAATCACCTTGGTGATCTGAATGACAATGGTGGGGAGGAGGGCCAGGCCCACGATCTCGCCCAGATTGGTCACGCCGAAGGCGGGGGAGACCATAAACAGGGAGTTGAGACCGGGGACAAAGAGCACCAGCATCAGCAGCACCACACCGGCGAAGAAGGCCAGGATGGAGGCCTTGTTGGTGGAGAACTTCAGCCGGAAGATGGACTCCGCCCCCCGGCAGTTGAAGCCGTGGAACAGCCGGGCCAGGGTGAGGGTGGAGAAGGCCATGGTGGTGGCCAGAGCGGCGTCACCGTTTTGATAGCCCAGGTAGAAGGCAATCATGGTGACAATGGCGATGAGCAGGCCCTGGATGCCGATGCGGGCCAGAAGGGGCTGGGTAAGGATAGGCTCCTTGGGGTCCCGGGGCTTCTGCTTGAGCAGGCCGCGGCGGGCAGGCTCCATACCGATGGCGATGGCGGGCAGGGAGTCCGTGAGCAGGTTGATAAACAGCAGATGCACCGCTGCAAAGGGGGCGGGCAGGGCCAGCAGGGAGGCGTACACCACGCAGAAGATGCCTGCAGTGTTGCCGGAGAGCAGAAACTGAATGGCGTTTTTGATGTTGGCGTAGACGCTGCGGCCGTTGACCACCGCCTTGACGATGGTGGCGAAGTTGTCGTCGGCCAGAATCATGGAGGCGGCGTCTTTAGACACCTCGGTGCCGGTGATGCCCATGGCCACGCCGATGTCCGCCTTTTTCAGGGCGGGGGCGTCGTTGACGCCGTCGCCGGTCATGGAGACAATGTTCCCCCGGCGCTGCCAAGCGTTGACAATGCGGATCTTGTGCTCGGGGGACACCCGGGCGTAGACGGAGACGGAGGTGAGGCAGGCGTCCAGCTGTTGGTCGGTCATGTTGTCCAGCTCCACTCCCGACAGGGCCTGATCCCCCTCCTGGAAGATACCCAGCTGGCGGGCAATGGCAGTGGCGGTGATCTTGTGGTCACCGGTGATCATAATGGTACGGATGCCGCCCTGTTTGGCGTCTGCCACGGCCTGGATGGCCTCGGGACGGGGCGGGTCGATCATGGAGATCAGACCCAGGAAGGTAAACTGGTTTTCATCCTCCAGGGAGAGGGGACGGATGGCATCCAGCTCCCGATAGGCGAAGGCCAGAACCCGCAGGCCCTCAGAAGACAGCTGGGTGTTGACCCGGGCGATCTCCTCCTTCATCTCTTGGGTCATAGGAACCCGCCCCTGGCTGGTGAGCAGCCACTGGGAGCGGTCCAGCAGCACATCCATGGCCCCCTTGGTGAAGAGGGTGGGCACACCGTCGATGTCGTGGAGGGTGCTCATGAGTTTGCGGTCAGAGTCAAAGGCCAGCTCGCCCAGACGGGGGTGCTGGGTGCGGTAGGTCTCCTCGTTGACGCCGAAGCGCTCGCCCAGCATCACCAGGGCCACCTCGGTGGGGTCGCCGATGGAGGCGCCGGTCTCCTGGTCATTGGTGGCGTCGCTGGCCAGCAGAGCGGCCTTGAGCAGCAGACGCTGGATGTGGTTGGTCAGGTCCAGCTGCTCCCCCTCTACCAGCGCGCCGTCGGCGTACACCTTCTGGGGGGTCATTTTGTTCTGGGTCAGAGTGCCGGTCTTATCCGAGCAGATGACGGACACGCAGCCCAGACTCTCCACTGCCTTCAGATCCTTCATGATGGCATTTTGCCGGGCCATCTTCTGGGTACCCATGGCCAGCACGATGGTGACGATGGAGGACAGGGCCTCGGGGATGGCAGCCACAGCCAGGGCCACGGCGAACATCAGGGCGTCCAGGATCTCCATGCCGCTGCGGAAGATGGACAGGGCAAAGACGATGGCGCAAATAATCATGATGACGATGGCCAGCTTGGCGCTGAAGTTGTCCAGGCTCTCCTGAAGGGGCGTCTTCCGCTGCTGGGTCTGGTTCATCAAAGTGGCGATCTTGCCCAACTCCGTGTTCATGCCGGTGGCGGTGACCAGTACGGTGGCACGGCCATAGGTGACCAGGGAGCCGGAAAAGACCATGTTTTTCTGGTCACCCAGGGCCACCTGATCGGCCTGAATGACGTCAGCGGTCTTGTCTACTCCCTCACTCTCTCCGGTGAGGGAGCTCTCATTGACCTTCAAAGAGTAGTTTTCCAAAATGCGGCCGTCGGCCACCACCATGTCGCCGGCCTCCAGCAGCACGATGTCGCCGGGGACGACCTGTGTGGAGGGAATCTCCATCCGCTTGCCGTCCCGCAGTACCTTTGCGGAGGGGGAGGACATGGCTTTTAGGCTCTCCAGGGATTTTTCCGCCTTGAAGTACTGCACCGTGCCCAAAATGGCGTTGAGGATGAGCACGGCGAAAATGACGATGGTGCTCTCCACGTTGGCGGAGGCAGCGGAGATGAGGGCGGCGATGATGAGAATGATGACCAGTAGATCTTTGAATTGTTCGGCAAAGACCTGGAGAACGCTCTTCTTCTCCCCCTCAGCCAGCTGATTGGGGCCGAACTGCTGCGCCCGAGCCTCAGCCTCCTGGGCGGAGAGTCCGTTGGCGGAGGTGTGCTGGGCATCCAGGGCCTGCTGTGGGGTCTGCTTATAGTAGGCGTCTGTCATTGGTGTTCCTTCCTTCCTTGTTGGGTTCGGGGCGGAGAGGTAAAATAAAAAGACCCTCCGCCAACTGCCTGCAATGCGACAGTTGTCGAAAAGTCTTGTTACCACACAGGGTGCATACCGCCAGGCCAGTACACTGACCGAGGTGTTGACGGTATAGCTTCAAACTACTCCCTTTTCAACTGCCGATATTTTATCATGGGGCCTGGAGAAAGTCAAGGGCGAATTTCCGCGGCGCAGAGGGAGGCGCCGGTTCCATTCTAACCAAATACCGGCGCAATCAAACGGGAGCTGCGGCGCTTTGGCACCGCAGCTCCCGAGAAGGGGTTATTTTCCGCTGAGTCCGTAGTTGGACAGGACCCGAGCAGAGGGGTCGTTGACATCACACCCCTGCCAGGAGCGGTTGGGCATCCAGAAGTCCACCACCATCTGGCTCTGGCCTGGATAGTATTTTTCAAACAGCTCCCGATAGAGCAGGGACTCCTTGGTGAAGGGCTGGGCGTGGGTGTACGCCTTGCGCCGCTGTTGAAATTCCTGGTCGGTGTAGCACTGCTGGGCGTACTCTTTCAGATCGTCCACCATGGAGTGGCCCACCGCGTCAGAGAAGGCGGCCTTCTCTCGATAGAGGATGTTCAGGGGCAGATAATCTCCTTCAAATGCACGGCGGAGCAAGTATTTCCCCTTGCCATAGGTGTTGCACTTGAACTTGGGGTCAATGGACATGACGTAGCGCACAAAGTCCAGATCGCCGAAGGGCACCCGGGCCTCCAGGGAGTTGACCGAGATGCACCGGTCCGCCCGCAGCACGTCGTACATATGGATCTCCCGAATCCGCTTGGCAGCCTCCTCCTGGAAGGCCTGGGCGGAGGGGGCGAAGTCGGTGTATTTGTACCCAAACAGCTCGTCGGAGATCTCCCCAGTCAGGAGCACCCGGATGTCCGTCTGCTCGTGGATGGCCTTGCAGATCAGGTACATCCCGATGCTGGCCCGGATGGTGGTGATGTCGTAGGTGGCCAGCAGTTCCACCACCGGCTCCAGGGCGGCCAGCACATCCTCCTTGGTGATGATGATTTCGGTGTGGTCGCTGCCGATGTAGTCGGCCACCTCCCGGGCGTATTTCAGGTCGATGGCGTCCTGATCCATGCCGATGGCAAAAGTGCGAATGGGGGTAGCCGAGGACTGGGCGGCTACGGCGCACACCAGAGAGGAGTCCAGTCCGCCGCTGAGGAGAAAGCCAACCTTGGCGTCGGACACCAGCCGTTTTTGAATGCCGGCGACCAGCTTTTCCCGGATGTTGGTGCAGATGACGTCCAGGTCATCGTCCACCACATGGTCCACCCGGGTCATGTCCGCGTAACATACAAATTGGCCGTCCAGGTAGTAGTGGCCAGGAGGGAAGGGGAAGATGCGCTCCACCAGGCCCATCAGGTTCTTGGGCTCGCTGGCAAAGACGATGGCCCCAGCCGGATCGTAGCCGTAGTAGAGGGGGCGGATGCCCAGGGGGTCCCGGGCGGCCACCACGTGCCCGCCTTGGGTGTCCAGAATGATACAGGCAAACTCCGCATCCAGCTGGGCAAACAGCTCTACCCCATGCTCCAGGTAGAGGGGGAGCAGGATCTCACAGTCAGAATCGCTCTGAAAGGTATATTTTTCCTTCAGCTTTTCCCGCACAGCCTCAAATCCATACAACTCTCCGTTGCACACGGCATAGCAGTCGTCGAGGGTAAAGGGCTGCATCCCTTGGGGGGTCAGGCCCATGATGGCCAGTCGGTGGAAGCCCAGCAGGCCCATCCCGGTGTCTACGATGCGGGAGTCATCGGGACCCCGGGATTTGGTCTTGGAAAAGCCTTTGGTAAATACAGACACATCGGCGTCTGGGGTACAATATCCCATAATGGAACACATGACAATGCCTCCTTGTAAAAGCTGTGCCCACACCCCGGCAGGGACATGGGCACAGGCTGGAAAATGTGAGATGAGATGGTCTTAGCGCACGCCGAACAGCATCTGTCCGTAGGAGGGATAGGGCCAGAACTTGGCGGAGGTAATGGTCTCGGCCTGATCCACAGCCTGGCGCAGCTGGGCCATGGCGGGAAGCACCTGATCCCGCACCGCCTCCGAGGTCTCGGTGACGTCGGAGAGCTGCTCGGTGCTGCTTGCCACGGACTCCAGGGCGTCCAAATTCTGGGCGATCTGGTCGGTGAGGGTGGACAGCTGCTCCAACAGCTTGGTCTCGTGGGTGCAGGGCAGGGTGTCCAGCACGGCGCGCTTGGCGGCAATGCCCTGGGCCACATAGGTGGCGTAGCTCTGCACGGCGGGGAGAATGTCCTGGCGGGTCATGTCGATCATGGTGTTGGCCTCGATTTCCACCGTCTTGCAGTAGTTATCCAGCATGATCTCGCAGCGGGACTGGATTTCGGGCACCGAGAACACCCCGTGGCGGGTGAGCATCTCCACATTCTTCTCGTGGAGCAGATAGGGCATACAGTCGGCGGTAGTGGGCAGATTCAGCAGGCCGCGGGCCTTGGCCTCCTCGATCCAGCTCTCGTCATAGCCGTTGCCGTCGAAGATGATACGCTTGTGCGCGCGGATGACGTCCCGGAGGATCTGGTGAATTTCCGCCACACGATCCTGGGCCTGTTCCAGTCGGTCGGCGTACTGACGCAGGGACTCAGCCACGGCGGCGTTGAGCATCATGTTGGCGCAGGCGATGGAGTTGGAGGAGCCCAACATACGGAACTCAAACTTGTTGCCGGTGAAGGCGAAGGGGGAGGTGCGGTTGCGGTCGGTGGTGTCCCGGGGCAGAGGGGGCAGGGCGTGGACGCCCAGCTTGACGCTCTCGGTCTGGGGAGCGGAGTACTGGCTGCCCTCCTCGATGGATTTCAGAATGCCGGACAGCTCATCACCCAGGAAGATGGAAACCACGGCGGGGGGAGCCTCATGGGCGCCCAGACGGTGGTCGTTGCCAGCGGTGGCCACGGACAGCCGCAGCAGATCCTGGTAGTCGTCCACAGCCTGGATGACGGCGCACAGGAAGAGGAGGAACCGGGTGTTCTCATGGGGCTTGTCGCCGGGAGAGAGCAGATTCACGCCGGTATTGGTGGCCATAGACCAGTTGTTGTGCTTACCAGAGCCGTTGACGCCGGCAAAGGGCTTCTCGTGGAGCAGACACACCAGACCGTGCTTGGCAGCCACCTTCTGCATGATTTCCATGGTCAGCTGGTTGTGGTCGGTGGCAATGTTGGTGGTGGTGTAGATGGGGGCCAGCTCGTGCTGAGCGGGGGCCACCTCGTTGTGCTGGGTCTTGGCCAGAATGCCCAGCTTCCACAGCTCCTCGTTCAACTCCTCCATGTAGGCGGCCACCCGCTCGTTGATGTTGCCGAAGTAGTGGTCGTTGAGCTCCTGGCCCTTGGGGGAGCGGGAGCCAAAGAGGGTGCGCCCGGTGTAGATCAGATCGGGGCGCTGGTCGTAGAGACTGCGGTCCACCAGGAAATACTCCTGCTCCGGTCCCACGGAGGTGCGCACCGACTTCACATCGGTGTCCCCCAGCAGACGCAGCACCCGCAGAGCCTGGAGATTCAGAGCCTCCATGGAGCGCAGCAGGGGGGTCTTTTTGTCCAGGGCCTCGCCGCCATAGGAGCAGAAGGCGGTGGGAATGCACAGGGTCTTGCCCTTGATAAAGGCGTAGGAGGTGGGATCCCAGGCGGTGTAGCCCCGGGCCTCAAAGGTGGCCCGCAGTCCGCCGGAGGGGAAGGAGGAGGCATCCGGCTCACCTTTGATGAGCTCCTTGCCGGAGAACTCCATGATGACGCCGCCGTCCGGGGCGGGGGAGATGAAGCTGTCGTGCTTTTCGGCGGTGACGCCGGTCATGGGTTGGAACCAGTGGGTGAAGTGGGTGGCGCCCTGTTCCACGGCCCAATCCCGCATGGCGGCGGCCACCACATTGGCCACAGGCAGATTCAGAGGAGTCCCCTCTTCCATGGTGCAGCGCAGGGAACGATAAATATCTTGAGGAAGGCGGGCCTTCATCACACGCTGGTCAAACACTTTACATCCAAAGTAGCTGGGCACGTTTGTCATGTTCATCCATCCTCTCCAGAAAATAAAAAAAGACAGCGGGGTCACAGAATCGCTTCCATGACGCCGTTGTCTCTTGGATGGGCCTATGTTACACCGGTTTTTCCAATGCGTCAAGCAGTAAGGTGTCAAAAATCGGAAGGGATAAGACGACCTTCTTTTGTGCAACTTGCCGTTTGTCTGCCGGAGGGTTGACAAAATAGCCAGGGGTGCAGTATACTTTAACGAAATAAACAGCCTATGGCAGCTTAGATGTATACAAATCAAAGTGACGTGGGCTGGGCAGCATACATTTCATTTGAAATTGGACATTGACAATGGCGTCAGAGGGGTCCGGAACAAGGAGGTTCCGGGGTTCTTTGGCGCCTTTGTGTTTGTTTCGTCCGTATTCCAAAGGGGGAGTCATTATGACAAAAAAACCCATGCAGACCCTGTACTGTAGGCAGCTGGAGCATGACAACTGCGGCATCGGGGCAGTCGTGGACATTCACGGCAGAAAAAATCATCAGATTGTGGCGGATGCGCTGAATATTGTGGAAAACCTGGAACATCGGGCCGGAAAAGACGGTCAGGGCAAGACCGGGGACGGCGTAGGCATCCTGGTGCAGATCAGCCACCGCTTTTTCTCCAAGGTGTGCGCCCAGCTGGGCATTTCCCTGGGGGGCGAGCGGGAGTACGGCGTGGGAATGTTCTTCTTCCCTCAGGATGAGCTGCGCCGCAGCCGGGCCATGAAGATGTTTGAGGTCATTGTGGCCAAGGAAGGACTGGAGTTTCTGGGCTGGCGGAAGGTGCCCACCGTCCCCCAAGTGCTGGGGGAGAAGGCCCTGGCTTGTATGCCCGCCATCTATCAGTGCTTTGTAAAAAAGCCGGAGGAGGTTCCCGCCGGGCTGGCTTTTGACCGGAAGCTGTACATGGTGCGCCGGGTTTTTGAGCAGAGCAACGACAACACCTATGTCCCCTCTCTGTCCAGCCGCACCATTGTGTATAAGGGAATGTTCCTGGTGGGGCAGCTGCGCACCTTTTTCCTGGATTTGCAGGATGAGGACTTTGACTCAGCCATCGCTCTGGTACACTCCCGCTTCTCCACCAACACCAACCCCAGCTGGCAGCGGGCCCACCCCAATCGGTTTATCGTCCACAACGGAGAGATCAACACCATTCGGGGCAACGTGGACAAGATGCAGGCCCGGGAGGAGACCATGTCTACCCCTACCTTCTCGGAGGACGACCTGACCAAGGTACTGCCGGTGATCCATGCCGACGGCTCCGACTCGGCCATGCTGGACAACACCCTGGAATTTCTGGTCATGAGCGGGATGGAGCTGCCCCTGGCGGTGATGGTGGCCATCCCGGAGCCCTGGAGCCACAACGACACCATTTCCCAGCAGCTCCGGGATTTCTACCAGTACTATGCCACCATGATGGAGCCCTGGGACGGCCCCGCCTCCATCCTCTTCTCCGACGGCGATGTGATGGGGGCGGTGCTGGACCGCAACGGTCTGCGTCCCTCCCGGTATTACATCACCGGAGACGGCCGGCTCATCCTCTCCTCGGAGGTGGGGGTGCTTCCCATCCCGGAGGACAAAATCGAGAAAAAGGAACGGCTCCACCCAGGAAAGATGTTGCTGGTGGACACCAGACAGGGGCGGGTGTATACCGACCAGGAGATCAAGGAGCGCTATGCCGGTAAGGAGCCCTACGGGGAGTGGCTGGACAGCAATCTGGTGGAGCTCCACGATTTGAAGGTGCCCAACCAGCCGGTGCCCCCCCTGAGCCGGGAGTACTGCGCCCGGCTGCAAATGGCCTTCGGCTACACCTATGAGGAGTACCGCAACAGCGTGTGCTCCATGGCCCTCAACGGCAGCGAGCCCATTGGGGCCATGGGTGTGGACACCCCCTTGGCGGTGCTGTCCCACCAGTACCAGCCCCTCTTCCACTACTTCAAGCAGATGTTTGCCCAGGTGACCAACCCGCCCATCGACTCGGTGCGGGAGAAAATTGTCACCTCCACCACCGTCTACGCCGGAAAAAACGGGAATCTGCTCCAGGAGCAGCCGGAGAACTGCCAGGTTCTGAAAATCAACAACCCCATTTTGAACGATCTGGACCTGCTGAAGATCAAGAATATGAACCGCCCGGGCTTCCAGGTGGCCACCGTCTCCATCCTTTATTATAAGAACACCCCCATGGACCGGGTGCTGGAGCAGCTGTTTGTCCAGGTGGACAAGGCCTACCGCAACGGGGCCACCATCCTCATCCTGTCCGACCGTGGTGTGGATGAAAACCACGTGGCAATCCCGTCTCTGCTGGCGGTGTCGGCGGTGCACAAATACCTGGTCAAGACCAAGAAGTGCACGGCCATGTCCCTCATTCTGGAGTCTGGCGAGCCCCGGGAGGTGCACCACTTTGCCTGCCTGTTGGGCTACGGCGCCTGCGCCGTCAACCCCTATCTGGCCCACGCCACTGTGGCCCAGTTGGTGCAGGACGGGCTGCTGAACAAGGATTACTACGCCGCCGTGGAGGACTACGACCACGCGGTGATCCAGGGCATTGTGAAAATCGCCTCTAAGATGGGCATCTCCACCATCCAGTCCTACCAGGGCAGCCAGATCTTTGAGTGCATCGGCATCAGCCAGGAGGTCATTGACGCCTACTTCACCGGCACCATCAGCCGCATCGGCGGCATCACCCTGGAGGACATTGCCGCCCAGACCGACGCGCAGCACTCCAAGGCCTACGATCCCCTGGGACTGGAGGTAAACCTGACCCTGCCCTCGGTGGGTCGCCACAAGATGCGCAGCCAGGGAGAGGCCCATCGGTACAACCCCCAGACCATCCATCTGCTGCAACAGTCCACCCGCACGGGGGACTACCAGATGTTCCAGCAGTATACCGCCCAGGTCAACCAGGAGAACTACGGCACCCTCCGCTCCCTCATGGACTTCAATTATCCCGAACAAGGGGTGCCTCTGGAGGAAGTGGAGAGCGTGGAGAGCATCGTCACCCGCTTTAAGACCGGGGCCATGTCCTATGGCTCCATCTCCCAGGAGGCCCACGAGGCTCTGGCGGTGGCCATGAACCACCTCCACGGCAAGTCCAACAGCGGCGAGGGCGGCGAGAGCGACGAGCGGCTGGAGTCTGCGGGCACCGACCATGACCGCAGCTCCGCCATTAAACAGGTGGCCAGCGGCCGCTTCGGCGTCACCAGCCGCTACCTGGTCAGCGCCAAGGAGCTGCAAATCAAGATGGCCCAGGGAGCCAAGCCCGGTGAGGGCGGACACCTGCCCGCCCAGAAGGTGTACCCCTGGATCGCCAAGACCCGCCACTCCACCCCCGGCGTGAGCCTCATCTCTCCGCCCCCCCACCACGACATTTACTCCATTGAGGATTTGGCCCAGCTGATCTACGATTTGAAGAACGCCAACAAGTACGCCCGCATTTCCGTCAAGCTGGTGTCTGAGGCTGGGGTAGGCACGGTGGCCGCAGGCGTGGCCAAGGCAGGCGCCCAAGTCATCTTGATTTCCGGCTACGACGGCGGCACCGGCGCCGCCCCCTTGAGTTCCATCCTGGATGCCGGTCTGCCTTGGGAGCTAGGCCTGGCGGAGACCCACCAGACCCTGCTGCAAAACGACCTCCGGGACCGGGTGCGTATTGAGACCGACGGCAAGCTCATGAGCGGCCGGGACGTGGCCGTGGCCGCCCTGCTGGGTGCCGAGGAGTTTGGCTTTGCCACCGCGCCCCTGGTGACCCTGGGCTGCGTGATGATGCGGGTGTGCAACCTGGACACCTGCCCCATGGGCGTAGCCACCCAGAATCCGGAGCTGCGCAAGCGGTTTACCGGTAAGCCGGAATATGTGGAGAACTTCATGCGCTTCATCGCCCAGGAACTGCGGGAGTACATGGCCAAGCTGGGGGTGCGCACCATTGACGAGATGGTGGGCCGCACCGACCTGCTCCGCCAGAGAACCGACCTGACGGGCTTGGCCGCCAAGGTGGATCTGAGCGGGATTTTGGCCCAGGTGCCGGACAGCCAGACCGTCTTTGACCCCCAGCACGCCTACGACTTCCACCTGGAGCGCACCAAGGACGAGAGCGTGCTGCTCCAGAGCGCCAAAGTCAAGGACAGTCTGTCCAGCGGACGGCCCCACACGGTGGAGGTCAAGCTGTTGAATACGGACCGCAGCTTCGGCACCCTGCTGGGCTCTGAGCTCACCCGCCGCCACCCCCAGGGCCTGCCCCAGGACACCATTACTGTCCGCTGTCACGGAGCTGGCGGCCAGAGCTTCGGCGCCTTCATCCCCCAGGGCCTCACCCTGGAGCTGGAAGGGGACAGCAACGACTACTTCGGCAAGGGCCTGTCCGGCGGTAAGCTGGTGGTGTATCCCCCCAAGAAGGCCAAATTTGTCCCCCACGAGAATATCATCATCGGCAATGTGGCCCTGTACGGCGCCACCTCCGGCCAGGCCTATATCAACGGCATGGCGGGGGAGCGGTTCTGCGTGCGCAACTCCGGCGCCCGGGCTGTGGTAGAGGGGGTCGGCGAGCACGGCTGCGAGTACATGACCGGCGGCTGTGTGGTGGTGCTGGGCTCCACGGGCAAAAACTTCGCCGCGGGCATGAGCGGAGGAGTGGCGTATGTGCTGGACGAGCACAACACCCTGTACCGCAACCTGAACAAGGGCCAGGTGCTCATGGAGAAGGTGGAGAGCAAGTTTGACCGGGAGGAACTGCGAGGGATGCTCAGTGCCCATGTGGATGCCACCGGATCGGAGAAGGCCCGCCAGGTGCTGGACGACTTCGAGAACTATCTGCCCCGGTTCAAGAAGATCATTCCTGGAGACTATAAGAAGCTGATGCAGCTCTCCGCCCAGTTCGAGGAGCAGGGCATGAGCCGGGAAGAGGCGCAGATCGAGGCGTTCTACGTCAGCGTGGCAGGAAAGGAAGGTTGAGGAAGATGGGAAAGCCCACAGGATTTATGGAATATCAGCGACAGAACGGGCCTTCCGTCCCGCCTCTGGAGCGCATCAAGAATTTTGAGGAATTTCACACCACCCTCACCCCTCAGCAGCAGCAACAGCAGGGGGCCCGGTGTATGGACTGCGGTGTGCCCTTCTGTCAGGCGGGTATGATGATCGGCGGCATGGCCTCCGGCTGCCCCCTCCACAACCTGGTGCCAGAGATCAACGACCTGGTGTACCACGGCAACTGGGAGCAGGCATACATCCGCCTCAGCCGCACCCACTGCCTGCCCGAGTTCACGTCCCGGGTGTGTCCCGCCCTGTGCGAGGCGGCCTGCACCTGTGGGGAATACAGTGAGCCGGTGACCACCAAGGACAACGAGCGACAGGTCATCGAATACGCTTTTGCCCATGGCCTGGTCAGCGGGGAGCCTCCCAAGGTGCGCACCGGCAAGCGGGTGGCCATTGTGGGCAGCGGCCCTGCGGGACTGTCTGCGGCCTGGATGCTCAATGGCCGGGGCCACTGGGTGACGGTGTTTGAGCGCAGCGATCGCCCCGGCGGGCTGCTGCGCTACGGCATTCCCAACATGAAGCTGGATAAAAAGGTCATTGACCGCCGCATTGCTCTCATGGAGCAGGCGGGGGTGGAGTTCCGGTGCAATGTGGACGTGGGACGCACCGTCTCCGCCCAGGAGCTGTTGGAGGAGTACGACCGGGTGATCCTGGCCTGCGGCGCCAGCCAGCCCCGGGACCTGCCGGTGCCTGGACGGGAGGCCAAGGGGGTCCTGTTTGCCGTGGACTTCCTGGGTCAGGTGACCAAGGCGCTGCTGGACAGCGACTTCCGGGAGAAACCCACCCACTTGGCAGAGGGAAAGCAGGTGCTGGTCATCGGCGGCGGTGACACGGGAAACGACTGTGTGGGCACCGCCATCCGCCTGGGAGCGGCAGGGGTGACTCAGCTGGAGATGATGCCCAAGCCCTCTGAGACCCGTACCCCCGGCAATCCCTGGCCCCAGTGGCCCCGGGTGCTGAAAACCGACTACGGTCAGCAGGAGGCCATTGCCGTGTTCGGCGCCGATCCCCGCCGCTATCAGACCACGGTGAAGGAGTTCAAAGCGGACGCGGAGGGCAAGGTGTGCGGCGCTGTGCTGGTGAGCCTGGAGCCCCGTAAGGACGAGGCCACCGGACGGATGCAGATGGTTCCGGTGGAAGGCAGTGAAGTGGAGGTGGCCGCCGACCTGGTGCTCATTGCCGCAGGCTTTTTGGGCAGTCAGGAGTATGTGGCCCAGGCCTTCGGCGTGGACCGGGACGGCCGCACCAATGTGGCAACCCAGCCCGGCGAATACCAGACCAGCGTAGACCGGGTATTCACCGCCGGAGATATGCACCGGGGCCAGTCCCTGGTGGTGTGGGCCATCGCCGAGGGCCGGGATGCGGCCCGGGCAGTGGACGACTCCCTCATGGGTTACAGCAATCTGTGACGGATGGAACATAGAAAAGGATGTGCCACAAAACTTACGTTTTGCGACACATCCTTAGGAACACATCTTTTAACTGAGTGTTCGTCCTCATATTCTTCTTGGATAAAACAATAACTCACACAGCATTGACTGTGTGAGTTATTGTTTTGGTGGAGATAAGCGGGATCGAACCGCTGACCTCTTGAATGCCATTCAAGCGCTCTCCCAGCTGAGCTATACCCCCATATAACCGGAAACCCTTGATTTTACTGAGTT
>DVKO01000123.1 GCA_018715985.1 Candidatus Enterenecus avicola
AAACACTTCTCAGCCCGCCAGTGTGGAATCGGGTCGTCCTTTGACCCGATTCTGCGCGCAGCGGGCTGCATCCCCTCGAAAAAATGCTTGCATTTTTGAGAAGCGTGTCGAACTTTTTCGACACGCTCAGGAGGACTCCGGTTTTCGCCGGAGTCCTCCTTCCTTGTTATATCTCAATTTTCACATACTCCCCGTCGTGGCCCTCCACCTCCACCAGGGTCCACTTGGGGTGGCGGCGGCGAAATCGGTGCAGCTCTCTGACCAACGCCATCAGCTGCCGCCGGGTCACATGGGTGCCGTATTTCTCCAACTCCCGGCACAGCAGCCCTGCGGTCAAGCCATTGACCACCAGGCGGGTGGGGATGGGGAGGTTGAGGTTGGTGTCCTTATCTTTGACAATGATGCGCATATGCTCACTCCACGAAGATGCGCACGATGTCCCCGTCGGCAGAGTCCACTTCCACCAGGTTGCCCACCGAGCCACGGCGCACCAGCTCCAGAATTTTGCCCAGGTCGATCCCCTTCAAGGCGTCGCTGCCTGTGACCTGGGACATATCTGCCCCCATGTCTATGGCCGCCTCCACCAGGGACAGAGGCAAATTCACCCGCACCTTGTCCCCGTCGGCGGAGTCCACCACGATGCGCAGCACCATGTCCTGCCAATCCTTGCGCTGCTCCACCGGCAGTACCTTCACCGGTGGCTCCTCCTGGGGGGCCTTCCCCGAGAGCAGCTCATCCACGCTCACCCCCAGGATCTGGGCCAGCTGGGGCAGCAGGGTGATGTCGGGGCAGGTCTGGTCATTCTCCCACTTGCTCACCGCCTGGGGCGTGACCCCCAGCTGCTGGGCCAGATCGTCCTGTTTCAGCCCCTTGTCCCGGCGCAGGGCGGCGATTCTCTTTCCCAATGTCGCTTCCATATCCATCGCTCCTTTTCCGTTTCTACCCTTACTTTACCCTCCACCCCCGCAAAACGGAAGGGATCATCCGTTGATTGGGGCCATTTTCGCTCAACCAGAGGGGGAATATTCCCTCAACTGTGGGTTGATTGAGAAAAAAACCTCTGTCTGGGCCTGAAATATGGGCTGCGGCACCACACCGCAGCCCGTGTCTCTCCCGTGGCTTCCGGGGTCATCGGATCTTTTGCAGGGCGGACACGATCCGCCGCTGCACCGGGGTCTGGGCCCGGCGGGGATAGGAGCGCTCATACCACCACTGCAAATCCCGGGCCTGCTCTGAGGTCAGGCCCTTGAGATAGGGCAGCGCCGCCCCGTGTACCGCCACAAACATCCAGTACACCGTGGGGTCCCCCTGGTGCTCCAGGGGCTGGCGAAAGATAAAGGACACCGCCTCCCGCCTCTGCTCCTCCGGCACCCGGGCCAGGGCCTCCTCCACCTCTTTGGCGAACTGCTGGTGGAGGGAGTTGGGGGCTGGCCCCCCGATGAAGCCATAGGCCCCTTGAAACGGCCGCTTCTGATTTTGGGGCTGGGCCGCCTGCTGCAAATAGTCCTGGTACAATCTCATCAGTTCTTCCATATGCCTCTCCCGTCCGCTTCGTTCTCCGGTTGGTTTTCCCCCATTTTATCCGCTCTCCCCCCCTCTGTCAATCCCGGCTCACCTGCCGTGGCGTAAACAAATTGTAACCAATCTTTAACCCTTCTGTTGTTGTCCCGGGAATTTTGGGCATATATAATGGTGTTACCATGGGAAAGGAGGTATTTGTATGCGTCGGATGAGTCTTTGGATCCTCTCTGCACTGCTGTGTGGGGCTCTGTGTGCCTGTACCGCTGCCCCCGCCTCCCCGGATACCGCCTCCTCCCGCTCCGCCGGCCAGACCCTGACCGGCACCTGCACCCCCACCCCAGCGGAGGAGGACACCAACCCCGATCAGTCCTGGGATGTGCCCGCCTACCAGCCCGATGTGGACACGCCGCTGGACTACCAGCTGGACGGCACCCAGCGCACCGCCGCCGGCCTGCGCCATTACAGCATTCAGGGCTATTCCATGGTCTATGACCCCGCCACCTTCACCCGCCAGGGCTTTGAAAACGGGGACGCCTATCTGGCCGGGGCGGGCAACTACCTGTCCGTGAGCCGCATCAACGGCATGGACGCCGCCACCGTGCGCCAGGGCCTCATCCTCCAGGAAAACATCCCGGATCTGGGCCAGCAGGTGACGGTGGGCAGCCAGGGCTACACCGCCCACACCCTGGTGGTCAGCCCCAAGGACGGCATTTTCCGCCAATTCTGGGTGTTGGAACTGGAGGAGCACAGCACCCTGCTGGTGGAGCAGTCTTACGTCATGGCGGATGAAAACGCCCCCCTCTACCAGGCCCTTCAGCTGGCCATGCTGGCCACCCTCACCATCGAATGAGTTTGCCTCCCATTCCGGCGGCTGCAACCGGGTTGCAGCCGCCGGATTTTTTCTCAAAAGTGGCTTGCAATCGGGGTGCGATATGGTATACTCATTGGCTGAATGGACTGGATCGCCGGGAAGGAGCGCTGGGAATGAACTATGAATTGCTGGTGGAGAGCTGGTGCGAGCTGGGGCTGGGCCTGCTCCACTCCGGGGCGGAGATCTATCGGGTGGAGGACACCCTCCACCGCCTGGCTCAGGCCTATCACCTGAGGTGCGAGGTGTTTGCCATCCCCAACTGCCTCATCGTCTCCGCCACCGACCCGGAGGGCCGGGTCCACACCCGGATGCGCCAGGCCACCGTGTCCGGCACCGACATTGAGGGCATTGAGCGCTTCAACGCCCTGTCCCGGCGCATCTGCGCCCACCCGCCCCAGGACCCCCAGGAGGTGCTGCTGGAGGTGCGGCAGACCGCCGCCAACATCCGCACCTACCCGGTGGCGTGGCAGCTGGTGGGGTACTTTGTGGGATCGGTGTTTTTCTCCCTGTTTTTCTCCGGCGGCTGGCTGGAGTCCCTGGTGGCCGGCCTGTCCGGCCTGCTGTGCGGAATGTGTATGCTGGCCCTGGCCCGCACCCGCTCCAACTTCTTTATCAACACCATGGCCAGCGGCTTTGTGCTGGCCCTGGTGGTGTACGCCGCCCTGGGTCTGGGCCTGCCCATCAACCCCGGCACCGCCGTGGTGGGCTCCATCATGGTGCTGGTGCCCGGCCTGGTGTTCACCAACTTTATGAGCAACCTGCTCACCGGCGACATCGTCTCCGGCCTGTCCACCTTCACCCGGGCGGTGCTCACCGCCGGGGCCATCGCCCTGGGCACCGGCGGCGCCATGGCCCTGTGCCAGCAGCTGTTCCCCTCTGCGGTGGGCCTGACCACCGTGCCGGTGTACTCCCCGGTGGCGTACTGCTTCTTCGCCTTTATGGGGTGTCTGGGCTTCTGCCTGCTCTACAATGTGCGAGGGGTGGGCTCCATCCTGTGCTGCCTGGGCGGCGCCCTGGGCTGGGCGGTGTATATGCCGGTGATGTGGTGGACGGGCAACAACGTCTTTCTCTCCAGCCTGGCCGCCTCGGTGGGGGTAGCCGTCTACGCCGAGGTCATGGCCCGGCTGCGCAAGTGCCCCGCCATCTCCTACCTGGTGGTGTCCTACTTCCCCCTGGTCCCCGGCTTCACCGTGTACCAGGCCGTGAACTACGGCATCCGGGGGGAGTCCCAGCTGTTTTTGGAGACCCTGATCCGCACCTTCGGGATCTCCGGCTGCATTGCCCTGGGCACCCTGCTGGTGTCCACCGCCCTGCGTATGTACTGCACCCGAAAGGAGAAACTTCACCCATGAGCCGATACCATACCGTCCTGCTGGACGCCGATATGACCCTTCTGGACTTCCGCCGCTCGGAGCGGGAGGCCCTGCGCCAGGTCTTTACCCGCCGGGGCTACGACTTTGGCCCCCAGGAGGAGGCCCTGTACGAGAAAATCAACACCGCCCTGTGGGACGCCTTCGCCCGGGGTGAGATCGACCAGGACTTCCTGGGGGTGGAGCGGTTTGCCGCCTTCATGCGGGTGCGGGGCGGCCACCACGACCCCAGAGCCTGGAACCAGGAGTTTGTCAACACCGTGGGCAAAGGGGCCTACCTGCTCCCCGGCGCCTGGGAGTTCTGCCAGACCCTCCAGGCCATGGGCCTGACCCTGGCCATCGCCACCAACGGGATGCCTGCGGCCCAGCGGGGCCGCTATGAGGGCACCCACCTCAATACCCTCATCCCCCACATCTTCATCTCCATGGAGCTGGGGGTGCAAAAGCCCATGCCCGCCTTCTTCGACAAGGTCTGTGCCGCCCTGGACATCACCGACCGCTCCCAGGTGGTGATGGTGGGGGACGGCCTGGGCACCGACATCTTGGGGGGCAACCGGGCAGGTGTGGACACCATCTGGTACAACCCCCAAAACCAGCCCCTCACCGGCCCTGCCCAGCCCACCTGGACCGCCCAGTCCTACGCCGATATTATCCATATTTTGGGATAACAAACTCTGCATTCTTTGGCGCATTTTCGCCAAATTTAATGCGCCCATAATACTTTGTTACCGCTTTGTTGTTGACCCCCCACGCCGCGCGTGATATAGTGGATTGAACCCAGCGGAAAACAAGGAGATTGTGTACTATGAGTCAGAAACCTCGTGGATTTTTTCATATATTGGCGGCGCTGTGTGTGGCCTCTGTGCTATCCGGATGCGGCTCCACCACCTCCCAGGCCCCAACCGCCACACCCCAGGCAGACCCCACCGTTCAGCCCAACCGTCCGGCCGTAGTGACGGCCGCC
>DVKO01000124.1 GCA_018715985.1 Candidatus Enterenecus avicola
CCATGAGATTGCTAACCCACTCTGGGAAAATCCAGGAAGATGTGGAATTGAGGCTTTTCTTTCCCCGCCATTTATAGTAAAATGTGTATAGTTATGTCCATCTTTGTCTATGTTCACATTTGGAGGTCATCACCTATGCTGTTGTCGGTCACTGCCTCCCCATCTCCCTCTGCTGCCCTGAGTCTGACGGAGCGCATCCGTCAGGGCTGGGACGACGTGGTATATGGGGTCTCCTGGTTTTTCACCAATCTCTCTCCCGCCTTTGTCTTTGCCCTGGTGGGGCTGGCCATTGTGGTGGCCTTTTTTGTCTACTACTGGTACTGTCTGAAGCCCCGGCCCAACTCCCTGGAGTGGATTTCCATGTCCGAGGCCCAATTCCGGCCCAAGCCCATGAGCCTCACCCTGCCCCACACCCCCATGGAGCGGTGTGACTGGATTCCTCTTCTCCTGGTGACGGTGGTGTACGCCATCACCGCCTTCTTCCAGCTGGGCAGCTTTTCCGCACCGGAGTCCTACGTCAAGTTCCAGCAGGGGGACTCCTACACCTTCTCCTTTGCCCAGCCGGTGCGGGTGGACGAGATCTCCTTCTACACGTCTCTGGGCACCGGCACCTACCGTCTGGAGTACACCAACGACGGCTCCGACTGGAAGTGGGTGGATCTGGACCAGAACTACGCCACCTTATTTAAGTGGGAGAGCGTGGATCTCAACCAGATCCCCGACGGGCTGGAGGAGGCCCCCGGGGTGTTGGAGGCCACCACCTTCCGCATCACCGCCACCTCGGCGGACCGCACCGAAGGGGTGTGGCTGGCCGAGCTGGCCCTGTGGTCCAACGGGGAGCCGCTGACCCCCGACTATGTGGACGTGGGGGCCCAGGCCTTGTTTGATGAAGAGGATCAGTGGACCACCAAGCAGACCTACCTGAATTCCACCTACTTTGACGAGATCTACCACCCCCGCACCGCCCTGGAGCACATGAACAACATCTACCCCTATGAGGTGTCCCATCCCCCTCTGGGCAAGCTCATCATCTCCATCGGCATTGCCATCTTCGGCATGGTGCCCTTTGGCTGGCGGTTCATGGGCACCCTGTTCGGCGTGCTCATGCTCCCCATTCTCTACGTGTTTTTGAAGAACTTCTTTGGCAAGACGGTGGTGGCCTTCTGCGGCACCTGTCTGTTTGCCTTTGACTTCATGCACCTGGTACAGACCCGCATCGCCACCATAGACACCTACGGGGTGTTCTTCATCCTGGTGTCCTACTACTTCATGTACCGCTGGCTGTGCTGCCCGGTGGGCGCACCCCTGCGCAAGACCGCCCTGCCCCTGTTCCTGTGCGGGCTGTTCTGGGGCATCGGCTGCGCGTGCAAGTGGACGGTGATCTATGCCGGAGCGGGCCTGGCCCTGCTGTGGCTGCTGGGGCTGCTGCTGCGCTACCGGGAGTGGAAGCGGGACCCCAAGGGCTTCGACTTTGTCAGCTTTGTGCTGAGCACCACCTCTCTGTCGGTGATCTTCTTTGTGCTGCTCCCCTCGGTGATCTACACCGCCTCCTACATCCCCTACGCCACCGCCCAGGGCAAGCTGACCCTGGACAGCCTCATCAACACCATGTGGAGCAACCAGGAGTTCATGTTCACCTACCACCAGGGCGTCCACTCCCCCCACCCCTACCAGTCCTCCTGGTATCAGTGGATTTTTGACGCCCGGCCCATCCTCTACTACCGGGACCTGGCCAACACCGAGGGAGTCAAGAGTCTGTTTGCCTCCTTCAACAACCCCCTGGTGTCCTGGGCGGGCCTGCTGGCCTTCTTTGCCGTGGCCATCCAGACCGTCCGCCGCAAATGCGGCCGGGGTCTGTTTATCCTCATCGCCATTCTCTCCCAGTTCCTCCCCTGGCTGTCCATTGGCCGCACCCTCTTTGCCTACCACTACTTCCCCACCATTCTGTTCCTGGTCTTTGCCATCGCCTACCTGATGAACGATATGCTGGAGCGCAACCGCAAGGGGGCCTCTCTGGCCGTCTACGGCTTTACCGGGTGCACAGCGGCCCTGTACGCCATTTTCTACCCCGCTCTGACGGGGCTGTATATGCCACTGTGGTACAGCGAGGTCTTTTTACGCTGGTTCCCCTCGTGGCCACTCTAAACGTCTCGAAAACGCCAGCGTTTTCTCGAAGGATTGCAGCCCTCTGCATCGCACTCGCTGCGCTCGCACGTTTGAGGGCTGAGAAGTATTTTTTTCCGCCGCACGTGTCGCCGGAAAAATGGATTTCGATTCTTTTCCCGCTTACAAGCGGGAAAATTTTGAGAGGCTGATGTCCTGTGTATCTGTGCGACTTTCACACCCACACCCGGGTTTCCTTTGACAGCGAAGCGGCCCTGTCCGAGATGATGGAGGCCGCCCGGCGGGCGGGCTTGCAGGAGCTGTGCATCACCGACCACTGCGACCTGCTGGACGGGGACGGCGCCCCCACTCCCACCTTTCCCTGGCCGGAGGCTCTGGAACAGTACCGGCAGCGGGGCGCATCCCCGGTGACGGTGCGCCTGGGCCTGGAACTGGGCTCCGCCCCCTATGACCCCCAGGCCGCCCGGGCCGTCCTGGCCCAGGGCGGAGAGGAGCTGGACTTTGTGCTGGGCTCCCTCCACAACTGGATTGGGGCCCAGGACAACCGGGATTTTTACTTCACCCACTTTGGGGACGATCCCACCTTGGCCCATGCGGCCATGGAAAATGCCCTCACCCACACCTGGGCGCTGGTCACGGAATATCCCGACTGCTACGACTCCCTGGCCCACATCATCTACCCGCTGCGCTACATTCAACGGGACGGAGGGACGCTGACTCTGGAGCCCTTCCGGGACCAGGTGATGGAGATTTTCCGCCAGGTGGCCCAGTCCCACCACGCCCTGGAGGTGAACACCTGCCGGGGTCTATCCCTGGAGGAATGGCTGCCCATCCTCCGCTGGTTCAAATCCTGCGGCGGCCAGTTCGTCACCGTGGGCTCGGACGCCCACAGGCCCCAGCACATGGCCCTGGGCATCCCCCAGGCCCTGGAGCTGCTGCGCCAGGCGGGTTTTACCTACGTCACCACCTATCAGGGCCGACGCCCTGTTCCCCACAAACTTTAAGAAAAAAGGAGTTCTCACTATGAAAATCTCTCTCGGCTGTGACCATGGCGCCTTCACCCTGAAGGAGCACATCAAGGACTATCTGACCCAGAAGGGCCACGAAGTGGTGGACTGCGGCACCTACTCCGCCGACAGCTGCGACTACCCGGTCTTTGCCCAGGCTGCCGCCCAGAGGGTGTCCAGCGGCGAGTGTGAGCGGGGCATCGTCATGTGCACCACCGGCATCGGCATCTCCATCTCCGCCAACAAGGTCAAGGGGGTGCGGTGCGCCCTGTGCAGCGAGCCCTACTCGGCGGAGATGACCCGCCGCCACAACGACGCCAATATGCTGGCCATGGGCGCCGGTCTCATCGGTCAGAACATGGCCGACCGGATCGTGGACACCTTCCTCTCCACCGAATTTGAGGGTGGCCGCCACCAGCGCCGGGTGGACCGGATGATGGAGATCGAGAACCAGCAGTAAAATTGGGAGCCGGAAAAACCAGTGGTTTTTCCGGCTCCTCAGACTGTCGAAAAGCCTCACGTCAATGCAAGAAGGACAGATGATCTTGCATCGTCAAAAAGCCCTCGGCAGAGTTTTTCCATCCGAAGATGGAAAAATAAATTGAAA
>DVKO01000125.1 GCA_018715985.1 Candidatus Enterenecus avicola
AGAAGCAGCGCATTGCCATTGCCCGGGCCCTGGCCTCCGACCCGAAGATTTTGCTGTGCGACGAGGCCACCTCCGCCCTGGACCCCAAGACCACCCGGGACATCCTGCGCCTGATCCAGGACATCAACCGCCGCCTGGGTATCACCGTGGTCATCATCACCCACGAGATGGGGGTGGTGGAGGAGATCTGCTCCCACGTGGCCATTCTGGACCACGGCGTGCTCCAGGAGACGGGGACGGTGGAAGAGGTGTTCTCCAATCCCAAGACCGAGGCGGGCCGCCGCCTGGTCTACCCCGACGGGGTGGTCATCGACCAGCTGCCCGCCGCCCACGTCATCCGCATCGCCTTCAACGGCAGCTCCTCCTACGAGCCGCTGATTGCCTCCCTGGCCATGGACTGCCAGGTGAAGGTGAATATTTTGGGGGCGGACACCCGCAACGTGGACGGCAAGGCCTTCGGCACCATGCTGCTGGGCCTGCCCGAGAACCCGGAGGAGCGGGAGCGGGCGGTCAACTACATCAAAAACCAACCCAATGTGACCATGGAGGAGGTGCACGATTACCATGGATAAGTTTCTAGCCGATTTGACCCAGGTCTTTACCAATGAGAAGTACCTCCATGAGTTCCTCTCCGGCACCTGGGAGACCCTGTACTCCACCGTTCTGGCCACCCTGGTGGCCTATGTGCTGGGCCTGATTCTGGGTGTGCTGCTGGTGGCGGGGACAGAAACCGGCATTCTGTCTCTGCCTCGCCCGGTGGTGCGTGTGCTCAACTTCATCATCAATATCCTCCGCTCGGTGCCCTTCCTCATCCTGATGATCATTGTGCTCCCCCTGAGCGGGGTGCTGGTGGGCACCAAGATCGGCACCATCGCCTCCATTCCCCCTCTGGTCATTGCCGCGGCCCCCTTTGTGGCCCGACTGGTGGAGGCCTCCCTGCGGGAGATGGACAAGGGCGTGCTGGAGGCGGCTCAGGCCATGGGCTGCACCCCCTGGCAGATCATCTGGAAGGTGCTGCTGCCCGAGTGCCTGCCCTCCCTCATCTCCGGCTTCACCACCTCCTTCATCACCATTCTCAGCTATGGCGCCATGGCCGGCGCCATTGGCGGCGGCGGTCTGGGTAAGATCGCCATCAACTACGGCTACTACCGCTATCAGCCCGCCGTGATGCTCATTGCTGTGGTGCTCATTGTGGTTCTGGTGCAGATTTTCCAGTCGGTGGGCACCCACTTTGCGGTGTCTCTGGACCGGCGCATCACCAACAAGCGCGCCAAGTCCGCCCGGAAGGCCCATCGGGCGGAGAAGGCCGGATTGCAGTAAAAGAGAGAAAAATTGACGCACCCGGAAAAGCGAGACCGCTTTTCCGGGTGCTGTTTTGTGCAAGGTGTCGGTTGACAACCGGGGGTGTGGAGGGTTATACTTGGCCCAGTAAAACAAAATACGGTTTCACAAAGGCAATGAAGAGAAGAGTAGGCGTGAAGATACGGCACAGAGAGCCCGGGTAAGCTGGAAACGGGTACGGAAGGTCACGGTGAACATGGTCTCGGAGCTGCGCACCGACTGCAAGGGCCCTTGCATAGGCTGCGACGGGGGCGCCCGTCATCGCGCAGGAGTATCGGATGGAACTAGCTCCCCGTCCCGCACTCTGTAAGGCCTTCATCGTGAGGTGGGGGTGAACCAAGGTGGTACCACGAAGCGAAAGCTCTCGTCCTTGACAGATATGGATCTGTTAAGGGCGTTTTGTTTTATGTAGAACATTTTGAAGGAGAAATTACCATGAAAAAGAAGATTCTTGCTCTGACCCTGGCCGCTGCGGCCTCCCTGTCCCTGCTGGCCGGCTGCGGCGCCAAGACCGACGACGCCAAGGTGATCACCGTGGGCGCGTCCCCCGCCCCCCACGCCAAAATCCTGGAGGTGGCCAAGGAGGTGCTGGCGGAGGAGGGCTACACGTTGAAGATCCAGGAGTACAACGACTACATCATCCCCAACGAGGCGGTGGAGTCCGGGGAGAACGACGCCAACTACTTCCAGCACATCACCTATCTGGACAACTTCAACCAGGAGAACGGCACCCACCTGGTGAGTGTGGCTTCCATCCACTATGAGCCCTTCGGCATCTACGCCGGCCGGGTGTCCAATCTGGCGGACCTGCCCGACGGCGCTCAGATCGGCATCCCCAACGACCCCACCAACGGCGGCCGGGCTCTGCTGCTGCTCCAGGAGCAGGGGCTCATCAAGCTGGCGGACAACGTGGGTCTGGAGCCCACCAAGATGGACATCGTGGACAATCCCCACAACTACCAGATCGAGGAGATTGAGGCTGCTCAGCTGCCCCGCTCCCTGGACAGCCTGGACATCGCCGTCATCAACGGCAACTACGCCATTGACGCGGGCCTGAAGGTGGCCGATGCCCTGGCCATTGAGTCCTCCCAGGGCACTGCCGCCACCGCCTATGCCAATGTGCTGGTGGTCAAGGAAGGTCACGAAAACGACGAGGGCATCCAGGCCCTGGTGAAGGCCCTCCAGTCCGACGAGGTCAAGCAGTTCATCGAGGAGACCTATGACGGCGCTGTGGTGCCACTGTTCTAAGAGGCGTCACCCCTGAACGTACCGCACCAGGCTGTCCCACCACTCCAGCACCTTGAAGCGCAGCACGTATTCCCCGTCCTGGCCGGAGATGAGGGAGATCTGGTCCTGGCTGAGCACCCCGGAGGCGCTGGTCTCCACGCTTTCCTCACTGACGGAGCCCAGGCAGAGAGGGGGGTACACCACACACCACCAGTTGTGGCCCGCCCCATCCCCCAAAATCACCTGGAGGGAGCGGTAGGTGCCCGCAGGCAGGGCAAAGTCGGTGTACTCCCGGGTGGGGAACCACACGTCGGAAATGGACACGGTGATGGGGTAGTCCATGCCTGCCTCACCCAGCACTGCCGCCCCCGCCTGGGCCAGCTCGCCCAGATGGGGCTCCAGGGCCTGCTGGGCCTCCTGCTGGCCCTGCACCCCCTCCAGGTAGGGGGTGGCGGCGGAGAGAATGGCGTCCCGCACCTGGAGCTTTACCGCCTGGTCGGCGTCGCTGTCCGAGTTGGCCACCACATGGAGGCGCAGCACTTCGTCGGCCAGGGCGTTCTGGGTCACGCTGGCCCACATTCCGATGGTGAGCACGATGGCGAAGGCCATGAGAAGAGCCGCTTCCCAGCGATGGAACCGATGTGAATACATAAAAAACACCGTCCTAAGTAAGAGAGTGAAGTCTCTTACAGTATGGACGGTGTTTTTCTGTTTTATACAACCCAAATCAAAGGGGCCTGTTGCAAAATACGTAGATTGCCTAACTCCCCACCAGAGACAATCCCCCAGTCACCTACGGTGACAGCCCCCTTTACACAAGGGGGCCTTGGTGCTGCGGTGTTTCTGTTGTCAGATTTCAGCGAACTTATAGGCAGAATTTCTCCTGATAGAACAACATCGGAGCACGCTCCAGGCCAAAAGCCTCCCTTGTGCAAAGGGAGGCTTTTTTGGGGGGCATTTGGAACTAGACCGGTTGGCACACGAACACATCTTTGTACTGCTTTCTCAAGGCGTCGGCGGCGTTTTGGGCCTGGGGCTTATCCTCATAGAGGCCGAACACGGTGGGGCCGCTGCCCGACATCACCGCCCCCAGGGCGCCGTATTCAATGAGGGTGGCCTTGATCTCGTCCACGGTCTGGCGGTGGCGGGGCTCCAGCACGTCCTCAAAGACGTTGTACAGCCGCTGGGCCACCCCCCGCAAATCCCCTCGCTCCAGTGCCGCCACCATACCCCGGTTGTCGGGGCGGCGGGTGATCTTCCTCACGTTCACCCGGCCAAACAGCTAGGGGGTGGAGATGGGGAAGGGGGGCTTGCACACCACGATATAGCAGGGGGGAAGGGGAGAGATGGGGGTGACCCGTTCGCCCCGGCCCTCCACCAGGGCGGTACCCCCCACCACGCAGTAGGGCACGTCGGAGCCCACCTGTTCCCCGATTTTGGCCAGCTCCAGAGGGGAGAGCCCGGTGTGGTATCGCTCGTTCATGGCCCGCAGCACGGCGGCGGCATCCGAGCTGCCCCCGGCCATGCCGGCACACACGGGGATGTGCTTGTCGATGTGGATGTCCAGTACCTCCCCCTGCCCGGTGGCAGTGCGGAAGGCGGAGGCGGCCTTTTGGGCCAAATTGTTCCCGTCGGCGGGGAGAAAGGACAGGTTGGTGGACATGGCGCCCTCCCCCGGGGTGAGGGTGAGGGTGTCGGTGAGGTCAATGGACACCATCACCATCTGCAAGTCGTGGTAGCCGTCATCCCGGCGGCGGAGAATGTCCAAAGACAGGTTTAACTTGGCGTAGGCAGTTGTCTCCATGTAAATCCTCCGGGGGTTTAGTCCATGGCGGCCACAATGGCGTCCAGCAGCTGGTCGTACTCCTCCAGGGCGGGCACCTCCGGGTGCTGGGCCTGGATGGCGGGGGTGCTCTTGAAGAGGAAGCCCGCCTTGCTGGCCCCGATCATGCCCAGGTCGTTGTAGCTGTCCCCGGCGGCGATGGTGGTAAAGCCCGCGGATTGCAGGGCCTTGACGGTGGTGAGCTTGGACTGGGGGCAGCGCATCTTGTGGCCGGTGATGGTGCCGTCGGGGGCCACCTCCAGGGTGTTGCAGAAGATGGTGGGCCAGCCCAGCTTGCGCATCAGGGGCTGGGCGAACTGCTCAAAGGTATCGCTGAGAATGATGAGCTGGGTTTTCTCCCGCAGGGCATCCAGAAACGCCTTGGCCCCGGGCAGGGGCTCCAGGGTGGAGATGGTCTCCTGGATGTCGGACAGCTTCAGGCCGTGTTGGGCCAGAATGTCCAGGCGGTAGCGCATCAGCTTGTCGTAGTCCGGCTCGTCCCGGGTGGTGCGCTCCAGCTCGGGGATGCCCCGGGCCTGGGCAAAGGCGATCCAGATCTCGGGGACCAAAACCCCCTCCAAATCCAGACAGGTGATGTACATGGCCGATTCCTCCTTATTTTTGATCCAGTGTGGACAGGAAACGCTCCAGGCGGTTGAGGGCCTCGGTGAGGTTCTTCATGGAGGCGGCGTAGCAGGCCCGCACAAAGCCCTCGCCGCCGGGGCCGAAGGCGTTGCCGGGGATCACCGCCACGTGCTCCTGCTCCAGGAACTTGTCGCAGAACTCCTCCGAGGTCAGCCCTGTGGAGCGGATACAGGGAAAGACGTAAAAGGCGCCCCGGGGCTCAAAGCAGTCCAGCCCCAGCTTGCGGAAGCCGTCCACCAGGAAGCGGCGGCGGCCGTCATACTCCTGCTTCATCTCCTCAATGTCCCGGTCCCCGTGCTCCATGGCCTCAATGGCGGCGTACTGGCTGGTGGTGGGGGCGGACATAATGCCGTACTGGTGCAGCTTGGTCATGGCCCCAATGATTTGCTTGGGGCCGCACACGTACCCCATGCGCCAGCCGGTCATAGAATATGCCTTGGAGAAGCCGTTGATGACAATGGTGCGCTCATACATATCCGGGATGTTGGCCATGGACACGTGGTGCTGGCCGTAGGTGAGCTCGGCGTAGATCTCGTCGGAGACCACCACAATGTTGGTGCCCCGCAGCACCTCCGCCAGAGCCTCCAGGTCCTCCCGCCCCATGATGCCCCCGGTGGGGTTGTTGGGGAAGGGGAGTACCAGCACCTTGGTGCGGGGGGTGATGGCGGCCTTCAGTTCTTCGGGGGTGAGGCGGAACTCGTTTTCCACCCGGGTCTGAACGTATACCGGCACCCCGTGGATCATGGACACCAGGGGCCCGTAGCAGACAAAGGAGGGGGTGGGGATGATGACCTCGTCCCCCGGCTCCAGCAGACAGCGGAAGGCCAGGTCCAGCCCCTCGCTGCCCCCCACGGTGACCAGGGTCTGGCCGATGGGCTGATAGTCCAGGTCAAAGCGGCGCTTGAGGTAGCGGCAGATGGCCCGGCGCAGGTCGGAGAGACCGGCGTTGGGGGTGTACTTGGTAAAGCCCTTTTCCAGGGAGTAGATGCCTGCATCCCGGATGTGCCAGGGGGTCTGAAAGTCGGGCTCCCCTACGCCCAGGGAGATGGCGTCGGTCATCTCCGCCATAATGTCAAAGTATTTCCGAATGCCGGAGGGGGGGATCTCCTGGATGCGCCGGCTCAAAATCTGTGTATAGTCCATCATTCAAATACGAACCTCTCTTCCTGCTCCTCTTGAACGGGGAAAATCAGATGCTTTTCTTTGTACTTTCTCAAAATGAAGTGGGTGGCGGTGCCGGTAACTCCCTCCATGGGGGCCAGCTTCTCTCCCACAAACCGGGCTACCTCCTGCAAGGTGCGCCCGGAGATGATGACGGTAAAGTCAAAGGAGCCGCTCATGAGAAACAGGGACTCCACCTCATCATACTGATAAATGCGCTGGGCGATGCGGTCAAACCCGTCCCCACGCTGGGGGGTGACCTTCACCTCAATGAGGGCGGTGACGGATTCCCGGTGGGTGCGGTCCCAGTCCACAATGGCCTTGTAGCCCAAAATGACGTGATTCTTCTCGTAGTCGGCAATGGCTGCTGCCACCTCCGCTTCGGTGGAACCGGTCATAGAAGCCAACTGGGGCACTGTGAGGGTGCAGTCATTCTCCAAAAGCTGCAGCAGCTGTTTCATGGTAAGTCCTCCTCAAATTTGATCCACCCATTTCGGCCAATCCGCCAGGGGCCATTGGGGAAAAGTGGTTAAAAAGCATTATACAATTTAACGTAATAAAATGCAATCCCCCAGTGGAAGGGAGGGGTGTTTCGTCGAAAAGATAAAAAGGAATTCACTTTGCTTCT
>DVKO01000126.1 GCA_018715985.1 Candidatus Enterenecus avicola
GTCGCCGTCTCGGCAGACGTGGGCCAGGGGACCGAGCTGGACGGCCTGGAGGAAAAGGCCATCAAGACCGGCGCCTCCAAACTGTATATCCTGGATTTGAAGGATGAGTTCGTGGACGAATATGTCATCCCCACCATGCAGGCGGGGGCCGTGTACGAGGGGCTGTACCTGCTGGGCACCTCCTTTGCCCGGCCGGTCATCGCCAAGCGGCTGGTGGAGATCGCCAAGCAGGAAGGGGCCGACGCCATCTGCCACGGCTGCACCGGCAAGGGCAACGACCAGGTGCGCTTTGAGCTGGCCATCAAGCGCTTTGCCCCGGAGATGACCATCATCGCCCCCTGGCGGGAGTGGGACATCACGGGCCGGGACGAGGAGATCGATTACGCCGAGGCCCACAACGTGCCTTTGAAGATCAGCCGGGAGACCAACTATTCCAAGGACAAGAACCTGTGGCACCTGTCCCACGAGGGCCTGGACCTGGAGGACCCCGCCAACGAGCCCCAGTACGACAAGCCCGGCTTCCTGGAGATGGGGGTGTCCCCCGCCATGGCCCCTGATGAGGCGACTTACGTGACCATCGACTTTGAGAAGGGCTGGCCCGTGGCCGTGGACGGGGAGAAGATGAAGGCCAGTGATGTCATCCGCAAGCTCAACGAGCTGGGCGGCGCCAACGGCATCGGCCTGCTGGACATCGTGGAGAACCGTCTGGTGGGTATGAAGGACCGGGGCGTGTACGAGACCCCCGGCGGCACCATCCTCTACCGGGCCCACGAGGTGCTGGAGATGATCACCATCGACAAGGACACCAAGCACATGAAGCAGAAGCTGGCCATTGACTTTGCCGACCTGGTGTACAACGGCAAGTGGTTCACCCCCCTGCGGGAGGCCCTCCAGGCCTTTGCCGTCAAGACCCAGGAGTATGTCACCGGCACCGTGAAGCTGAAGCTGTACAAGGGCAACATCATCACCTCCTCCGTCACCTCCCCCTGTTCTCTCTACTCCGAGAACCTGGTGACCTTCGAGGAGAGCGACTACAACCAGGATGATGCAACCGGCTTTATCAATCTGTGGGGTCTGCCCGACACCGTGCAGGCGCTGCGGGAGCAGGGAAAGCTGTAATAACCTTTTGCGTAGAGGAGGGCTTTTCGCTCTCACCTCAGACGCTCAAAACTCTCTTGGTATAGAGCCTCGCAGAGTTCCGTCACCCGCAGGTGACGGAATCAATTGAAATCCCGTCATTTCCGGGGACATATGCATCGGAAATGACACTTCTCATGACGGGTGGGGTGACTTTTTCGAAAGAAATCGAACCCCATCCGTCATGCAATCCTTTTGCCAAAGAAGTCCTGGGACTTCTTTGGCTTGTTCCGCAGGGGCGGCTTTGGCCGTCCCTGCGCGCGGACGATTGAGAAAAACCCGGCGGCACCCGGAGAAAATCCCTGAATTTGCGAGAAATTTCCGAAAGGCTGTGTTATTATGAAACTATGGGCTGGCCGTTTCCAGAAGGAGACGGATACACAGGTCAATGACTTCAACTCCTCCATCACCTTTGACGCCCGTCTCTACGAGCAGGACATCCGGGGCTCCATCGCCCACGCCACCATGCTGGGCAAACAGGGCATCATTGAGGAGCATGAGGCGGAGAGGATCGTGGAGGGCCTCAAGGCCATTTTGGAGGACATTGAGGAGGACAAGGTGGAGTTCTCTCTGGACAACGAGGACATCCACATGAACATCGAGGCCCTTCTCACCCAGCGCATCGGCCAGACCGGCAAGCGCCTGCACACTGGGCGCAGCCGCAACGACCAGGTGGCCACCGACTTCCGGCTCTACGTGAAGGAGCAGATCCCCACCATCATCGACATGATCGTGGACTTGCAGAAGGTGCTCATCAAGAAGGCCAAGGCCAATCTACATACGGTTATGCCCGGCTACACCCACTTGCAGCGGGCCCAGCCCACCACCTTCGGCCACTACATGATGGCATACGCCAATATGCTGCGCCGGGATGTGACCCGGCTGGAGGACTGCCTGGAGCGGATGGACGAGTGCCCCCTGGGGGCTGGCGCCCTGGCCACCTCCACCTACCCGGTGGACCGGTTCCAGACCGCCGCCGCCCTGGGCTTTTCCAAGCCCTGCGACAACTCCATGGACGCGGTGTCCGACCGGGACTACGCCATTGAGCTGCTCTCGGCCCTGTCCATTTTGATGATGCACCTGTCCCGGTTCTCCGAGGAGATCATTTTGTGGTGCTCTTGGGAGTTCAAGTTCGTGGATCTGGACGACGCCTACTCCACCGGCTCCTCCATCATGCCCCAGAAGAAGAACCCCGACGTGGCCGAGCTGGTGCGGGGCAAGACGGGCCGGGTGTACGGCTCCCTCATCACCCTGCTCACCGTCATGAAGGGCCTGCCTCTGGCCTACAACAAGGATATGCAGGAGGACAAGGAGCCGGTGTTCGACGCCATCGATACGGTGGAGCTGTGCGTGCCGGTGTTCGCCGCCATGCTGGACACCCTGACGGTGAAGGAGAAGAATATGGCCCGGGCCGCCTCCAGCGGCTTCATCAACGCCACCGACTGCGCCGACTACCTGGTGAAGAAGGGAATGCCTTTCCGGGAGGCGTACATGATCGTGGGCCGCCTGGTGAATATGTGCATCAAGTCCGGGGAGAGCCTGGACACCCTGCCCCTGAAGGACTTCCGCTCCATCTGCAAGCTCTTTGACGAGGATGTGTACGAGGCCCTCCAGCTGAAAACCTGCGTCAACGGCAGGACCGTGTACGGCGGCCCCTCTGCGGAGTCTGTGAAGGGGCAGATCGCCGCCATGGAAGAATTCGTCGCCCAGCGCAGCTGAGCGGGAAAAGGAGACATAGACATGAAAACCATTTCCGGCGGTGTCACCGCCCCCAAAGGATTCCGTGCCGCAGGGGTGTACTGCGGCGTCAAGGCCAGCCACGCTGGTGACGTGACTCCCGCAGTGCCCACCACCCGTGGCAAGCCCGACCTGGCCATGATCCTGTCCGACTGCGAGTGCACAGCCGCCGCCACCTACACTCTCAACCGGGTGAAGGCCGCCCCCCTGTATGTGACCATGAGCCACCTGGAGGACGGAGTGTGCCGGGGGGTTGTGGCCAACAGCGGCAACGCCAACGCCTGCGCCCCCCTCAGCCATGAAAACGCCGAGAAGATGTGCGAGCTGGCCGCTGCCGCCACTGGGCTCCAGCCGGAGGACTTTGTGGTGGCCTCCACCGGGGTCATCGGCCAGACGCTGAACATTGCCGCCATTGAAAAGGGAATGCCCCAGGTGGTCCAGCAGCTGTCTGAGGAGGGATCGGACGCTGCCGCCCACGCCATTATGACCACCGACACGGTGAAAAAGGAACTGGCCCTCACCGTCACCATCGGCGGCAAGCCGGTGACCATCGGGGCCATTGCCAAGGGCTCCGGCATGATCCACCCCAACATGGGCACCATGCTCTGCTTTATCACCACCGACTGCGCCATCACCTCCGAGATGCTCTCGGACGCCCTCCACGACATCGTGCCCCGCACCTTCAACCGGGTCACCGTGGACGGGGACACCTCCACCAACGATATGTGTGTGGTGCTGGCCAACGGCCTGGCGGGCAACCCCCAAATTGAGTGGAAGGACGACGACTACACCCTCTTCTACAAGGCTCTCCACCAGGTGTGTGAGCAGATGGCCCGGTCCATCGCCGCCGACGGCGAGGGGGCCAGCCGCCTCATCACCTGCACGGTGACAGGGGCCAGAAGCGAGGACACCGCCGAGCGGCTGGCCAAGGCGGTGGTGGGCTCCTCCCTGGTGAAGGCGGCCATGTTTGGCGCCGACGCCAACTGGGGCCGGGTGCTGTGCGCCATGGGCTACTCCAAGGCCCCCTTCCGCCCCGAGTATGTGGATGTGACCTTCTCCTCCATCCAGGGGGACATCCTGGTGTGTCAGAAGGGCGCCGGGGTGGACTTTGACGAGGACCTGGCCAAGAAGATCCTCAGCCAGGACGAGGTGGTCATCTCTGTCAACCTCCACGAGGGGGAGGACCAGGCCACCTGCTGGGGCTGCGATCTGACCTATGAGTATGTCAAAATCAACGGAGACTACCGCTCCTAAGAAATAGAAGGTGCTGAACATGGCTTATACACTGGCAGACCGGGCCCAGGTGCTGGCCGAGGCGCTGCCCTACATACAAAAATACAACGGAAAGACCATTGTGGTGAAATACGGCGGCAACGCCATGGTGTCCCAGGAGCTGCGCTGCGCCGTCATTTCCGACATCATCCTCCTCTCCCTGGTGGGGCTCAAGGTGGTGGTGGTCCACGGGGGCGGCCCCGAGATCAACCAGATGCTGAAGCGTCTGGGCAAAGAGGGCAAGTTCGTGGACGGTCTGCGCTACACCGATGAGGAGACCATGGAAGTGGTGCAGCAGGTGCTGTGCGGCAAGGTGAACAAGGATCTGGTGGCCACCCTCAACCGCATGGGCGGCCAGGCTCTGGGGCTGTGCGGCATGGACGCCGGGCTGTTCCAGGCGGTGCAGCTCAGCGAAAAGTATGGCCTGGTGGGGGAGATCACCCAGGTCAACCCCAAGGTGGTGCAGGATGCGCTGGAGGGCGGCTACATCCCGGTGGTGTCCACGGTGGCCCAGGGTACCGATGGGGACACCGCCTACAACATCAACGCCGACACCGCCGCCGCCAAGCTGGCCGCCGCCCTGGGGGCGGAGAAGCTGATCCTGCTGACGGACGTGCGGGGCCTGCTGCGGAATCCCAAGGACGAGGAGACTCTCATCCATGTGGTCCACACCTACGACGTGCCGGGTCTGGTGGCCCAGGGCGTCATCTCCGGGGGGATGATCCCCAAGATGGAGTGCAGCGTGGACGCCATCGCCGGCGGCGTGGAGCGGGTCCACATCCTGGACGGCCGCATCCCCCATTCCATTTTGATCGAGCTGCTGTCCGACGAGGGCATCGGCACCATGCTGAAAAGAGAGGAGTGATTGGACGTGACATCTGCGGAAATCAAGGCTTTGACGGACCAATACGTCATGCATACCTACGGGCGGTTCCCGGTGGTCATCGACCACGGGGAGGGCGCCCGGCTGTACGACCCGGAGGGGAACGAGTACATCGACTTTACCAGCGGCATCGGCGTCACGGCCCTGGGCTACGGCAACCAGGCATGGGCGGACGCCATCGCGGCCCAGGCCAAGAAACTGGGCCACGTGTCCAACCTGTTTTACACGGAGCCCGCCGCCCGGCTGGCCCAGACCCTGTGCCAGCGCACGGGGGAGAGCTGCGTCTTTTTCGCCAACGGCGGCGGCGAGGCCAACGAGGGGATGATCAAGCTGGCCCGGAAGTACAGCTTTGACAAGTACGGCCAGGGCCGCGCCACCATCGTCACCCTCCGCAACTCCTTCCACGGCCGCACCATCACCACGCTGATGGCCACCGGCCAGGACGTGTTCCACAACTACTTCTTCCCCTTCACCGAGGGGTTCCGCTACGCCGATGCCGGAGACCTTGCCTCCCTGGAGGCCGCCGCCGGGGACGATGTGTGCGCCGTGATGGTGGAGCTGGTCCAGGGGGAGGGGGGCGTGCTGCCC
>DVKO01000127.1 GCA_018715985.1 Candidatus Enterenecus avicola
GTGAACTCATTTGCCTCAGACAGCAAACAGAGATGCGTATAGGATGGATTCTATGTTTCAGCATCTGCATCTTTTATATGCAGAACGGAGGGAACAACGGGATATCTCCCATTGTTCCCTCCGTGTGTGTCATATGGAACCAGATATTGATACTATGAACGTACCATTTCCTATCATATCATCCGATGCAGGCATGCACCGCTGCCGTGGCACCGTCTGCCACAGCTGTGGCCACCTGGCGCACCTGCTTGACCCGTATATCACCCACAGCGTACACACCGGGAATCTGGGTCTCCATCCATTCGTTGACGGGGATGTATCCGTCTTGCAATTCCAACTGGGTGTACATCTGAGTATTGGGAACAGTTCCGGCGTAAACAAAGATGCCACATCCGGGGTCCTCAACGGTTTTTACGGAGCCATCCAGCTCACTGCGGATATCCAACTGCTCCACCTGATTTTCTCCCCGGACAGCATGGAGACGGGCGTTGAGCATCAGCTGAATGTTGGGTGTCTTTTTGACTTTTTCTCTGAACTCAGCAATGCAGCCTAGCTGAGGTTCAAAGTGGATGATCGTCACTTTTTTGGCAAGCCCAGCAAGGTACAGTGCTTCCTTCACAGCGCCGTCGGCGCCGCCCACCACATACACATGTTTGCCAGCATAAGCGCAGCCATGTTGGGCAGCGTTCATGCCCATTCCCTTGCCTGCCAGTATTTCTTCGCCGGGAATCCCCAACTTGCGCCCGGTGCTTCCTCCTGCCAAAATGAGCTTTTTACACTCATAGCTTTCCTTCTCTGTGACAACGGTTTTCACATCTCCCTGCATTTGAACCTGCTGCACAGTCTCCTGACGGATCTCCACTCCTGCATCTAAAGCCTGTTGCTTCATGCGCTGAGCAAAGGTTTTGCCCGTCTCTCCAGGGACAATTCCAGCATAGTGGGTGACAGTGGAAACTTTTCCAATCAAGCCACCAACCTCGCCCTTTTCCAGCAACAAAACGCTCTTGCCCCGGCTGACGCCATAAATACCCGCGCTGATGCCGGCGGGGCCGGCTCCCACAACAATGATGTCATACATGATGATACGCTCCTCTCTATTCTATTACACCAGGCCCATGGCAAATTGCAGGGCCAAACTCACGGCAGTGATGGCGATCCAACAGCAGGCACCCAGAGCAATGGGCTTTCCGCCGCTCTTGACCAGCTTGACGATGTTGGTGTTCAAGCCGATGGCCGCCATGGCCAGAACAATCATGAACTTGCTTAGCTCCTTCAGAGGATTGAAAACCGAAGCGGAAATGCCGTTGCTCACAGAAACCGTGGTGATCACAGAGGCGGCAATGAAGAACAGAATGAAGAAGGGGAAGATTTTGGACATCTGGATCTTGGCCTCCCCATTTCCTCTCTCCTTACGGGTGCGCACAAACGCCAGCACCAAGGTGATGGGGATAATGGCCAACGTACGGGTGAGCTTGACGGTCACGGCCTTGTCCAGGGTCTGGGTGCCCAGATGCCACATACTGTCCCAAGTGGCCGCAGTGGCTGTCACGGAAGAGGTGTCGTTGACTGCCGTTCCGGCAAAGATGCCAAACGCCTCGCCGGAAGCGGTATCAAAGCCAATCAGCTGGCCCAGTGTGGGAAAGATCAGGGCAGCCAGCACATTGAAGAAAAAGATCACTGAGATAGCCTGGGCCACCTCATTCTCGTCCGCATCAATGACAGGAGCAGTGGCTGCAATGGCGGAGCCGCCGCAGATGGAGGAACCCACTCCCACCAGAGTGGCGATCTTCCCGGGGATGTTCATGGCTCGGCTGAGAACAAAGGCCACCACAAGAGACACCGTGATGGTGCAGAGGATGATGGGCAGAGACTGACGTCCCGTATGGATCACCACATTCAGATCCATACCGAACCCCAACAGGACAACCGCCCATTGCAGCACCTTTTTGGAGACAAACTTAATGCCGCTGTCCACGGGGTCCCGCCATTTCCACACCAGCGTGACCACCATACCTGCCAAAATCGCAATCACCGCACCGCCAATGATGGGGAACGCTTTCCCCAAGAACCAGGAGGGCACGGCAATGGCCAGGCAGAGCAGAATCCCATACCCATTCTTTTTGATAAACTGCAAAGTTATTCCACCTTTCTCTCTTGTTTCCTGTCTTTGTTGTTCTTGTGCATTATACTCCCTGGAAACGAAAAAATAAAATTATTTATCTTGATATGTGGATAAATTTTCGTTATGATGGGGAGGAACAACCAACGGGATGGGAGCGTGGCTGGCGTGCTGGATTTTCGCATTCAAACCTTTTTAAGTGTGTGTCGCAACATGAGCTTCACCGCCGCCTCGGAGGAACTGCACATCACCCAGCCTGCCGTCTCGCAGCACATTCGATACTTGGAAAAAGCCTACGGCTGTCCCCTGTTCATCCGGGATGGAAAGCGGGTTTCCCTGACCCCCGCAGGGGAAGTGCTTCTGCACACCATGGGCTCCCTGCAAAACGACCACCTGGCTCTGGTCCGTCGAATGCAGGAGGCAGGCGGAACCAAAAAAACTCTGACCTTTGGTGTGACCCTGACCATTGGCGAGTATGCTATCCTCCCTGCCCTGGCCCAATATCTCAAGGAGCACCCCGACATCAACGTACAGGTGCGCTACGGCAACACCCACACTCTGGTGGACCTGCTTCACGAGGGGAAAATCGACTTTGCCCTGGTAGAGGGCTATGTGCCCATGGATGACTTTGATACCCTGGTGGACCGGATGGAGCCATATCTTCCCGTATGTGCCAAGGGCCATGTGTTTCAAAAGCCCGTGTCTACCTTAAAAGATCTGTTGGGCGAGCGCCTGCTCATTCGGGAGGAGGGATCCGGTACGCGGGAGATCCTGGAAAAGTACCTCTCCGCCCTCAACCTCAGCCTCGCCGACTTCACCCACTACGCCCAGGTGGAAAATATGCACAGCATTGTAGGGCTATTGCTGCGTGACTGCGGGATCACTTTCCTCTATCAGGCCGCGGTGCAAGACCTGCTCCAGCAAGGGCTGGTGGAGATCATCCCCATCTCTGACTTCCAGATGCACCATGAATTCACCTTCATCTGGAACAAAAACAGTTGTTTTGCCGGGGAATATCGGGACATCTGTCGCCAACTGCACAGTGCAGACGCACGCTCTCTTGACGAGCTCCCCCTGCCGTGATACCATTGTCCGTAGCGCAACCATACCAGCAAAGGAGCTTTATCATGCAATCCCAAATCCTCTTTCTTGTCCTTCTCTCCGCAGCCACCGGCGTGGGTGGCCTGGCCCTGGGCGGGCTGCTGGCCCTTCTGCTCAAGCGAGAGTCCCCCAAAGGCACCAGTCTGCTGCTGAGCTTCACCGCCGGACTGATGCTGTGTATTGTCTGCTTTGATATGATTCCCGAGGCCATGGAGCAGGTGGAACAGCTTTACGTTCCTCCTGTTTGTCTTGTACTGGGTTTTCTCATCACTTTCGCCCTCAACGCTTGGATCGACAAAAGCATGCACCATGAAGACCACCATCACCCCCACCACTGTGCCTGTGGCCACCACGATTTGAAGACAGCTGGATTTGTGCTGGCTGCCGCAGTGGCTCTGCACAATATGCCGGTGGGCATGGCAGTGGGCACCACGGTGGCGGTACAGGGCATCTGCTACGCCAGCCTGCTCACCGCTGTCACCATCGCCTTCCACAACATTCCTGAGGGCATGAGCATCGCCGTCCCCCTTCTTCACGACGGTTCCAAGCCCTTTTCTGCCATCGGCGTTGCCGCCCTCAGCGGCGCTCCCACGGTTCTGGGTGCTCTGCTGGGCTACTTTATCGGCAACCAGACCCCTCTGGCCCTGTCCGTGGCCATGAGCATCGCCGGAGGCGCCATGCTGTATGTGGTGTTCTTTGAACTGCTCCCCGAGGCTTACCAGCAGTGGCGGTCCAAGTGGGCCATTCTGGCCACCATCATTGGCTTTGCCCTGGGCCTGCTCCTCATCTCCAGCCATCTGCACATTCACGTCCATCCCTTCTGATCCCAGAAAGGCGGTAAAAGTATGACGGATCTCGAACTGGTGTCCCTGGCCCACACCATGCTGGAGCGGGCCTACGCCCCCTATTCTCACTTTCCGGTGGGTGCAGCCCTGCTGTGCCGGGACGGACAGGTCTTTACCGGGTGCAACGTGGAAAACGCCGCCTATGGTCAATGCCTGTGTGCGGAGCGCACAGCGCTGGTGAAGGCGGTCAGCGAGGGCCATACCAGCGACCTGGACACGCTGGCAGTGATCTCTCGGGGAGACGAATTTTGTTGGCCCTGCGGCGCCTGCCGTCAAATGCTGTACGAATTTCAGCCCAACCTGCGCATCTTGGTGGCCCGAAGTGATCAGAGCTACAAGGAAGTCACGCTGGATCAGTTGATGCCCCACGGCTTTGGCCCCAAGCATTTGAAAGAATTTCAATGAATGCATAAACCTCCTTTCCCCTGCCCATACTACCAGTGGCAGAGAAAAGGAGGTTTTTCACGTGTTTTTAGACAAATTAGCCTTGTCCCTGGCCATCATCGGAGGTTTGAACTGGGGTACCATCGGCCTTTTCAACTTTGACCTGGTGGCACTCATCTGTGGTGGCTCCGGCACCTGGCTGGCCCGTACCATCTACGCGCTGGTGGGCATCGCTGCCATCTGGTGCGTCACCCTGCTGTTCCGGCCCACGGATCACCAGCACAACAGCCAAACCTATCACGGATAACTCCGATAAAAATTCCTCGGTGCAAACCGGGGAATTTTTATTTCAACTCCAGATTGATGCTTCCATCTTGGGCGTGGATGACCCCGTACCCCTCACGGGCACGGCACCCACCCACCGTTCCTGGATTCATCAGGTAAATTCCCTGGCGATACACCACCTTGGCCAGGTGGGTGTGGCCAAAACAGATGACATTCACCTGCCGGTTCAATCCCTCTTGGAGCAACTCGTCCAATCCGCTTTTTACATATTGCAGGTGCCCATGGGTCAGGAGGAACCGGACACCTTCCAGCTCCACCACCCGTAAGTCGGGTGCCTTTCCCCAATCACAGTTGCCCCGTACCAGGTCCATGGGTACATCCGGGTACAGAGAGGCCAGCTCCTGCCCATCCCGATAATGGTCACCTAGGAAAAACACATGGTGGGGACGTTCCAACTCCATGGCCTCCACCATCTTGCCCATGGAGCCATGAGAGTCGGAAAATACTAGTATTTTCATGGTAGTCACCTTTTCTCTGTTTACTCATATAATAGGAACAGGCGAGCCCAGTACGCTCCCCTGCGATAGGAGGAATTCCCATGGCCAACTTGGATGGACTGCTTCACAACAAGCAGGCAGCGCACCTGCTCTCCGACCAGAAGAAGCTGGAGCAGCTGCGCAACGCCCCGGAAACTCAACAGCTGTTCACCATGCTCCGGGAGAATACCGGGGGCGATTTGGAACAGGCGGCCAACCACGCCGCCAAAGGGGATGCCGCCCCCCTGATTTCCGCCATACGTGCCCTGATGCGGGATCCGCAAGGGGCCAAATTGATGGAGAAAATGAAACAGCATCTCAACGAGTGAAAAAAGGAGGTGAGCCAATGGCGGAATGGGAAGAAAAATTGGAGGGCATCCTCTCCAACCCCCAGGCCATGGAGCAGATCATGGCTCTGGCAAAATCCTTGGAAGGTGACAACACCCAACAAGGCACCCCTTCTCCGACTCCGGCGGCTCCCACCTCCCCTCCGCCCGCCGGGCCGGACCTGTCGGGACTGCTCAGCGGCGTGGGAAAGCTGGACCCCAAGCTGCTCTCCATGGCGGCAAAGTTCATGGGGCAGATGGGGAGGCAAGACGACCGGCGTACCGCACTGCTCCAGGCCCTGCGCCCCTTTGTCAAGCCGGAGCGGTATGCGAAGCTGGACAAAGCCATCCAAATTGCCAAGCTGTCTGTGCTCATCCGCAGCGGCCTGGAGCTCTTCCGATCAAAGGAGGATTCCCATGTATAGTCACTACTTATCCGACGATGATTGGATGGTGCTGGACGATTCTCCCACGCAAGAGCCGCACCCGCAGGCGCCGATGAGCAGCCAGCCCCCACACACCGGTTCTTCCGTCTTACAGGAATTGTCCGGAGGGATTTCTCAGCTTCTGGGCGGGGTCACCAAGCACTTCTCTTTGGAGCACATTGATACCGGCGACATTCTCCTGGTACTCATCCTGCTATTTCTCTTTATAGAGGGGGACAATCTGGAACTGGTCATCACCCTGGGTCTTATGCTCCTGTTGGGGCTGGGGGATGACGAGGAACAGGAGTAGCGCCTTACAGCGCCACAAATCCCACTTTTTTATACACCTTCCGCAGGGTCTTCTGGGCCACGCGGGAGGCTTTTTCTGCTCCGGCACGGTACACACTCTCCAGATACGCCTTGTCTGCCATCATGCGGGTGGCCTCCTCCCGGATGGGCCGCAGGCACTCCACCACGGCCTCGCCCACAGCGGGCTTAAACACGCCGTAGCCCTGTCCGTCAAACTCCCGCTCGATGTCTGCATAAGACTTTCCAGTTACTGCGGCGTAAATGTTCATCAGGTTTGCCACCCCGGGCTTGTGTTCCGGATCGTAGCGCACGCAGTTCTCCCGGTCGCTGTCTGTGATGGCCCGCTTAAACTGCTTCATGATGACGGCGGGATCGTCCATGAGGCACACCCGGCCGGTGTCCTCATTCTCAGACTTGGACATCTTGGCCTCAGGGTTGGTCAAAGACATGATGCGGGCGCCCACCTTGGGAATGTAGGGCTCCGGCATCTTAAATACATCCCCATAAATGCCGTTGAAGCGCTGGACAATGTTGCGGGTCAGCTCCACGTGCTGCTTCTGATCCTCTCCCACGGGCACATAGTCGGGCTGATAGAGAAGAATATCAGCGGCCATCAGCGAGGGATAGGTAAACAGACCGCCGTTGATATTGTCTGCGTTTTTGGCAGCCTTATCCTTAAACTGGGTCATCCGGGACAACTCTCCAAACATGGCATAGCAGTTGAGCACCCACCCCAGTTCCGCGTGCTGGTGAACGTGGGACTGAATGAACAGGGTGTTCTTCTCCGGGTCCAGGCCGCAGGCGATGTATTGCGCCAGCTGCTCCAGAGTACGCCGACGCAAATCGGCGGGGTTCTGCCGCACTGTAATGGAGTGCAGATCTGCCATAAAGTAATAACAATCAAACTCCTCGGCTCGGGCAGCCCAATTCTTAATGGCACCCAGATAGGAGCCCAGGGTCAGATCTCCGCTGGGCTTAATGCCGGAGAGCATTACTTTCTTTTCTGTTTGCTGTTGCATATGTTTCACAACCTTTGCGCATTTTTCCCAAACAGACGCCCATTTGGACACAAAATAAGAAAAATTCCAGCTGGTCGCTGCTCTATGGATTATACCACATACCTGTCTTGCCTGCAACCAGAGGGTGTAAATACTACAATTTGTTTCCACATCCTTAAAAATTCTTAAGAAACAACCCATGGCGGTATTAAGAATTATCCCCCATAATAGCACATACGTAGGGGGACTCCCCCTGACAACCCATAGGAGACATACAGACTATGACACACATCTTGGAATATTTGGAACAGAGCGCGCGCCAATTCCCGGACAAACCCGCTCTGGTAGACGAAACTCAAACCGTCACATTCTCCCAGGCCCTGGATGCCAGTCGGCGCATTGGCTCCTCCCTCTCCCTGTCCTTGGCAAAAGGACAACCCGTAGCCGTATACATGGAAAAGAGCGTGGCCAATCTCTGCGCGTTCTGGGGTATCGTGTACGCAGGAGGCTTTTACGTATCGTTCAATACCCAGCTTCCCACCTCGCGGCTCAAGCAGATGCAGTCGGTGCTCCAAGCTCCCTTTGTCATCACCGATGAGGCCCATCGGGCTGGGCTGGAAGAAATATTTCCTTCTCACCGCATCCTGCTCTACGACGACCTGGTGCGCAGCAGCATTCATCACGCTCAGCTGTCTCAGATTCGGAGCCATCACGTGGACACCGATCCTCTCTATGCCAACTTCACCTCCGGCTCCACCGGGGTACCCAAGGCAGTGGTGGTGGGACATCGCTCCACCCTGGATTTCATCCACCACTTCTGCCCCCTGTTCTCCATTACCCACGAAGATGTCATCGCCAACCAGGCGCCCTTTGACTTTGACGTATCGGTCAAGGACATCTACTCCGCCCTGGCCACCGGTGCCACCCTGGTGTTGGTGCCGCGCCCCCTCTTCTCCCAGCCCCAGCAGCTGCTGGATTTTCTCTGTGAACACCGGGCCACTACCCTCATTTGGGCCGTGTCCGCCCTGTGCCTCATCACCACCGTCCACGGGCTGGACTACCGTGTGCCCGAGACGGTCAACAAGGTGCTCTTCAGCGGCGAGGTGATGCCGGCCAAGCACTTGAAGACCTGGATGGAACATCTGCCTCAGGCACAGTTTGTCAACCTGTACGGTCCTACCGAGATCACCTGCAACTGTACGTATCATATCATTGACCGAACCCGCTCCTATCCCGACGGCATTCCCATGGGACAGGCCTTCCCCAACGAGGATGTGTTTTTGCTGGACGGGGAGGATCATCTGGTCACTGCCCCCAACGTGGTGGGCGAGGTGTGTGTGCGGGGCTCCGCCCTGGCCTTGGGCTACTACCGCAACCCGGAACAGACCGCCAAGGCTTTCCCCAACACCCCCCTGAACCCCTGCTACCCGGAGCGGATCTACCGCACTGGAGACTTGGCCCGCTACTCTTCTCTGGGAGAGCTTCACTTCTGTGGCCGCAAGGACTTTCAGATCAAGCATATGGGACACCGCATCGAACTGGAGGAAATCGAACGAGCCGTCTCCAATCTGCCCGGTGTACACCGGTGCTGCTGCGTGTTTCACAGTGAAAAACACCGCCTGTACGCCTTCTACCAGGGGGAGCCGACCCCCAAGGAGCTGCGCTTACAGCTGCTCCCCACTCTTCCCCCCTATATGATCCCCAACGTGTTCCGCCAAGTGGAACAGTTTCCCCTAAACAAGAACGGAAAAATCGACCGTACCCTACTGATGAAAGGAGCTGTCAGCCGTGGATGAAACCTTTGTAAGCTCCCTGCTCTCCGACCACGCCACCCCTTTGTATCTCTTTGACGGGACCGTGCTGGAACAGCGGGTGGCATACCTGCGCTCCAAGCTGCCCCAAAGGGTAGGGCTGTGCTATGCCATCAAAGCCAATCCCTTCCTGGCTGGCTACCTCTCCCCACTGGTGGAGCGGCTGGAGCTGTGTTCTCCCGGTGAATACCGGATTTGTGAGCGCCAGGGGCTGCCCAAGTCCCAGTTCGTGGTCTCCGGGGTGTACAAGACCCCCGACTTCATTCAGGACATCCTTCCCTACTCCCCGGCAATCTTCACCGTGGAGTCCATGGAGCAGTTCCACCTTCTCCGCCGCACAGCTCAGGAGAGTGGCACACCGGTGTCTCTGCTGCTGCGTCTGACCAGCGGCAACCAATTTGGCCTGGAAAAAGAGGAGATCACCACCATCCTCACCCAGTATGGAAAAGAATCTCTCCTGCACTTCAAGGGCGTCCAGTACTTCTCCGGTACCCAAAAGACCTCCTTAAAACGGCTCCAGCGGGAACTGAATACGGTGGACGAATTTCTAAAGGAACTGGAGGCCCTGCTGGGCCGGCCCATGGAGGAGCTGGAATTTGGGCCTGGTTTCCCGGTCAGCTACTACGCAGAGGACGATTTCCAAGAAGATGCGTACCTGGAGCAGTTTGCCCAGATGCTGGAGGCCATGGCCTTTGCCGGTACCGTCATATTGGAATTGGGCCGGAGCCTGGCCGCCCACTGCGGCACCTACTTCACCCAGGTGGTGGATGCCAAGCGCAACCACAACCAGAATTACGCCATTGTGGACGGCGGGATGCATCAGCTGGTGTACTACGGCCAGTCCATGGCCATGAAACTCCCTCCCATCCGGCACTTCACCTCCCATTCCCCGGGAAATGTGGAGCCATGGAACATCTGCGGTTCTCTGTGCACCATCAATGATATTTTGGTCAAGCAGCTTCCCCTCCCCTCCCTCCATGTGGGTGATGTGTTGGCCTTCCAGCGCACCGGCGCATACTGCATGACCGAGGGCATCTCCCTCTTCCTCAGCCGGGATCTGCCCGCCGTTTTATACCGTCACCCAGACGGAACGGTGGAGGAGCTGCGCCCCCACTTTGACACCTATCCCCTGAATACCCCCAATCAAAAGAAATGAGGTAATGAAACATGGATCGTTTGCTGGAACTGTTGGAAGAAATTCGCCCTGACCTGGACTTTGAGACCTGCCAGGACTTGATTGACGGGCATCACCTGAACTCCCTGGACATCATCTCCATCGTGGCCGAGGTAGAGGACGCCTTTGATGTCACCATTCCCACCGTGGAAGTCATTCCCCACAACTTTAACTCCGCCCAGAACCTCTGGGATCTGATTGTGCGCCTCCAAGAGGAGGGATAAAATGGCCTCCTACTTCTCCCCGCAGTACCTAATGCTTCTGCTCCCCGCCACGGCAGGCCTCTACGCCATTACGCCCCAGCGGGTGCGCCGGGTAGTCCTGCTGCTGGCAAGCTATGTGTTCTTCTGGGCGGTCAGCGGGTCGCTGATCGTATATCTGCTCTTCTCCACCCTCTCCATTCATCACCTGGGGTTGTGGCTGGAGCTCACCGGTCTGACTGGAAAACAGAAGCTGGCTCAGGCGGAACCGGAACAGCGGAAATCCATCCGGGCCTCCATTCAGCAAAAGCAGCGCTCCATCATTCTCCTGGGCGTGGTCATCCACATTGGCCTGCTTCTCACCCTCAAATACAGCCAATTCTTTCTGGGAAACGGGAACACACTTCTGCGCATTCTCCATATGCCTGCCATTCTCCCGGTTCCCCACTTTGTCCTGCCCATCGGCATCTCCTTCTACACTCTGCAAGCGGTGTCCTACCTGCTGGATGTCTATCGCGGGAAAATTCAGGCAGACCGAAACCTCTTCCGCCTGGCCCTCTTCCTGGGCTTTTTCCCTCAGATGATGGAGGGACCCATCTGCCGCTACGAGCAGACCGCCCAGCGGCTGTGGGATGCCCCGAAAATGCAGTGGCACAATTTTTATTTGGGCGGTCAGCGCATTCTCTGGGGCATCATCAAAAAAATGGTGGTAGCTGATCGGCTGAATATTTTTATCCTCAATGTATTTTCCGGATATGACCAGTATGACGGCTCGGTCATTGCCCTGGCGGCCATCTGTTACACGGTACAGCTGTACATGGACTTTTCCGGCACCATCGACGTGGCACTGGGCAGCGCCCAACTCTTCGGCGTAGCCATGCCGGAAAATTTCCAGCGTCCCTTTTTCTCCCGCACCATTTCTGAGTTCTGGCAGCGGTGGCACATCACCCTGGGCACCTGGTTCAAGGACTACATCTTCTACCCCGTCAGTATGTCCAAGCCCATGAAAAAGCTGACCTCCAAGGCACGGAAACGCTTCGGCCACCGCTATGGTCCCATTCTCACCAGCAGCGTGGCGCTGCTGTGTGTGTGGCTGTGCAATGGCCTGTGGCACGGCTCGGCCTGGAACTACATCTTCTTTGGCCTGTACCATTTCGCCCTGATTTTCTCCGGAAACCTGATTCAGCCTCTGGTGCTCACCGTCACAGAGCGGCTCCACATTGACCGAAATCATGTGGCCTATCGGGTCATGCAGGCCCTGAGAACCTGTGTGCTGGTGTGTATCGGCGAGCTGTTCTTCCGGGCCGAGGGCCTGCGCAACGGCTTAAAGATGGCCTGGCGCATGGTGACCAACTGGTCTTTTACCCCCATCGTCTCCGGCAACTTCTTCGCCTACGGCATGGACGCCGCCGACTTCATTCTGGTGGTAGCCTTTCTGGTGTTCCTGCTGTTTGTGGGTCTGGCCCAAGAGCGCGGTGCCCGGCTGGGTGAGCGGATCGTTGCCAAGCCCTGGCCGGTGCGCATTGCGGTGTACTATGCCGCCATCTGTTTTCTGGTGATTTTTGGCGCCTACGGCATCGGTTACATCCCCGTTGACCCCATTTACGCCGGATTTTAATAAGGAGGTCATCCAACAATGAAGATTGTCAAACCACTTTTGGGTTTCGCCGCCTTCGGTCTGGGCCTTCTCATCATTCTATATGGCCTATCCTTCCTCTTCGTCCCCAAAAACAACACCAAGGATGCGGGGATGGAGGAGGTCATCGCCAACGGCATCCAAGGTGAACCCCCCAATTCCATCGACGTGGTTGTGGTGGGGGACAGCGAGTCCTATACATCCATCTCCCCCCTGCTGATCTGGAAAGATACCGGTTACACCAGCTATGTGTGCGGAAGCAGTAAGCAGTACCTCTCTTACAGCAAGACGCTTTTGGAGCGTGCCTTTGAGACCCAATCTCCCAAGCTGGTGATTCTGGAAACCCTGTGTATCTATCGGAACATTCCTGCCAAGACCATCGTTATGGATGAAGTCTCCCGCTACCTGCCCATTCTCCGCTATCACGACCGCTGGAAAAACATTAGTCAGCGGGATCTGGCGGTCTCGGAGGAAAGCACGTACACAACCCCCTATAAGGGAAACCGCCGCAGCACCAAGGTCAATGGAGCGGACACCTCCAGCTACATGACACAGACGACAAACGCAGCTACCATCCCCATGGTCAATCGGATTTTGGTGGAGCAAATCCAGCAGCTGTGCGAGGCAAACGGGGCAAAGCTGTTGCTGCTCAGTACCCCCAGCACCGTCAACTGGAACTACCAGCGTCACAACGGCATTCAGGCCCTGGCCGAAGATCTGGGCATCGAGTACATCGACCTGAACACCATGCCACAGGAGGTCCCCATCGACTGGTCCACCGACACCTATGACCGGGGTGACCACCTCAACTACTCCGGCTGTGTCAAGGTTACCAATTTCCTCTCAAGGTATTTGGAGGGCACCAAAATGTTCTCAGACCGCCGAGGAGACAGCCAATACGACAGCTGGAATACCCTGCTTCAGGAGTATGAGGCGGAGGTTTCCAAATGAAAAATGGGATGCCATATGGCATCCCATTTTTTGCGCCGTTAACGTCGGCTGCGGCTGGCGCCCAAAAAGCGCAGCAGGTACAAAAACAGATTGATAAAGTCCAGATACAGTTGAAGGGCCGAATAGATGGAGGCCCGCTCCAAAAGCGCCGCATCGTGACTGAAGTACTGGTAGTTGGTCTTGATTTTCTGGGTGTCATAGGCGGTGGCACACAGGAAAATGACAATTCCCACCATGCACACCAGCCGCTCCAGGGCGCTGATGTCAAAGAGCATCAGAACCAGTCCACTGATGACCAAGAAGATCAACCCGGCAAAGATCAGCGGGCGCAGTCTGGAAAGATCGGTGCGTGTAAATCGGCCGTACAGGGCAAAAGCGCCGAAAAACAGGGCGGTCAAACCAAACACCAGCACCACTGCCGCCACATCAAAGGCCACAAAGTAGACGGAGAACACCACCCCGTTGAGGATGGAGTAGACGAAAAACAGCACACGACTGACGTTCACCGACTGCTTATGGAGGCGGGCAGAGAACACCAGCACCACTACCAACTCCGCCACCAGCAGCACCATAAGCAGAGAAGGCATCGTCACCAACAGCCGGATCACCAGGCCGCTGGCTGCCATATACCAGGCCAGAGCAAAGGTCACTAACAGCCCCAAAAACATCCAGCCGAAGGTGCGGGAAATATACCGGTTTAACGTCAGCCGGCCGGTGGCATAGCTGCTGTCAAATTCACCGGGGTTAAAGGATTGATTATATTCTTGCATATCAGGTCTCCCGATCCACTTGTTTCATGATTTTCAAATTTCCGATTTTCAAACTGCGGCGTTCCAGCTCCGCCATCACATCATCCAGAGGAATCCCCTGCTGCGCCATCATGACCATCAGGTGATAGATGAGGTCGGAGATCTCCCCCACCGTCTCCTCCTTTACGCCATTTTTTGCGGCGATGATGGTTTCCGCACACTCCTCCCCCACCTTTTTGAGAATCTTGTCCAGACCCTTGTCAAACAGATAGCAGGTATAGGAGCCCTCCTGGGGGTTGGCCTTGCGATCCAGAACCACCGAGTACAGTTTTTGCATGGTATCGTTCATGGGAATCCTCTCCTTCCAAGTATGTCTAGGCACACTTTCATTATACTTTGATTTCACGGAAAAAACAACTGGTAGCTCCAGTATGACAGGTGGGCCCTTTGGGGGTGCACAGATAGAGCAGCGTGTCCGTGTCACAGTCGGTGAAGATTTCGTTGACATAGAGGAAATGTCCGCTGCTCTCCCCCTTGTTCCACAGCTTTTGACGGCTGCGGCTCCAAAACCAGGCGGTCTTTGTCTCCAGAGTTTTTTCCACCGCCTCCCGGTTGGTAAAGCCCAGCATCAGCACCTGCTTGGTGTCGGAATCCTGGATAATCACCGGGATAAGGTCAGATTTTTGAAAGAGCAAATCCAGATCAAACACAGCCCTCTCTCCTCTCGCGTACCGGGATATTCTGCTCCCGGAGATACTCCTTCACCTGGGGGACCGTCAGCTCCCCAAAGTGGAACAGACTGGCGGCCAGAGCCGCATCACACCCGGTCTCCTCAAACACCTGGGCAAAGTGGGACAGCTCCCCGCAGCCCCCCGAGGCGATCACCGGGATGGTCACCGCACCGGTCACCGCGCGGGTCAGCTCCAAGTCAAAGCCGGCCTTGGTGCCATCGGCATCCATGGAGGTCAGGAGGATCTCCCCCGCCCCCAGTTCCTGGCCCCTCTTGGCCCACTCCACCGCATCCAGCCCGGTGGGAATGCGGCCGCCTGCCACCACCACTTCAAACCAGCCCTCTTCCCGCCGTTTGGCGTCAATGGCCAGCACCACGCACTGGGAGCCAAAGAGCTGGGCGGCATCGGCGATGAGCTGGGGATGTTTCACTGCCGAGGAATTGACGGAGATCTTGTCCGCCCCTGCCCGCAGCAGGCGGCGAAAGTCCTCCACCGTGCGAATGCCGCCCCCCACCGTCAGGGGGACAAAGACCTGGCTGGCGGTGCGCTCCACCACGTCCTCCACGGTGTCCCGGGCATCGCTGGTGGCGGTGATGTCCAGAAAGACGATCTCATCCGCCCCCTGGTCTGAGTAGTAGCGGGCCAGCTCCACCGGGTCACCGGCATCCCGGATGTTGACGAAGTTGACTCCCTTCACCACCCGGCCATCCCGCACATCCAGGCAGGGAATGATACGCTTGGCTAGCATTGGGCTCCACCGTCCTTTACCGCCTGGGCCAGGTCAATGGCTCCGGTATAGTAGGCCTTCCCGATGATGGCCCCGTACAGACCCATCTTCTCCAATTCCACAATGTCCCGGTTGCAGGACACCCCACCGGAGGCGATGAGGTCACAGGACACCGCCTGTTGCAGCTCCCGCAGCCGCCCAAAAGATGGGCCAGACAACATTCCGTCTGTCTCAATATCTGTGAAGATTATTTTCTTTACACCCAGGTTTACCATGCTTTGGGCAAACTCCAGGAAGTCCAGCCCGGAGTCCACCTCCCAGCCGGAAGTCTTCACCTTGCCGTCCCGGGCGTCAATGCCCACGGCAATGCGATCTGCCCCATAGGCCGCAATGGCCTGGGCCACCAGGTCAGGGTTGGACACGGCGGCGGAGCCGATGACTGCCCGAGTCACCCCCAGGGCAAACACCGCCTCCAGATCTGCCATGGAGCGGATGCCGCCCCCCAGCTCCACCTGGAGCCCCAAATCGGACACCGCCCGCACCAAGTCTGCGTTGCGGCGCACCCCGTCCCGGGCCCCGTCCAGATCCACCATGTGCATCCACTTTGCCCCGGCCTCCTGGAAGGCCCGGGCCACCGTCACCGGATCGGAGGCCACCTGGTGCACCGTGTCAAAGCTGCCTTTGTAGAGCCGCACCACGGCCCCATCCTTCAAATCAATGGCTGGTAAGATAATCATGGGTTCATCGCTCCAAAATTCTTTAGAATTTCCAGGCCCACGTCCCCGCTCTTCTCCGGGTGGAACTGGGTGCCGAAAAAGTTGCCGTTTTGCACCGCCGCCACAACCTCCATGCCATAATCCGTAGTGGCGATCACCTGCGTGGGATCGTCAGCCCGGCCGGAAAAGGAGTGGACAAAATAGACCCATGCCCCCTCCTCCAGGCCCCGAAACAGCGGGGAGGGATTGGGAAAGGACAGGCTGTTCCAGCCGATGTGGGGCAGCTTGTATTGGGTCTCCATCCGTTTCACCACTCCGGGAACGACGCCCAATCCAAGGCAGTCCTCCCCTTCTTCTCCCCGGGCAAAGAGCAGCTGCATTCCAAGGCAGATACCCAGTACCGGTTTCTCTCTGCCCGCACGGAGAATCACCTCGTCCAGTCCTGTCTGGCGCAGCTTGCGGGCGGCATCGGGAAAGGCGCCCACGCCGGGGAGAAGAATGGCGTTGGACCGCTCCAGTTCTCCGGCATCCCCGGTAATTCGATTGTCCAGCCCCACATAGCTCAGGGCGTTGGAGACGCTTTTCAGATTTCCAACCCCATAGTCCACAATGGCGGTATAGCTCATAGGATTTCCTCGTTTCTCTTTGGTGTTACAGCACGCCCTTGGTGGAAGTCACACCGGTCCCCACCACCTGGGCCGCCTCCTTCAGGGCCATCCCCAGGGACTTGAACAGGGCCTCGGTGATGTGGTGGGCGTTCTCCCCATACAGGCAGCACTGGTGGAGGGTGAGCCCCCCGTGGACGGCAAACGCCTGCATGAACTCTTTCGTCAGGCAGCTGTCATATTGCCCGATCATGGGCTGGGGCATCTCGGCCTGAAACACAAGATAGGGGCGGTTGGAGCAGTCCAGCACCGTGCGGCACAGCGCCTCATCCATGGGCACATAGGAAGTTCCAAAACGGCGGATGCCGGCCTTATCCCCCAGAGCCTGGCGAAAAGCCTGACCCAGCACGATCCCCGTGTCCTCCACGGTGTGGTGCCCATCCACGTACAAATCCCCCTCCACCTGGAGGTTCAGCCCCCATCCGGCGTAGAAGGCCAGAGCTGTGAGCATATGGTCAAAAAATCCAATCCCAGTGGACACGGACACCTCTCCCCCCTCCAGGCAGAGGGAGAGGGTGATGTCCGTCTCCTTGGTCTTTCGGCTGATCGCTGCTGTTCTCATGGTCAATCCTCCTTGGCAAAACGCACTTGGATGGAGTTTGCGTGGGCGGTGAGGTGCTCTGCCTGGGCCAGGGTGATGATCTCCTCCTTCACCTGCTCCAGGTCCTCCCGGCGGTACTCCAGCACACTGGTCTTTTTCAGGAAGGAGTCCACCGACAAGGGGGAGAAAAACCGGGCGGTGCCGCTGGTGGGCAGCACGTGGTCAGGCCCGGCCATGTAGTCTCCCAGGGGCTCCGGGGTATTTCCCCCCAGGAAGATGGCCCCAGCGTTGTGCACCATCTCCATGACCTGGCGGGGATCGGCGGTGACGATCTCCATGTGCTCCGGGGCCACCTGGTCGGCAAGTCTTGCGCAGGTCTCCAGATCCGGGCAGACAATGGCGCAGCCGAAATTCTCCAGGGACTGCTCCATGATCTCCCGGCGGCTCAGATAGCCCAGCTGCCGCTGGATCTCTCCCTGCACCCCCTGGGCCAGCTCCATGCTGTCGGTGAGGAGGACCGCAGAGGCCAGAGGATCGTGTTCCGCCTGGCTGAGCAGGTCGGCGGCCACATGGCAGGGGTTGGCGGTCCGGTCTGCAATGACCAGCACTTCCGAGGGTCCTGCCACCATGTCGATGTCCAGATTTCCGTAGGCCATGCGCTTGGCCTCGGCCACAAAGGCGTTGCCCGGGCCCACCAGCTTATCCACCTGGGGAATGAAGCCCGCTCCATAGGTGAGGGCAGCCACCGCTTGGGCGCCGCCCACGGCAATGCAGCGGTCCACCCCCGCCACCCAGGCGGCGGCCAGCACCACATCGCTGAGGTTTTCCGTGGGTGGGGTGACCATGACCACCTCATCCACCCCGGCTACCTTGGCGGGGATGACGTTCATCAGTACGGAACTGGGGTAGGCAGCCCGTCCCCCGGGGACATACACGCCCACCCGGTGCAGAGGTCGAACCACACGCCCCACCTTGCCGCCGCTGGGGCTATCCCACAGCCGAAGGCCCATCTGCACCTCGCTCAAGAGCTCCTGCTGATAGGCCCGGATGTGCTCAGCGCTGCGCCGGAGGGCCCCAAGCAGCTGGGCCGGAATTCTCTGGGCCGCCTGCTCCAACTCCTCCATGGTCACCTCACGGGGAGGATTGCCGTCAAATTTCACCGAGTACTCCTCCACCGCCTGGTAGCCACGCCGGCGCACATCCTCCATGATGGCCGCCACGCTGCGCTGAATTTCTGCCCCGGTCTCTGCAGCCCGGGAGCGCATGGACGCCAACTTTTTCTGTTCACGGCCTTCTCCGGCCACCACCAATTCCCACATATCTGTCTCCTCTTTCCTCTCAGGTGCCGGACAAATTGGCCTGGCACTGCTGGATGAAGTCCAATATTTCCTGTTTGTGCAGTTTCATGCTGGCGGTATTGACGATGAGGCGGGCGGACACCTGGGCCACGTCCTCAATGGGCACCAGGCCATTTTCCTTTAAGGTTGCCCCCGTCTCTACAATATCCACGATGCCGTCGGCCAGCCCTAAAATGGGAGCCAGCTCCACGCTGCCCTCGATTTTGATGATGTCCACGTCCATCCCTTTGTGCTCAAAAAACGCGCGGGTGACGTTGGGATATTTGGAGGCCACCCGGCGGGTCTTATAGGTGGCGTAGAAGTCGCTGCCCGCCTTCACGGCCAGGGCAAACCGGCACCGGCCAAAGCCCAGGTCCAACACCTCATAGAAGGCCCCGCCTTTTTCCAGGATGGTGTCCTTGCCCACAATACCCAGGTCACACACCCCGTGCTCCACGTAGGTGATGACGTCGGGGGCTTTGGCCAGCACCGCATCCAGCGGGTAATTGGGCACGGCATGGATGAGCCGTCGCCCAGGGTTGCGAATGGGGGTACAGTCCAGCCCCATCCTCTCGAACAGTTCCACGGATTTGTCTTGCAGACGCCCTTTGGTCAGGGCGATTCTCAGCCGCTGGCTCATACCTCCAACCACCTCTCTCCTGAATCATCCAAACTGAGCACTTGCAGCGCCCCTTTCTCCTTGGCCAGGTTCATGGTGCTGGACAGGGTCCGGCAGGGGGACAACTCGCAGGTGCCTGCGGGCAGGCGGTCCATGACCTCCAGTGCCCGTCCCAAACAACCGCTCTCATAGTGGATGACGGTGAGCAGCCGAGGCACATCCACCTCCAGGCAACCGCCCACAGCGTCCACGTCCACAGCAAAGCCCGTGGCCTCCGCCCTTCTTCCAAACAGCTCCACCAGGTTGTCATACCGGCCTCCGGACAGCACCGGAGCCCCTGCCCCGGTGGCGTACCCCCGAAACACCACGCCGGTGTAGTAGTCGATCTGATGTACCAGGCCAAGATCGAACCGCACATAGTCCCCATATCCAGCCTGACACAGCTCCCCGTACAGCTGCTCCAGATAATCCAGGCTGGGGCAGTCACCGGCCAGGGCCCGGGCCTCCTCCAGCACCTCCGCCCCGCCAAACAGATAGGGCAGGCGGCGGAGGGCGGCACAGTCCGGTTGGGCCGTGTAGGGCTCCAAGAAGTCGTTGAGCACGGCATAGTTCTTTCCCTCAATGAGCTGCCGCATCCGCTCCTGCTCCTCCTGGGGCATCTTCATCCGGCTGGCCAGATTCTGATAGAACCCCACGTGGCCCACCTCGATGTGAAACCCATCCAGGCCGCAGGCCCGCAGGGCATCCACCGCCAGAGCGATCATCTCCAAGTCGGCCTTTTTGCCTGTGGCGCCCAGCATCTCCACCCCGCACTGGGCAATCTCACTGCTGCCGCCCTCATGGGCGTTGCCGGAGCGGAACACCGTCTGGTCGTAATACAGCCGCTGGGGCAGCGGCAGCGTTTTCAGTTTGGTGGCCGCCAGGCGGGCAATGGGAGTGGTGGAGTCCGGTCGCATGACCATGATCTTCCCAGACCGATCAATGATCTTCAGCATGGTCTCCTGGGGCAGTGGACTGCCCGAATGGACGAACAGGTCGTAAAACTCCACCTCGGGAGTGATGACCTCCGCATAGCCCCGGCGGCGGAACAGATCCACCAGGGCTCCCTGTACCTGACGCCGCTCCAGGCACTCGGCAAAAAGCCGGTCCCGAGTCCCCTCTGGGGTATTGAAGTGTATGTTCATGGTGTTCTCAGCCTTTCTTTAGCTCGCTAGTGTAGTAAATATACCATAGAGGAAAACACTTGTCAATGGGTGATCTGGCAAGCTCCGCATCCGGCCTGAATGCCCGCTCCTGTATTTAGAATTTATCGTTGACTTCTCCGTTCAGGCATCTATAATTTGTAACGTTCATCTATGGACAAAGGAGCATCTGATATGACCAAAGATTTGACCCATGGAAATCCCATGGGCTTGATTCTCAGTTTTGGTATTCCACTGTTTTTCGGCTACCTGTTTCAGCAGCTGTACAACGTCGTCGATACCGCCATTGTGGGAAAAACCCTAGGTGGAGCTGCACTGGCCGCGGTGGGCGCCACCAGTTCCATCAACTTTCTCGTCGTAGGCTTCTGTACTGGCGTGTGCAGCGGATTATCCATTCCGGTGGCCCGAGCCTTCGGCGCCAGGCAGGAACAAGATCTGCGCCGCTATGTCACCGGAGGGACCTGGTTGTGTGTGCTGTTCTACTTTCCCCTCTCCCTGGTCAACATCATCCGTTTTCTCATTCAGGGCATGGGCTTTTCCCCCTTGGCCACCTTCGCTGGGCTCTTGGAAATGGTGGCCCGAGGGGCCACCAGCTTTCTGGTCCCCTATTTTGGATTCACCGCCGCCTGTTTTGCCTCCCCTGCAGCCTGGATTTTTGCAGATATCTTTCTGATTTTTGCCTACCTGCACTGTCACAGGCAATTACAGGCCTCTGCGGCCACTCCCATTCTACCACAAACATAACCCCAGCGGTACTCCCTATGAAATAGCCCCCATGTCTTTCCTTTCAGGCATGGGGGCTTTACTGTTGGACTATGATCGTGTTTAGAAAAAGGAGAATTGGCTGCTGTCCGGCAGGTCACCGAAGGCCCCTGCCTCTTTCAGCTGCTGGAGGTGGGTGTTGGACGCCTTGGTGCAGGCCAGGGAGAACTCCTCAATGGAGATAAAGGTCTTTCCCTTCCGCTTCTCCATGATGTCCCAGCCTACGGTCTCGCCCAGTCCGGCCACCGAGGTGAAGGGCGGGATGAGGGCATTTCGTTCCTCGTCCACCAGGAAATTGATGGCATGGGAGCGGGAGATGTCCATGCGGGCAAAGGTCAGGCCCCGGAGGTAGAACTCATAGCACACCTCCAACGTCACCAGCATATCCTCCTCCACCGCCGAGGGGCGATCCGCCTTGTCCTTGGCGTTTTTCTTGGCCTGGATCTCCTTCATCTTCTGCTTGACCACCTCAATCCCCCGGCACATATACTTCTCATCAAAGGCCTTGGCCCGGATGGAGAAGTAGGCGGCGTAGAAGGCCAGGGGCCGGTGCACCTTGTACCAGGCGATGCGGAAGGCCATCATGACGTAGGCCACGGCGTGGGCCTTGGGGAATAGGTAGGCAATTTTCTTACACGAGTCGATGTACCACTGGGGAACCCCGTGTTCTTTCATCTCGTCCTCTGCGCCCTCGGGCAGTCCCCTGCCCTTTCGCACCGACTCCATGATCTTGAAGGCTCGGGTGTCTTTGAAGCCCTTGGAGATGAGGAAGAGCATGATGTCGTCACGACAGCCAATGGCCTCGTTGACCTTGGCGGTGCCGGAGGTGATGAGGTCCTTGGCGTTTCCCAGCCACACGTCGGTGCCGTGGGAGAAGCCAGACAGCCGCACCAGAATGTCAAACTGGCTGGGGTGAGTGTCCTCCAGCATACCGCGCACGAAGGAGGTGCCGAACTCAGGGATGGCCACCGCCCCCGTGGGGCCCAGAATGGGATCGTCGGTAAAGCCCAGCTTTTCCGATGTGGTAAACAGGCTCATGGTGTCCGGATCATCCAGGGGGATCTTCTGGGGGTCCACCCCGGTGATGTCCTGAAGCATACGGATCATGGACGGGTCATCGTGGCCCAGCATATCCAGCTTCAGCAGGTTGGACTCCATGGAGTGATATTCAAAATGGGTGGTGATGATGTCCGAGTCCTTGTCGTCCGCCGGGTGCTGCACCGGGCAGAAGTCGTAGATCTCCTTGTCCTGGGGGATGACCACCATGCCGCCGGGGTGCTGGCCCGTCGTACGTTTCACGCCCACACACCCCTGGGCCAGCCGCAGCACCTCGGCAAAGGGCACATTGTTCCGTCCCACCCGCTCCAGGTACTTGCGCACATAGCCGATGGCAGTTTTCTCCTTCACCGAGCCAATGGTGCCTGCCCGGAACACATGATTGCTGCCGAAGAGCTCAAAGGTATACTTGTGGGCGCTGGACTGGTACTCGCCGGAGAAGTTCAGGTCGATGTCGGGAACCTTGTCGCCGCCAAAGCCCAGGAAGGTCTCAAAGGGGATGTTGAAGCCGTCCTTGGCGTAGTCCGCCCCACACACCGGGCATTTCATGTCCGGCATATCCGCCCCGCAGCCGTAGCCATGCTCCTGGGCGTAGTCAAAGTCGGAGTGCTTGCAGTTGGGGCAGCGGTAGTGGGCGGGCAGAGAGTTCACTTCTGTAATGCCCGACATAAAGGCCACCAGAGAGGAGCCCACCGAGCCACGGGAGCCCACCAGATAGCCGTGCTCCAGGGAGTTCTGCACCAGCTTCTGAGCGGACATATAGATGACGTCGTAGTGACAGCCGATGATATCCTTGAGCTCGGCGTTGATGCGGTCCACCACGATCTGGGGTGGGTTTTCCCCGTACAGGGCGTGGGCCTTGCCCCACACCAGGTCCTTCAGCTCCCCTTCCGAGTTTTCCAGCTTGGGGGTGAAGAGGCCGTCTGGCAAGGGACGCACCTTGCCGCACCAGGAGGCCACCAGCGCCGGGTTGTCAATGACCACCTCATGGGCCGTCTCCTCACCCAGGTAAGCAAACTCCTTGAGCATCTCGTCTGTGGTGCGGAAGTACAGGGGGTTCTCGCTGTCGGCATCGTCAAACTCCTTGGCGGCCAGGAGGATGTGACGGTAAATCTCCTCCTCCGGGTCGGTGAAATGCACGTCGCCGGTGGCGCACACCGGCTTGCCCAGCCTGCGGCCCAGCTCCACAACTTTCCGGTTGAAGTTGCGCAGATCCTCCATGCTCTGGGCAATGCGCCGCCCCTCCTTGTCAGGCCGGAGCATATAGGCGTTGTTGGACAGGGGCTGAATCTCCAGGTAGTCGTACCAGGAGGCGATCCGCTCCAGTTCCCGGTCGTCCTTGCCGTCCACCACTGCCCGGAACAGCTCGCCCGCCTCGCAGGCGGAGCCAATGATGAGCCCCTCCCGATTCTCGTTGATGATGGACTTGGGCATGATGGGAAAGCGGTTGAAGTGCTCCAGGTGGGACAGGGACACCAGCTTATACAGATTGCGCAGGCCGGTCTGATTCTTGGCCAGCAAAATCAGGTGGTTGGCGGTGCGGCGCACTCTGCCGCCCCGCTTTTTCCCCGCCAGCGCCCCGTTGATCTGGGACACCCGCTCCACCCCCAGCTCTTTCAGCATGGGGATCATGGCAGCGAAGATCTGGCCGCAGATGGCGGCATCGTCGTCTGCCCGGTGGTGGTGGAAGGGGGGCAGCCCCAAGTGGGTGGACACGGTGTCCAGCTTGTGGTTGTTCAGCTCAGGGCACAGGTATTGGGCCAGAATGAGGGTATCAAAGTAGAGGGGATCAAACACCCGCTTGGCCCTGCGGCAGTACTCCCGCACAAATCCGGTGTCAAACTCCGCATTGTGGGCCACCAGCGGAGTATCCCCCGCCCAGGCCAGAAAGTTGGCCACCGCCTCATGAGGCTTGGGCGCCCCACGCACCATCTCGTCGGTGATGCTGGTCAGGGAGACGGTCTTAGGGCTGAGGGGGTGTCCGGGGTCTGCAAAGGTGGAGAAGTGCTCCAGCACCTCCCCGCCCCGCATTCGCACGGCGCCAATCTCGATGATGGCATCGGTTTTGGGGTCCAGACCGGTGGTCTCCAAGTCAAAGGCGATGAACTCTCCGTCCAGTGGCATATCCCCGGGACCGTGTACCGAAACCCGCTCGTCCACATCGTTTTGATAGTAGGCCTCCACGCCGTAGAGCACCTTGATCTTCTCCCCCCGGCCCGAGGCGTTGTAGGCATCGGGGAAGGACTGCACCACGCCGTGGTCGGTGATGGCAATGGCAGGGTGACCCCACTCAATGGCCCGTTTCACAATGGCCTTGCCGTCACACAGGGCGTCCATCATGGACATTTTGGTGTGCAGGTGCAGTTCAATGCGCTTTTCCTCCGCCGTGTCCTTGCGCCCCTCGGGCATGGGTACCTCGTTGATGCCGTAGGGCTCCAAAATCATGTCGCTCTCAAAGCGGCTGACGTTGAGCCGCCCCTGTACCTGTACCCGCTGTCCCTTCTTGATACCCTTGACGATGGGAGCTGCCAGCTCTCCCTCCAGGAACTGATTGACCCGGATGGAGCCGGTGTTGTCGGTGATGTCAAAGCAGATCACCCACGCCTTGCGCCGGGGCAGCTCCCGGTGCTCCACATTGAACACCGTGCCCTCCACCAGCACACTGCCCATGTCCAGCTGGAGCTGGCCCAGGGGGACCGGCTTTTTCTTTCCGTTGATCTTGCCGTAGATCTGCTTTACTTTGGGCTTTCCGTGGCCCCCGCCGGGATTGCTCTGGTTGAGCACCTTGCGGCGCATGGCCTCCATCTGGGCGAACAGATCGCCAGAGGGCGCAGGTTTGGCCTGGGTGGAAACCGGCGGCACAGCCTCAGAGGCAGACGGCACCGTTGGTGTCCCCGCCGGGACCTCCTGGGTGTGAAATTCCACCGCCACCTGGTTGAGGGAAAACAGACGGGCCAGGCTTTGACGCACCTGGTCCACCAGCCCCTGTTCCGCAGCCCCTCCCTCCAACTCCACCGTCATGGTCCGTGTCTGACGGCAGACCTTGACCTGGGTGGGATATTGGGCAAAACAAGCCAATACCCCTTCGGGGAAGGGGTATTGGCCAAACGTCTCTTGAAATGTCACTTGATTTCTTGACATACCATGTACTCCTTGTCACAGGGTATCAATGAGCTCCATGAGCCGTGGAATCAGCTGATCCTCGGGGACCTTGTCCACAATCTCTCCGTGGAGGAAGAGCACTCCCTCCCCTTTCCCGCCGGCGATACCCACGTCCGCATGGCGAGCCTCGCCGGGCCCGTTGACCACGCACCCCATCACGGCCACGGTGATGGGCTTGTCCACCCCCCGGAGCAGCTCCTCCACCCGGTGGGCCATGGGGATTAGGTCAATTTGGGTGCGCCCGCAGGTGGGGCAGGCAATGAGCTCAGGGCCGTCCTTGCGCAAGCCCACCGCTTTGAGAATTTTTTTTGCCAATACAATTTCCTCCACCGGATCGGCGGTAAGGGTGACCCGGAAGGTGTCCCCAATGCCCAGTCCCAGCAGGCCGCCGATGCCTGCGGCAGACTTGATGGAACCAATGTCCGCCGTTCCCGCTTCCGTGACCCCCAGGTGGAGGGGAAAGTCGTACTTCTGGGCCATGAGTTGGTAGGCCCGCATAGTGGTGGGCACCGAGGAGGACTTCATGGAGATGCAGATGTCCTCAAAGCCGTACTTCTCCAGCAGGGCCACATGGCCCAGGGCGCTCTCCACCAGGGCCTCGGGGGTGGGTCCGCCGTACTTCTCCAGTAGGGGCTTCTCCAGGGAGCCCCCGTTGACCCCGATGCGGATGGGGATGCCCCGCTCTTTGCAGGCACGGGCCACCGCCTCCACCCGGTCCTCGCCGCCAATGTTGCCGGGGTTGATGCGGATTTTGTCAATTCCCCCCTCAATGGCGGTAAGAGCCAGACGATAGTCGAAGTGGATGTCAGCCACCAAGGGCAGCGGGCTGCCCGCCTTCAGGGCCGGGATGGCTTGGGCCGCCCGCTCATCGGGCACGGCCACACGGACAATCTCACACCCGGCCGCCGCCAAAGCCCGAATCTGGGACAGGGTGGCCTCCACATCGTGGGTGGGGGTGTTGGTCATGGATTGAATGGAGACGGGAGCGCCGCCTCCGATGGCGACGTCCCCCACATGAATTTGACGGGTCATGCAAGGTCACTTCCTTTACAGTAGTTACTACACAACGATTTTCCACACATCCTGGAAGGCAATGAGGAGCATGATCACCAGCAGCAGCACCAAAGCCACTGCGTGGACATATCCCTCCAGCCGCTGCGGGATCTGCCGCCGGAACAGCAGGTAGGAGATGCCGTTGAGGAGGACGAAGAGCACCCGTCCCCCGTCCAGCGCGGGGATGGGCAGCATATTCATCACGGCCAGGTTCACGGCAATCAGCGCCATGATATAAAACACATTCTGAATGCCCACCAAAATGGAGTCAGACTGGGTACCCACCTCGGACACCACGTCCACCACCCCGATGACGCCGGACATCTGGTCCACCCCTACACGGCCGGTGACCAGGTCGCCCAGGCTCATCCAGACCGTGCGGACAAAGTCAAAGGTCTGGGCAGTGGCCAGCTTCACCCGGCCCCATGCCGACAAGGGTTCCACCTGTTCAAAGACCAGTCCGAAACCATAGGCGCTCTGCCCCTGGTACTCATACTCAAACCGCTCCATGGGCAAGTCCTTCAAGGTCACCTTTTCCCCATCCCGCAGCACCACCAGGTCCATTCCGGTGCCGTCGTTGCGGGAGAGGAAGGTGAGTACATCCTCATAGACCCAGATGCCGTGTCCGTCCACGGAGAGGATTTCATCCCCCACCATGAGGCCAGACTCACCTTGCCACTGGAAGCCATCCGCCAACTGGGTAATCACCGGCACCCGGGCGCTGGTGACACCGGCGTACAGCACCAGAACAATGACCAGGCCCATGAGAAAGTTCATGAAGGACCCGGCACACAGGACGATGATCTTTTTCCAGGCGGGCTGGATGCTGAAGGCCCTGTCATCCCCGGTGTCCTCGTCCTCCCCTTCCATGGCACAATAGCCGCCGATGGGAAAGGCCCGGAGAGAGTATTGGGTCTCTCCGCGGGTACGGGTCCACAGAGCAGGGCCCATGCCGATGGCAAATTCATTCACTCGGATTCCCAACAGTTTGGCGGTGATGAAATGTCCAAACTCGTGAATGGCAATCATCACGCCGAAAATGAGAATTGCCAAGAGAATAAAAAAGATTCGCTCCAAATGCGTTCACCTCAGATTAACAAGTCATGGACCGCCTGACGGGCAGCCCGATCCGCCTCCAGCACATCCTCCAGGGTCTGGACGGGTACCGACTCCACCCGCTCCAGAGCGCCCTCCACCAGTCGGGCAATGTCCAGGAAGGAGATTTTCTCCTGGAGAAACAGCTCTACCGCCACCTCATTGGCCCCGTTGAGAATGGCCGTGGAGGTGCCGCCGCACTTGGCACATTCCAGCGCCAGCCCCAGGCAGCGGAAGGTATCCGGGTCGGGCTTGGCAAAGGTCAGGGGCGGACAGGTCAGAAGGTCCAGCGGCGTGGCCGGCCCGGGTGTCCGCTCCGGCCAGGTCAGGGCGTACTGGATGGGCAGGCGCATATCCGCCGTGCCCAGCTGGGCCAGAATGGCGCCGTCGGTAAACTCCACCAGGGAGTGAACGATGCTCTCCCGGTGCACCACCACCTGGATCTGCTGGGGTGGCATATGGTAGAGCCGCATGGCCTCAATAAACTCCAGCCCCTTATTCATCAAGGTGGCGGAGTCAATGGTGATCTTGGCCCCCATGGCCCAGTTGGGGTGGCGCAGGGCCTGGGCTTTTGTGACCTGGGCCAGTTCCTCCCGGCTTTTGCCGAAGAAGGGTCCGCCGGAGGCCGTGATAATGAGCCGGCGCACCTCGCCCCGGTCCTTGCACCCCTGGAGGCACTGGAAGATGGCGGAGTGCTCCGAGTCCACGGGGACGATCTCCGCCCCCTTCTCCTCGGCCCGCTGCATCACCAGGTCTCCGGCGCACACCAAAGTCTCCTTATTGGCTAAGGCTATGCGCTTGCCCTGGTCAATGGCAGCCAGCGTGGGCTCCAGCCCGGCAATGCCCACCACCGCGGTGACCACCGTATCGGCCTGAGGCAGTGTGGCCGCCTCCATTAGGCCTTCACGCCCGGACACCACACGGATGGTGGTGTCGGCCAGCCGCTGCTTCAGGTCCCCAGCAGCATTCTCGTCCACCACAGCCACCAGCTCAGGCTGAAATTCCCGGGCCTGCTCCTCCGCCAGGTCCACACTGCGGTGGACGGTCAGAGCAGCCACCTGGTGGCCGCAGGCCCGGGCCACATCCAGGGTCTGACGGCCAATGGAGCCGGTGGAGCCCAAAATGGATAAGGTTCGTTTCATAAGATCCCTCGTTTTCTATATCTGGCCCGGGCCATCCCTCACATCACCGGGATGGCCTGGAGGATGAAAAGCACCACAGGAGCACAGAAGATCATGCTGTCAAAGCGGTCCAGCATTCCGCCGTGGCCGGGCAGCAGATGCCCGTAATCCTTGACGCCAAACTCCCGCTTGACAAAGGAAAAGGACAGGTCCCCCAACTCAGTGGCCAAAGCACCCGCCAAACCCGAGAGCACCAGGGGAAGGAAATTCACCTGGAAGTGGAAGAATGTCTGGACAGCCAGGCCGTACATCACCGCATAGAGCACGCCAAAGGCAAACCCGCCCACGTACCCTTCCAGGCTCTTGTTGGGGCTGACCCGGGTCACCCCCCGATGCTTTCCAAAAAACACGCCCACAAAATAGGCTCCCGCATCGGTGACAAAGGCCATAAGCACCGCAAAGAGCACCCAAAACTCCCCATGGTCCATCTTCTTCAACAGCACCAGGGCGGAAAGGCCCAGAGGAATGAGCACCCCGGAGAAGAGAGTGAGCATTACATGATAAAACCGGATGGGAGTGCTTCCCTCATCATAGGCCCGGATGGCACACCAGAAAGACACCGCCATCACCACAAACGTGCATACACTCACCACGGCAGTTCCCTTCCCCAGCCAGCACCCCATGGGGATGCAGAGGGCAGAGAGAACCGCAATTCCCGTCATCCAGGGGGAGATCTTTTCCTCCCCCGCCGCCCGGAGCAGCTCGAAGGAGGCAACGGCGGCAATGAGCGCCACCACAACCGTCCAGACCAGAGGCGGGCTGGGCAGCATGGCCAACAGCAGCAGTGGAACACACACCACCGCGACAGCAATTCGTACCAACATCGCTTACACTCCTCCAAATCGCCGAGAGCGGTTCTGATAATCGGCAATCGCCCGCAGCAACTCCTCTTTGGTGAAGTCGGGCCACAGTACGTCTGTAAAGTAGAACTCCGAATAGGCGGACTGCCACAGCAGGAAATTGGAGATGCGCACCTCACCGCTGGGGCGGATCACCAGATCCGGGTCCGGCACGCCGGCGGAGTAGAGTAGGTTGCCCAACTTCTCCTCCGTCAGATCCTCGGGCCTGGCCAGCCCCTGCTGACACTGCCGGGCAAACTCCGCTGCCGCCCGGATGAGTTCCGCCCGTCCCCCGTAGTTGAAGCAGATATTGACCTGGCAGCCGTCATACCCTTTGGAAATCTCCTCCGTCTGTCGGCACAAGTCACGAAGCTTGGGGCTCAGCGGGGAAAGGTCCCCGAAAAAGGCCATTTTCACCTTATCCTTGGCCATAGTCTCAATGGCCTCGTGGAGATAACGCTCCAATAGGCCCATGATGGAGGACACCTCGTCCTCCGGCCGCTTCCAGTTCTCTGTGGAGAAGGCATACACGGTGAGGTATTCCAAGCCCAGCTCCTTGGCATAGGTGGCAATGGTGCGGAACGTCTCCGCTCCGGCGGCGTGGCCCGCCTTGCGGGGCAGCCCGCGCTTTTTGGCCCAACGGCCGTTTCCATCCATAATAATGGCCACGTGCCTGGGCAGGCGGCTCATGTCCACCTGAACAGTCGGGGTTTTGCGGTTAAATAATGCCATAAACACGCATCCTCATCTATTTGAAAATATGGGCAGTCCATCCCTAAAAATACAACACAAGCGGGGCGAAGGTACGCCCCGCAGGTATTGTATCGTGAAACAGAAACATTACACCGCCATGAGTTCCTTTTCCTTCTCGGCAGTCAGCGCGTCAATCTCCTTGCAGCGCTTGTCGGTGATGGTCTGGATCTCTTCCTCGTAGTCCTTGTACTGATCCTCGGTGATCTCGGACTTCTTCTTCAGATCCTTGAAATGCTCCATGGCATCCCGGCGGATGTTGCGGATGGCCACCTTGCCGCTCTCGCCGTACTTGCGCACCTGCTTGGTCAGATCCATGCGGCGCTCCTCCGTGAGCTGAGGGAAGGCCAGTCGAATCACACGGCCGTCGTTCTGGGGATTGATGCCCAAATCAGAGCTGAGAATGGCTCTTTCAATGTCCTTGAGAATGGAACTGTCCCAGGGCTGAATGGCCAAAGTGCGGGGGTCGGGGGTGGAAATGCTGGCCACCTGCTGGATGGGGGTGGGAGTACCATAGTATTCCACTTGGATGCGGTCCAGAACACCGGCATTGGCACGGCCGGCACGGACACTGGCGAAATCGCTCTTGACCACCTCAATGGTCTTGGTCATCTTTGCGTCAAAGGGCTTGCACAGCTCGGTCATGTTCGTTCCTCCTTAATCCTTCACAATAGTGCCGATCTTCTCGCCTCTGGCCACTCGAATGATATTCTCAGGGTCCTTCAGGGCGAAGAGAATCACAGGAATTTTATTGTCCATAGACAGGGACGTGGCGGTGGAGTCCATCACCTGCAGGTGCTGGGCCAGCACATCGTCGTAGGAAATGGTGTCGTACTTCACCGCATTGGGATCCAGCTGGGGATCGGCGGAGTACACGCCGTCCACGTTCTTGGCCAGCAGGATGACGTCGGCGTCGATCTCTGCGGCCCGCAGCACAGCGGCGGTGTCGGTGGAGAAGAAGGGGTTGCCGGTGCCGCAGCCAAAGATGACCACACGGCCCTTCTCCAGGTGGCGGATGGCCCGGGACCGAATGTAGGGCTCAGCCATGGCACGCATCTCGATGGCGGTCTGGACCCGCACGTCTACGCCCTTCTGCTCCAGAATATCGGCCAGGGCCAGACAGTTGATGGTGGTGGCCAGCATACCCATGTGGTCGGCGCGGGTGCGCTCCCGCATCCCCTTGCCGTCCTTCAGGCCGCGCCAGAAGTTGCCGCCGCCTACCACGATACCAACCTGGAGCCCCTCCTTATTGCACCGTGCGATGGCATCGCACACCTTGTCAATGACCTCAAAATCCAATCCCCGGCCTGCGTCTCCGGCCAGAGCCTCGCCGCTGACCTTCAACAGCACGCGCTTATACTTCCATTCACTCATGGGGTCATACCTCCGAATTTTATGATCGCTCTTATTTTAATACAGATTCCTCTTCTTGCCTAGTGGGAAAATAAATTTTTTCCAAAATCCTCGCTTCATTCTTTGGAATAAGCACCACCGCTGCCGGATACATTATATAAAATAACAATCTGTGCCATCATCCACGCATTGGGAGGGAACCCTATGATTTGCAGTATATCCGAGTTGCAGTACAAGGAAGTCATTGATATTGCCGACGGAACACGCTATGGCTACATCGGCGATGTGGAGCTGGACGTCCAGACGGGCATGATCCAAAATGTCATCATCTCCGGACGTCCACGCTTGTTTGGGCTTCTGGGGCGAGAGCCGGACACCGTCTTCCCCTGGTCCTCCATCACCCGATTTGGAGAAGATCTGATCCTGGTGGATGGCCGTCAGCGCCGCAGCGGCGCCAAGACGGCATCTGGCACCAGCCGCTCATAACTTCTCGATATTTTCTGGAAAAAGCTCTTGCATATCCCGGTTTTTTATGGTAGAATTTCAGGGCATTCCGCACGGGGGCGGATTTTTCGTCGTGTGCTTTCCTCGGAAGGTTGGCGCAAGAGATGAGGCCCCCGGAGGTAGTAACTAAATTTTAGGAGGAACTAAACATGGCAGTCGTATCTATGAAGCAGCTGCTGGAGGCCGGCGTTCACTTCGGCCACCAGACCCGTCGGTGGAACCCCAAAATGGCCACCTACATCTACACCGAGCGCAATGGTATCTATATCATTGACCTGCAGAAGACCGTGAAGAAGCTGGAGGAGGCCTACTCCTTCGTGCGCGACATGGCCGCCAACGGCCAGTCCCTGCTCTTCGTGGGCACCAAGAAGCAGGCTCAGGAGGCCATCAAGG
>DVKO01000128.1 GCA_018715985.1 Candidatus Enterenecus avicola
TGAAATCTGACAACAGAAACACCGCAGTACCAAGGCCCCCTTGTGTAAAGGGGGCTGTCACCGTAGGTGACTGGGGGATTGTCTCTGGTGGGGAGTTAGGCAATCTACGTATTTTGCAACAGGCCCTTTCAATTGAGACTGTCCAGGTACTCCTCCACATCAAAGGGGTCCAGGCCGCTGTCCTTGCGCAGATACAGGGGGTGGTGAGGATGTCCCTTTTTGGAGCGTTTCCCGGCGGTGTACCAGGCCGCGCCATGGGTCTGGCCAATGGCGATCATATCCCGGACGCAGGCGGGCAGGTAATCCCGCTTCTCAATGATGGTGCCCCAGGCTGCCCAGATGGCGGGCTGGGCATCGGCATAGAGGGAGAGCACATAGTCAAAGGCCTCCATATTCTCCCGGTGGAGGGTTTGGTTGCAGTGGGGCTCCATGTGGTCCGGGTCGGTGGCCCGCTGGGGATAGACGTTGAACATGACGAAGCTGTCAAAGCCGTTGTGGAGAGCCACCCGCTCCACCGACTTCAGGGTGTTGTCCAGATCGTCGGGGGCGGCGGTGGAGGGGTTGATGCCCACACAGATCAGGGGCCGCTGGCCCCGGGTGGCCAGGATGTAACGGTATTCACAGTAGAAGGGTGGGACGTACAGCCACCGGTTCACGTCATAGTCCGCTTTGGGGGTGAGGGCCTGGGTCAGGGCCTCACGAAAGGGCAGCAGTTCAAGGGTGCTGGTCTCGCCGCTGGGAATGTGCATGGAGGGTCCTCCTTTTTGTCTTTGTCCCATCATATCACGGCTCGGGTAAAATGGAAAGGTCTCCTGCCTTGCTTTTTCCCCTCATATCGTATATCATAGAGGGACAATCCCCCAGGAAAGGAGGATGACTGTGCCCCCAAAGCGACAACACTGGGTGGGTATGCGCATGGTTAAGACGGTAATCGCCGTGTTTGTATGCGGGATGTTCGGCTGCCTGCGGCGGGAGCCCGCCTTTTATTCCATGATCGCCGCGGTGATCTGTATGCAGAACTCCACCGACAAAACCATCACCTCCTCGGTGAATCGAGCCATCGGCACCTTGGTGGGGGGCCTGTATGGCGTCATCATTCTCTACGGGTTGGCCTTTTTCCACGCCGACAACCTGGATGTGCTCCGCTATACCCTGGTCTCTCTCACCATCATTCCCCTCATCCGCACCGCGCTGGCCCTCAAACGGCCCTCCAGCGCCTCCCTGGCCTGCGTGGTCTTTTTGTGCGTCACCGTCAACCACAACACGGACAGCTCCCCCGCCCTCTTTGCCCTCCAGCGTATGCTGGACACCCTGGCGGGGGTGGGTGTGACCTGCGTCATCGACCTGCTGCTCCCCTACCACCCCCAGGTGGAGGAGACCGTCCCCGCCGATCCCCCCGCCACCACCGACACCACCCCACAGGAGCCAAAACCATGAACTATTCCCAGGTCATTCCCGCCCATTTTCTCTCCCGCCCCAACCGCTTTGTGGCCCAGGTGGAGGTGGATGGGCAGGTGGAGACCGTACACGTGAAAAACACCGGGCGGTGCCGGGAGCTGCTCATTCCCGGCCGCACCGTCTACCTCACCCCGGGGAACAACCCCAAACGCAAAACCCCCTACGACCTCATCGCCGTGGACAAGGACGGCCTGCTCATCAACATGGACGCCCAGGCCCCCAACCAGGTGTTTGCGGAATGGGCCGGGGCGGGCCACTTTGTCCCCGACCTCACCCTGCTGCGCCCCGAGACCACCTGGGGCCACTCCCGGTTCGATTTCTACTGGGAGGGGGGGCAGCGCCGGGGCTTTGTGGAGGTGAAGGGGTGCACCCTGGAGGAGAACGGCCACTGCCGCTTCCCCGACGCCCCCACCGACCGGGGAGTGCGCCACCTCCGGGAGCTCACCGCCTGTCTGGCCCAGGGCTATGAGGCCGCCGTGTGCTTTGTCATCCAGATGGAGGGCATGAAGGATTTCTCCCCCAACGACGTCACCCACCCGGAATTTGGGGCCGCCCTGCGTGAAGCCCACCGGGCGGGGGTGCAGGTGCTGGCACATGGCTGCTCCGTCACCCCGGACACCCTGACCATGGGGGAACCGGTGGCGGTTAAGCTGTGAGAGATTTCGCCGCCTGCGGCCTGGAAAAATGCGTTGCTTTTTCCCTTCTGTGACGGTATAATGAATAGGTTATTAACGAATGAAGGAGCGTGTCCCTATGCCTGAGGAACTCAACCCCGTAGTGTCCCAGAATTTTATCCACAACTTCATTGATGAGGATATTGCACAGGGCGGCCAGTACCAAGGCATGACCGTCCACACCCGTTTTCCCCCCGAGCCCAACGGCTACCTCCACATCGGCCACTGCAAGGCCCTGACCATCGACTTCGGCACCGCCGAGAAGTACGGCGGTCTGTGCAACCTGCGCATGGACGACACCAACCCCGCCAAGGAGGATACCGAGTACGTGGAGGCCATCCAGGAGGACATCCACTGGCTGGGCTTTGACTGGGGCGACCGATTTTTCTACGCCTCGGACTACTTTGAGAAGATGTACGAGTACGCCGTGGAGCTCATCAAAAAGGGCCTGGCCTATGTCTGCGAGCTGACCCCCGAGGAGTTCAAGGCCAACCGGGGCTCCATCGGCGTCCCCGCCACCTCCCCCTGGCGGGACCGGCCCATCGAGGAGTCTCTGGACCTGTTCGCCCGGATGCGGGCGGGGGAGTTTGAGAACGGCAAATATACCCTGCGGGCCAAAATTGACCTGGCCAGCGGCAACTTCAATATGCGTGACCCGGTGATCTACCGCATCAACCACGCCCATCATCACCGTCAGGGCAACAAGTGGTGCATCTACCCCATGTATGACTTCGCCCACCCCATTGAGGACGCTCTGGAGGGGATCACCCACTCCCTGTGCTCTCTGGAGTTTGAGGACCACCGCCCCCTGTACGACTGGGTGGTGTCCCACGTGTCCATCCCCTACCACAAGCCCCGCCAGATCGAGTTTGCCCGTCTGGGCATCAACTACACGGTGATGAGCAAGCGCAAGCTGCGCCAGCTGGTGGAGGAGGGCCGGGTGTCCGGCTGGGACGACCCCCGTATGCCCACCCTGTGCGGCCTGCGCCGCCGGGGCTATACTCCTAAGTCCATCCGCAACTTCTGCGAGCGCATCGGCGTGGCCAAGGCCACCAATACCATCGAGTACGCCTTTTTGGAGTACTGCCTGCGGGAGGACCTCAATGAGTCCGCCCAGCGGGTGATGGCGGTGCTGCGTCCCGTGAAGCTGACCATTACCAACTACCCCGAGGATCTGCACGAGGAGTTTGAGGTGGAGAACAACCCCAACCGCCCTGAGGACGGCACCCGTACCGTCACCTTCTCCCGCAACCTGTACATTGAGGCGGAGGACTTCCTGGATACCCCCATCCCCAAGTACAAGCGTCTGACCCCCAATGGGCTGGAGTGCCGGCTGAAAGGGGCCTACCTCATCCAATGCACCGGCTGCGTCAAGGACGAGCAAGGCAACGTGGTGGAGGTTCTGGCCACCTATGACCCGGAGTCCCGGGGCGGCAATCCCGCCGACGGCCGCAAGGTGAAGGGCGCCACCATCCACTGGGTGGACGCGGCCACCGCCGTGGATGCGGAGATCCGCCTCTACGACAACCTGTTCTCCGACCCCGACCCCGACGCCGGGGACAAGAATTTCCTGGACTGCCTGAACCCCAACTCTCTGGAGGTGCTCCAGGGGGCCAAGGTGGAGGCCAGCCTGGCCAGCGCCCAGAAGGCGGACCGGTTCCAGTTCATGCGTCAGGGCTACTTCTGTGCCGACAGCCGGGACAGCCAGCCTGACCACCTGGTGTTCAACCGGGCGGTGTCGCTGAAAGACAGCTTCAAGCCCCAATAAGTCCATTTTTTAGCCGGAAGCAGCGGGTTTGCTGCTTCCGGCTTTTTTCTTGCCTCTCCCTCTGGGAGAGGTGGCAGCCCGGCAGGGCTGACGGAGAGGGCCTGTTCTTCCCCCTCCCAGGCTCTTGCCTGCCCCCCTGGGGATGCGCTACCCGCTGGGGGTCTATTTTTGAGCGGCCAAAAATAGACGAAAAAGCCGCTTAGGGCGTTCCCCCCTAAGAACCTCCCTGGGGTACCAGGCTGGAACTGCGTCAAATTGAATTTCGGCCCGTCACTCTTGCTGTGGCTCCTGTTACTACCACCACACCAGGCCACCCTGGGCAGCTGGCCCTTTGGCTGGGCGATTCCCCTGTCCGGGCCTTTGCATGGTGAAGCGGCGTTCCCGCCGCCGGGAGCCTGGTTTCCCGGTACCTGCCAAGCCACCGCCCCTATGAAAATCTGTGCCGCTTGCGGCACACCACAATTATTCATTATTCATTCATCATTTTTCATTCTCCCGCATTCCCCTGCCCCAAACGGGGCATACTCCCCTTGACGATGCTCTCTCAAATGGAGTATCATGGAGAAAACGACCACAGGAGGGTGTGCCATGAAGAAGAATCCCGCATTTTATCTGTTGGGCCTCGCCGCCGCCGGGGCCGGCGCTGCCGGAGGGGTGGCAGCCGTGGGCAACCACCTCTACACCAGAGTCATGACCCCCCAGAAGCGGGATCCGGATTACCAGGACCCCAACGAGACCCAGAGAGAGGGCCGGGCCTGGGCCAGAAAGGCAGAGGGCTTCCGCTCCGCCACCATCCAGGCTCTGGACGGGCTCATCCTGTGGGCCGCAGTGGTCCCCGCCGACCAGGACACCCACCGGTGGGCCATCTGTGTCCACGGCTACCACGACACCCATGAGGCCATGGGCGCCATCGGCCTGCACTACCACCAGGAGGGTTGGAATGTCCTCATGCCCGACCAGCGGGGCCATGGGGAGAGTGAGGGCGACTACGTGGGCTGGGGCTACGATGAGCGGCTGGACCTGGTGGGTTGGATCAATTACATCCTCCGCCGGGACCCGGGGGCAGAAATTCTCCTCCACGGGGTGTCCATGGGGGCTGCCTCCGTGCTCATGGCCACCGGCGGAGCCCTTCCCCGGCAGGTGAAGGCGGCGGTGTCCGACTGCTCCTACACCACCATTGAGGCCCAGATGCACCATGTGCTCCTCCACCACCGGGACCGCTACCTCAACGCCCCGGTGCCGGTGCCCACCTCCACCCTCTTCTCCATGCTGCGCAAGACCACCCTGCGCCGGGCCGGGTTCGACCTGCGGGACGCCGCCCCCATCCAGGCGGTGGCCCAGTCCAAAACCCCCACCCTCTTCATCCACGGCGTGGAGGATGAGTTTGTCCCCGCCTCCATGATGGGGAAACTGTACCAGGCCGCCAAGTGTCCCAAGAGCTTTTTGTGGATGCCGGACGCCGACCACGCCAACTCCGTGGGCGCCAACCCCCGTCTGTACTGGACCGCGGTGGACACCTTCCTCCAGGACTACTTCCCCGACCAAGATTGAGCCATTTCCCCGGCGCTGCACACCCGGCGCCGGGGAAATTTTTATTTTTTCAATTACCGATTGACAAGGTAGGTAAAAAGGCGTATCATATAACCAACCAATTCAGTAGGTTTTAATTTGTCAAATCAGGAGGAATCCGTTATGGCACACATCTATACATCCGCTCATCAGCTGATTGGACACACCCCGCTGTTGGAGCTGACCCATATTGAGGAGAAGCTGGGCCTGAAGGCCAAGCTGCTGGCCAAGCTGGAGCTGTTCAACCCCGCCGGATCGGTGAAGGACCGGGTGGCCCTGACCATGATCCAGGATGCCGAGGCCAGCGGAGCTTTGAAGCCCGACTCGGTGATCATCGAGCCCACCTCGGGCAACACCGGCATCGGTCTGGCCGCCGTGGCCGCCGCCCGGGGCTACCGGATGATGGTGGTGATGCCCGACTCCATGTCCATGGAGCGCCGCCTGCTCATGACCGCCTACGGAGCGGAGCTGGTGCTCACCCCCGGCGCCCAGGGCATGAAGGGGGCCATTGCCAAGGCAGAGGAGTTGGCGGCTGAGATCCCCAACAGCTTCATTCCGGGGCAGTTTGTCAACCCCTCCAACCCCAAGGCCCACCGGGAGACCACCGGGCCGGAGATCTACCACGACACCGACGGAAATGTGGACATCTTTGTGGCCGGTGTGGGCACCGGCGGCACCATCACCGGGGTAGGTGAGTATTTGAAGTCCCGCAACCCCAACCTGCAAGTGGTGGCGGTGGAGCCCTCCGACTCCCCGGTGCTCTCCGGCGGCAACCCCGGCCCCCACAAGCTCCAGGGCATTGGGGCGGGCTTTGTGCCTGAAGTGCTCAACACCGGCGTCTACGATGAGGTGTTCCCGGTGACCACCGAGGAGGCCTACGCCGCCGGGCGGCTCATGGGCCGCAGAGAGGGGGTCCTGGTGGGCATCTCCTCCGGCGCCGCCCTCCACGCTGCCATTGCCGTGGCCCAGCGCCTGGAGAATGAAGGCAAGACCATTGTGGTGCTCCTCCCTGACACGGGAGACCGATACCTCTCCACCCCCATGTTTACGGAATAAAGAGAAAGGAATCCTGCCATGCAGATTTACGCCGATAACGCCGCCACCACTCGCCTGAGTGATACGGCGTTCACCGCCATGCTCCCCTATCTACAACAGGAGTACGGCAACCCCTCCAGCCTCCACTCGGTGGGCCAGCGGGCCCAGGAGGCCCTCACCGATGCCCGCGCCCGCATTGCCCAGCGTCTGGGCTGCCAGCCTACCGAGGTGATCTTCACCTCCGGGGGCAGCGAGGCGGACAACCAGGCCATCCGCTCGGTGGCCGCCTGGGGAAAGATCAAGGGCAAGACCCACATCATCTCCACCGCCTTTGAGCACCACGCCGTGCTCCACACCCTGGACGCCCTGAAAAAGGAGGGCTTTACCGTCACCCTCCTGGACGTGCATGAGGACGGCATGGTGTCCGCCCAGCAGGTGGAGGAGGCCATCATCGACCAGACCTGCCTGGTGACGGTGATGTACGCCAACAACGAGATCGGCACCGTACAGCCCATCGCTGAGATCGGTGAGGTGTGCCGCCGCCGCGGGGTGTACTTCCACACCGACGCGGTGCAGGCAGTGGGCCACCTGCCGGTGAATGTGGCGGAGCAGAACATCGACCTTTTGTCCCTCTCCGCCCACAAGTTCCACGGCCCCAAGGGCATTGGCGTGCTGTACGCCCGCCGGGGCGTGCCCCTCTTCCCCCTCATCCACGGCGGCGCCCAGGAGCGGGGCCGCCGGGGCGGCACCGAGAACATCCCCGCCATTGTGGGTATGGCTGCCGCTCTGGACGAGGCCTGTGACCGGCTGGAGGAGGACACCGCAACGCTCACCGCCCTGCGGGACCGGCTCATTGCCGGGCTGTCCAAGATCCCCCACTCGGTGCTCAACGGCAACCGGGAGCACCGCCTGCCCGGCACCGTGAACTTCTGCTTTGAGGGCATCGAGGGTGAGTCCCTGCTGCTGCTGCTGGACGACAAAGGCGTGTACGCCTCCTCCGGCTCCGCCTGCACCTCCGGCTCTCTGGACCCCAGCCATGTGCTGCTGGCCATTGGGCGGCCCCACGAGATCGCCCACGGCTCTCTGCGGCTCTCCCTCTCCCCGGACACCACCCAGGAAGAGGTGGACTATATGGTGGAGGCCGTCACCGACGTGGTGGCCTACCTGCGCACCATCTCCCCGGTGTGGCGCAACCTGGAGGCGGGCATTCAAGAATTTATCATCAAGTGAGGTAATATACGATGGCATTATACAGGGAAAAAGTCATGGACCACTTCCGCAACCCCCGCAACGTGGGGTCTATGGAAAACCCCAGCGGCGTGGGCGAGGTGGGCAACGCCAAGTGCGGGGACATCATGCGCATCTATCTGAAAATTGACAACGACATCATTGAGGACGTGAAGTTTGAGACCTTTGGCTGCGGCAGCGCCATCGCCTCCTCCTCCATGGCCACCGAGCTCATCAAGGGCAAGCCGGTGTCCCAGGCCCTGGAGCTCACCAACCAGGCGGTGGTGGAGGCCCTGGACGGTCTGCCCGCCCAGAAGATCCACTGCTCCGTGCTGGCCGAGGAGGCCATCAAGCTGGCCCTGAAGGACTACTACGACAAAAATGGCCTGGACTACGACCACAGCCAGCTCCCCGACTGCGAGAACTGCGCCCACTGCCACGCCCACTAAAGGAGCGTCAGATATGATGGTGTCCACCCGAGGCCGCTACGCCCTGCGGGTGATGGTGGATCTGGCCCTTCACCAGGACCAGGGCCTCACCCCCATGAAGGACGTGGCCCAGCGGCAGCAAATTTCTCTCAAGTACCTGGAGAAAATCCTCCCGGTGCTCACCAAACACCACTACATCTCCGGCACCCACGGCAAGGGGGGCGGCTATCGGCTCACCCGGGCCCCGGAGGAGTACCGGGTGGGGGACATTCTGCGGCTCACCGAGGGGGACTTGGCCCCGGTGGCCTGCCTGGAGCCGGGGGCGCCCCCCTGCCAGCAGCGGGACACCTGCCCCACCCGCTCCCTCTGGTGCGAGCTGGGGCGGCGGGTCAATGAGTACCTGGACAGCGTCACCCTGGCAGATTTGATGTAACAGTTGCCCCCGGTTGCAGCATTGTGCGCAACCGGGGCAACTTGTATATTTTACGTTATTTGTTTTCGACAGAATGTCAATGGACGGTTCTCCACTTCCATGCTATTCTGAATTTGTAATACCCTACATCCAAATTCCACACGCCGTTTTCTTTTCGAGAATGAGGTGGTTCCATTGGCGATCGGTACGAGAGGGCATTCCCATAGGAATGGTTATTTTCCTTGCTAGAAACTGACTATCTGTATAAGGTGGGATTCAAATGAGCGAAAAACAGGCCCGTCTCATACGAACCTGGGATATTGGCCGCGGTATTATCTGTATTGCATATTGTATTTTTCTGCTGATTGACACCTTTTTTGTATCTCAGGCGCTTCTACCTTCTTTCCTTGCCCTGGCCATCTATGCCGTCTTCGCAGTTCTGGAGAGCGTTGGCGAGCGTTGGATGCGCCGCAATATTCCACAAGCGGCAAACCGCCCCTATCCCAAGTGGGTACGGGTTGTATCCCTCCTCATCCTAATCATCGTGTTTTACGGTATCATGAAGGAATGATCCATTCGTAACCATTTTCAAAACCCTTCAGCGGCGCAGACAAGTCTGCGCCGCTGTCTCTTTTATACCCGGTTCTCTATCATCACCACCAGCGTCCCCCGCCCCACGGTGATCCGGGCGGGACCGCCCAAAAACTCGTTGCTCACCCCTCGGGGCACATCACAGGTCAGTGTGGCGTGGTCCAGGGTGTACTTCAGCCCTTCCAGGGTGATCCCCTGGGCCGGCTCCCCCCAGCAGAACGCAGACAAGGTCTGTCCCGGCTCGCCCTCCAGCTCCAGGGTGCCGTTGTGCACCGCCGTCACCGTCATGCCGGGGCCGATCAGAACCCCCTGCCCTCCCTGCCCAGCCAGGCCGCACAGCAGCTGCACATTGGCCAGGGTGTGGTCCAACCTTCCACCCAAAGCGCCGTAGATGTGGAAGGTGCGGTACCCCCGGCTCCATCCTTCACTGAGGGCCAGGGCGGTGTCCGTGTCGTCCTTCTCCACCGGGTGGCGGACAATGTGGGGGTGGGGGGGCACATAGCCCAGGGAGTCAAAATCCCCCACCACCAAGTCCGGCTCTACCCCATGGGCCTGCATTTGGGCATAGCCCCCGTCGGCGGCAATGCACAAATCTCCCTCTCGGAGGTCCGGCCACTGGTTCCCATACTCTCCCGAGGCAAAAATATAACAAATGGGCATCGATATTTCCCCTTTTCTCATTTCTTGGTCAGCTGCTCCAGCAGCACCCGCCGCACCGTCTGGGGGTCGGCCTTGCCTTGCAGTCTGCCCATGGTCTGGCCCACCAGAAAGCCGAAGGCTTTTTCCTTGCCGCCCCGGTAGTCTGCCACCGACCGGGGGTTGTCCTCCAGCACCAGGGCCACGGTTTTCTCCACCAGCTCCACATCCTGCACCTGCTCCAGGTGGTGGGCGGCCACATATTCGTCCACATCCTCATCGGTGTCAAACACCGCCTGGAACACCTTCACCGCCGTGTTGCGGTTCAGTTTCCCCTCTGCCACCAGGGCGATGAGCCGGGCCAAGGTCTTGGGGGGCATGGGCAACTGTTCCGGGGACAAACCGCGCTCGGACAACGCCCCCAGCACCTCCCCCATGATCCAGTTGGCCCCCTGCTTGGGGGGCGCCCCCAGCCCCACCAATTCCTCAAAAAACCGGGCCAGGGCCGGGTGACTGGTGACCATCTGGCCATCGTACTCGGGCAGCTGGTACTCCTGGGCGTAGCGTCTCCGCTTGGCCTCCCCCAGCTCGGGCAGGTGGTCCCGGATGTGCTTGATGTACTCCTGGGACAGCACCACCGGAGGCAGATCCGGCTCGGGGAAGTAGCGGTAGTCCCGGGCCTCCTCCTTGCTGCGCATGGAGAAGGTCTCCCCCCGCTCCTCGTCAAAGCGCCTCGTCTCCTGGGCCACCCGCTCTCCCCGCTCCAGCAGGGCAATCTGCCGCTGGCTCTCGTAGGCAATGGCCCGGGCAATGCCCTTAAAAGACCCCAAATTCTTCATTTCCGTGCGGGTACCCAGGGTGTCACCCCCCACCGGCCGCACCGACAGGTTCACATCGCAGCGCAGGGAGCCCTCCTCCATCTTGCCGTCGGACACCCCCAGGTATTGCAGATGCTCCCGCAGCAATTCCAAATAGGCCACCACCTGCTGGGCAGTGCGAAAGTCCGGCTCTGTTACAATTTCCAGCAGGGGTACCCCGCAGCGGTTGAAGTCGCACCGGGTCTCCCCGGTCTCAGGGTCGTGGTACAGCTTGCCTGCATCCTCCTCCATATGGATCTCATGGATGCCGATGGTGGTCCCCGCCACCTCCACCCGGCCGTTGCGGCACAGGGGGGCGTATAATTGGCTGATCTGATACCCCTTGGGCAGGTCGGGGTAAAAGTAGTTTTTCCGGTCAAAGCGGCTCACCGGGGTGATGGTACACCCCAGGGCCAGCCCCACCTTCACCCCGTACTCCACCACCTTCTCGTTGAGCACCGGCAGAGCCCCGGGCAGGCCCATGCACACCGGGCAGCACTGGCTGTTGGGGGCACCGCCAAAGCCGGTGGAACAGGAGCAGAAAATTTTGCTCTCGGTGGACAGCTCCACGTGGGTCTCCAGACCCATGACGATCTCCCAGTTCACCCTACTCTGCCCCCTCTCGGTACACGCTTGTGGTGGTCTGTCTCCTGCTGATAGGCGTGGGCGGCGTTGAGAATGACCTGCTCCCCAAACCGGGGCCCCACCAGCTGGGCCCCCACGGGCAGACCCTGCCCGTCCACCCCGCAGGGCATGGACAGGGCGGGCAGCCCCGCCAGATTGGCGGGGACGGTGTACAGGTCGGAGAGGTACATCTCCATGGGGTTGGTAAGGCTCTCCCCCAGCCGGGGGGCGGTGTTGGGGGTGACGGGGGTGAGGAGCACGTCACAGACCCCAAAGGCCCGCTTCACCCCCTCCTTCACCTGCGCTTGTACCGCCAACGCCTTTTTGTAGTAGGCCTCGTAGTACCCGGCGCTCAAGACGAAGGTGCCCAGCAGGATGCGCACCTTGGCCTCTTTGCCAAAGCCCTGGCTGCGGGTGTTCTCATACATCTGGGTGAGGTTTTTGTACTCTTTGGCCCGGAAGCCGTACTTCACCCCGTCGTACCGGGCCAGGTTGGAGGAGGCCTCCGCCGAGGCCAGCACATAATACGTTTCCATTCCCCATTCCAACTCCGGGATGGTCACCCAAGTCACGGCAGCCCCCCGGCTCTCCAGCACTCCCGCCACCTCCTGTACCCGCCGAGCCACCTGGGGGTTCAGCCCTTCCCCGAAGCACTCCACGGGCAGGCCCACCCGCAGCCCCCGGATGTCCGGGGTGAGGGCGGCCAGCAGTCCGCCGTAATCCCCGTCCACGGTGGTGCTGTCCCGGAGGTCCCGCCCCTGGATGACATCCAACACGGCGGCGCAGTCGGCGGCATCCCGGCACAGAGGCCCCACCTGGTCGAAGGAGGAGGCGTAGGCAATGAGTCCATACCGGGACACGGTGCCGTAGGTGGGCTTGATCCCCGTCAGGCCGCAGTACCCGGCGGGCTGGCGGATGGAGCCCCCGGTGTCCGAGCCCAGGGCGTACCAGGCAAACCCCGCCGCCACCCCGGCGGCGCAGCCGCCCGAGGAGCCGCCTGGCACCCGGCTCTCCTCCCAGGGGTTGCGGGTGGGGCCGAAGTGGGAGGTCTCGGTGGTGGAGCCCATGGCAAACTCGTCCAGGTTCCCCTTGCCCAGGCACACCCCCCCGGCTCCCTCCACCCGGTCCACCGCAGTGGCGTTGTAGGGGGGAACATAGTGCTCCAGCAGCTTGGAGCCGCAGGTGGTGCGGACACCTTGGGTGCACAGGTTGTCTTTGAGGAGTAGGGGCACGCCGTACAGCGGGGAAAGCCCCGGTTTCAGGCCCCGTTGCAGGGCCTCCGAGCGCTCCATGGCCTGCTCCTCCAAAATCGTGATGCAGCTGTTCAGCCTCTCGTCCCGGGCGGCCATCTCCTCCAAGGCCGCCTGGGTAGCCTGGGGGATGGTCACGTCTCCTTGCGCAATGGCACGGCCCAGCTCCAGGGCGGTGAGGTGGGTGAGCTTCACTGCGCTCCCTCCTCTCCCACACTTCTGGGGGTGACCACGTACCCGTCTGCTACCCGGGGGGCCTGGGAGAGCAGCTTGTCCCGGGCCAGGGAGGGCTCTGCCCCATCGGGGCGGAGGACACAGCTCTGCCCTGTCTCCCCGCCCCCTTCCGTCTCCACCTGGGCGAGCACTTGTAGATACTCCACCATCTGCTCCAGCTGTCCCACCACCGCCTCTTGCTCTCCGGGGGTGAGGGAGAGCCGGGCCAACCGGGCCAGCTGCTCCACCTGTCCACACGTCATCTCCATGGGTATTCCTCCAAAAAAGACGCCCCAAGCCGTGAAACAACCACAGCTGGGGCTTGTTTGGGTTATTTTACACCCGGAGAATGGGGTTGTCAATGTCTTGCCTCTCCCTCTGGGAGAGGTGGCACGGCGCAAGCCGTGACGGAGAGGGCCCTCTCAGCCAGCCCTCACGGGCTGCCAGCTCCCCCAGAGGGGGAGCCAAGCGGTGAGGAAGGCTTCCCCCTGGTCAGACGCACCGCTTTATGGTACACTAAAGAAAAGCCACGCAGAGAGGAGCCACACCATGTTAACCTGGGAACAACTGCAAGACACCTGCCAATCCTGCCGCCAATGCCCCCTGGCGGAGACCCGACACCACGTGGTGTTCGGGGTGGGGCCCCAAACCGCCCCCATTCTGCTGGTGGGGGAGGGCCCGGGAGAACAGGAGGACGTGCAGGGGGAGCCCTTTGTGGGCCCCGCAGGCCAGCTGCTGGACGATATGCTCTCCCTCATTGATCTGAGCCGGGAGAAAAACGTATACATCGCCAACATCGTCAAGTGCCGCCCGCCCCAAAACCGGGACCCCCTGCACACCGAGCAGGACGCCTGTATCGGCTATCTGCGCAACCAGGTGGCCCTGCTGCGCCCCAAAATGATCGTCTGCCTGGGCCGCATCGCCGCCCAGCGGCTCATTGACCCCAACTATCGGATCACCCAGCAGCACGGGCAGTGGGTGGAGAAGGCGGGGGTGGCCATGACCGCCATCTACCACCCCGCGGCCCTGCTGCGGGACCCCTCCAAGAAGCCGGACACCTTTGGGGATCTGCGGGCCATCCGGGCCAAGGCCAGACAGCTGTGCCCCCAGGTCTACAACTCCGCCTCCTCCTGAGGCAGCAGGTTCATAATGGAGATCTCATAGGCGGTGCGGGTCTGACGCTCTCCCTCCACCATCTTGTGGTACTGGCGGCTCTGGAGCCGCCCCTCCAGCCGCAGCCGGTCCCCCACCTCCATCTGGGCGCAGTGGTTTGCCACCGAGCCCCAGGCAATGCAGGGTAAGTAGTCCGCCCGGCCATAGGGGCGGTTTACCGCCAGGAGCAAATCGCAGATCTCCCGGCCCAAGGGGGTGCGGCGGGCCACCGGCGGCTTGCACAGCGCCCCGGCCAGCAACAGGTGGTTTTCCCCTTCCCGGATGTGGGCCTGGAGGGCCTCCCGCACCAGCATGGTGATGACCAGGCGGCTGCCCTGCCCCGAGCGGTTGTTGTAGGAGCGCACCTCGCCCCCCACCTCCAGCCAGTTTCCCGGCTGCCACAGTTCCCTCTGGGGCTGGGACACCACCAGGTTTACCACATCCTCCGCCCCGGAGAGCCGGGGCACCCGGAAGGGCACCAGATAGTAGTCCACCCCGTGGTTGTGGTGGGACAGCTTGGGGGCAGCCAGAACTTCTCCCCGCAGCATCCCCTGATTTTCTCCTTTTACTTGGCTCATGACATCACACTCCATCGGTAAACTCTGTTGGAGTGTATGCGCCGGCCCAGGGGAGTATGACCGTTGACATTCCCATCCCGGTCGGTATAATATATGGCATACCCCTATAAAGGAGGGCTGCATATGGAGGTACAGTTGACACGCAAGCAATTCCGCCGCTTGCTGGACATGGTGTATATCGGCAACTGGGTGCTCAACTCCACCCGGGGCGATGACCGGTTTGAGGACTACGACCAGGTGGAGAGCCTGCTCTTTGCCCAGGCCGCCCGAGAGGGCATGGAGCCCTTGGCGGAGGAGTACCACGGCCAGATCGTCCCCTCCAGAGCCTTTGCCGAGGGCGGCATCCATGAGGCCATCATGGAGTATGAGAACAACGTATTCTTTGACATCCTGGCCGAGGATCTGGCCCGGCGGGATATGAACTACGTGCCCATCGACGAGAGCAACCAACAGGAGCTCATCCAGCGCATGGACGCCTATATCGACGAATTTGAGGCCCACGGCACCGAGAATATCACCATTGAACATTAAAAAAAAGTTCCACAGCCAAGGCATGGGCTGTGGAACTTTTTTGCTTATTTCTTTTTTCGCTTCTTCTCAAAGAAGTCCCGCACCGGGGTTGCCGGGGCGGGGTTTCCTTCCCCCATGGTGCGGGCGTACTCCTTCAGAGCGTCCCGCTGCTCGCCGGTGAGATTGGTGGGCACCTGGACCCGGACGGTCACATACTGATCGCCCCGGCCCCGGCCGTTGACGTTGGGCACGCCCTTGCCCCGCAGGCGGAAGGTGGTGCCGGGCTGGGTCCCGGCGGGCATATTGTACTTGACCTTGCCGTCGATGGTGTCGATGTGGAGCTCCGCGCCCAGAGCGGCCTGGGTGAAGCTCACCTTCTGCTCCAGATACAGGTCATACCCGTCCCGCTGGAACCGGGGATCGGGGATGACGGAGATGTTGATGAGCAGATCCCCGGCGGGGCCGCCGTTGAGGCCCTCGTTGCCCTGGCCACGCATGGAGATGGACTGTCCATCGTCGATGCCGGCGGGGATCTTCACCTTGATCTTGCGCTGGCGGCGCACCTGGCCGTCCCCATGGCAGTCGGGACAGGGCTGGTGGATGATCTTACCGGTACCCCGGCACTTGGAACAGGGGGCGGTGGTGGTAAAGGCGAAGCCGCCGGCCCCCCGCTGGATGCGCACCTGACCGGTGCCGTGGCAGTCGGGACAGATCTCCGCGGTGGTGCCGCTGGCGCAGCCGGTCCCCCGGCAGGTGGAGCAGTTTTCGGTGCGGTTGAGGTTGATCTCCTTCTCCACCCCCCGCATGGCCTCCTCAAAGGTAATGGTCATGCTGGCCCGCAGAGAAGCCCCCCGCTTGGGGGCGTTGGGGTTGGCCTGGCGCTGGCCGCCGAAGCCGCCAAAGCCGCCGCCAAAGAAGGACCCGAAGATGTCGCCCAGGTCCACATCCCCCATGTCGAATCCGCCGAAGCCGCCGCCAAAGCCGCCGGCCCCAAAGTTGGGGTCCACCCCGGCGTGACCGAACTGGTCATACTTGGCCCGCTTATCCTTGTCGGACAGCACCTCATAGGCCTCGTTGATCTCCTTGAACTTCTGCTCCGCTTCCGCATTGCCCGGGTTCAGGTCGGGGTGATACTGCTTGGCCAGCTTCCGGTAGGCCTTTTTCAATTCCTCGTCCGTGGCGGTCTTGGACACGCCCAGGACTTCATAATAGTCACGTTTTTGTTCTGCCATTTCTTGTCACCTCACTGGGCAGGATGATAAAACCTGCCACAAGCGGGGTGGTATGGAGCACCCCGCTTGTGAAATCCGGTTCAATGCTTACTTGTTGTTGTCGTCGTCCACCACTTCGTAGTCGGCGTCCACCACGTTGTCGCCGCCGTTGTCAGAGCCGGTGGAACCGGTGGCTCCGGCAGAGGCGCCGCCCATATCGGGGCCGGGCTGAGCGCCGGGCTGCTGGCTGTACAGCTTCTCGCTGACGGCGTAGAAGGCCTTAGTCAGACCCTCGGTGGCGTTCTTGATGGCCTGGGTGTCGGTGCCCTTCAGGGCCTCCTTGACCTTATTGAGCTCGCCCTCGATGCTGGCCTTGTCGCCGGAATCCAGCTTGTCGCCCATCTCCTCCAGGGTCTTCTCGGTCTGATAGACCATCTGATCGGCCTGGTTGCGGGTGTCCACTTCCTCCTTGCGCTTGGCGTCCTCCGCGGCGAACTGCTCGGCCTCCCGCACGGCCTTCTCCACGTCCTCCTTGGACATATTGGTGGAGGAGGTGATGGTGATGTTCTGCTCCTTGCCGGTGCCCATGTCCTTGGCGGTGACGTTGACGATGCCGTTGGCGTCGATGTCGAAGGTCACC
>DVKO01000129.1 GCA_018715985.1 Candidatus Enterenecus avicola
TCCTCGTCCCGGAAGCAGGGGGCGATCTGGAAGTAGCGGTCAAAGCCGGAGGCCATCAGCAGCTGCTTGAACTGCTGGGGCGCCTGGGGCAGGGCGTAGAACTTGCCCGGATGCTTGCGGCTGGGCACCAGGTAGTCCCGGGCGCCCTCGGGGGAGGAGGCGGTCAGGATGGGGGTGGTGATCTCCAGGAAGCCCTGGTTGGTCATGGCCTGGCGCAGAGCGGAGACCACGTTGCAGCGCAGAATGATGTTGTTCTTCACCTCAGGGTTGCGCAGGTCCAGATAGCGGTACTTCAGACGTTGGGTCTCGTCCGCCTCCCGGCTGCGGCTAATCGGGAAGGGCAGCTCGTTGTGGCGGCAGCGGCCCAGCACGGTGATGGCGGAGGGCACCACTTCAATGTCGCCGGTGGGCAGCTTGGGGTTCTTGCTGTCGCGCTCGCGCACCACGCCGGTGACCTGGATGGTGGACTCCTTGTTCAGGTCCTTGATGACCGCCATCATCTCGGCGGTCTCCAGCACCACCTGGGTGGTGCCGTAGAAGTCACGCAGCACCACAAAGGCCAAATTCTGGCCCACCTCACGGACGTTTTCCAGAAAGCCGGCCAGGGTCACGGTCTGGCCCACGTGCTCCATACGCAGTTCCCCACAGGTGTGGGTACGGGATTGAACCATGGTAAAATCAACTCCAAATAGTATTGTTTATCTATAATATTACAAAGGGAAATCAGGGTTCCCGGATGGGATCCATGCCTGCCACCCGTTCCGCCAGGTCATTGGCAATGGTGTCCACCGCCTGGTCCACACTCAGGGTCTCCTGCTGGCCGGTGGTCATGTCCTTGACGGACACGGCATTCTGGGAGATCTCGTCGTCCCCCAGGAAGGCCACATAGGGCACGCCGATCTTGTCGGCGTAGCTCATCTTCTGCTTGAACTTCTTCTGCTCGGTGTACAGTTGGGCCCGCACGCCCACATTGCGCAGCTGAGTGGCAAAGGAGATGGCGGGGGCCAGATCCTGGGTCATGGGGAGAATGAGCACGTCGGCGGGGGCGGTGACCATCTCCTCGTTGAGGTAGCCCTGGTCCTCCAGGACGAAGAACAGCCGGGTCAGGCCGATGGAGATGCCCACGCCGGGCAGCTGCTTGTCGGTGTAGTACTCGGCCAGGTTGTCGTACCGGCCGCCGGAGCAGATGGAGCCGATCTCCGGGTGGTCCAGCATGGTGGTCTCGTACACGGTGCCGGTGTAGTAGTCCAGGCCCCGGGCGATGGTCAGATCCACCGCAAAGTGGGTCTGGGGCACTCCGAAGGCGGAGAGGTACTTCACGACGGTGGTCAGCTCGTCCAGGCCCTGGTCGAACAGCTGGTGGCGGCCCCGGTAGCCCTCCAGGGCGGTCAGCACCTGGTCGTTATCCCCCTGGATGGCGATGAACTTCAAAATCTCCTGGGCCTGCTCCCCAGTGATGCCGATGTCCTCCCCGGTGAGGAGGGCGGCCACCTTCTCGGGGCCGATCTTCTCCAGCTTGTCCACGGTGCGCATGATGTCCCCGGACTTATCCGTGAGGCCCAGCATGGCGTAGAAGCCGTTCAAAATCTTCCGGTTGTTCACCCGGATCTGGAACCGCTTCAATCCCAAGGAGGTGAAGGTCTGATAGATGATGGAGGGGATCTCCGCCTCGTTGACGATGTCCAGCTTGCCGTCGCCAATGATGTCGATGTCCGCCTGGTAGAACTCCCGGAAGCGGCCCCGCTGGGCGCGCTCGCCCCGGTACACCTTGCCGATCTGGAAGCGGCGGAAGGGGAAGGCCAGCTCCCCATAGTGGAGGGCCACGTACTTGGCCAGGGGTACGGTGAGGTCAAAGCGGAGGGACAGGTCGGTGTCCCCCTTCAAAAAGCGGTAGATCTGCTTTTCCGTCTCGCCGCCGGCCTTGGCCAGCAGCACCTCGCTGGCCTCGATGACGGGGGTGTCCAGGGGAGTGAAGCCGTAGAGGGAATAGGAGCGGCGCAGCAGCTCCACCATGCGGTCAAACTGTACCTGGCGCTGGGGCAAAAGCTCCATAAAGCCGGACAGGGTGCGGGGTTTTTGTTTTGCCATGTCAATCGGACTCCTTACAGCTAGAATGGGAGACAAAGGAAAGAGGTGTTGCCTGGGCAACACCTCAGACGTTCCAAAGGCCTCACAGAGTTCGCAGCCTTCGGCTGCGAAGAAATTGAAATCCATGTTCTCCCGGGACATGCGCACGGGAGAACATACTTCTCGCCCTGCAAGTGTAATGTGTATCGAACAAATCTTATTTGTTCGCGTGCAATTTATATTGCACGTTCTAGGACAACAATATTTGTTGTCCTAGAACTACCCATTGCAAGAACAGATGAATTTACACAAACCTTATGTTTGTGTAAATTTGTGTGGCTAATGCCACACGAATAAACCGAATACGGTTTATTCACATATGTTCGTGTGAATTCGGCCGCGGTGTTGGCGGCCGAACTTTGCGCGCAGCAGGGTGCAAAAGACTCTGTGGAAAAGGCATTCTGCCTTTTCCACAGAAGGTTTAAACTTTCAGCGGGGTGGAGGGCTTGATGATCTCACGCCAGTTCAAATCGCCCCGGGCCAGGCCGTGGATGAGCATTTCGGCGGTGGCGGCGTTGGTGGCGATGGGCACGTTGTGCTGGTCGCACAGGCGGGTGATATAGTGCAGATCCTGGTCCAGATCGTTGGCGTTGGGGTCGTTGAAAAAGAGGACCATATCAATCTCATCGTAGGCAATGCGGGCGCCGATCTGTTGGGCACCGCCGTGGGCATGGGCCATAAACAGCTGGACCGGCAGGCCGGTGGCCTCCGCCACCAGACGCCCGGTGCGGCTGGTGGCGCACACCGTGTGCTTGGAGAGGATGCCGCAGTAAGCGATGCAGAACTGCACCATCAGCTCCTTCTTTGCGTCGTGACTCATAAGAGCAATGTTCATGGGAATCCTTCCTTTCTTGTGAAGGGCTCAGCGGATGTGCAGCAGGGGCACCCGCTGGCCAAGCAGACGTTTGGCAATGTTGAGATAAGCTGGTGCGGCGCCTTTGTAGGTTTTCAGCACCAGGGGGACACTCTGTGCAGCTGCCAAGGTGACCTGGGGGTCCTCCGGCACCATGCCCAGCAGGGGCAGTCCGGCGGTGTCCATGGCGGCGTCAATGGTGGTGCGCAGCTTGCCGATCATCCGGGGCTGCACCCGGTTGACCACCAGGTGGATGTCCTCAATCTGGCCCATGAGCTTGGTCACCGCCCGCTGGGCATCCCGCAGGGCGGCAGGCTCGGTGGCGGAGACCACAATGGCCCGGTCCGCGGCGTACATGGCCAGCTGAAAGCCGTCCCCCAGCCCCGCCGGGGAGTCCAGAAAAATAAAGTCATAGTAGTCCCGGGCCTCATTGATCACGTCCCGAAACCCCTTCAGATCCAGATGGATCAGGGACAGGGGGGCGGTGAGCAAAAACAGGCCCCGGATCTTGGGGTGCTCCGCCGCAGCCGTGAGCAGGGGACAGCGGTGCTCCATCACGTCGGAGAAGTCCATCACCGCCCGGTCTGACATACCCAAGGCAATGTCCAAATTGCGCAGACCGATGTCCACGTCGATGCACAGCACCCGACGGCCCAAGGCGGCCAGACAGGAGGCCACGCCTGCGGTGAGGGCGGTTTTTCCCGTTCCACCCTTGCCCGATGTGACCATTACCGATGTTCCCATGTCTTAGCCTCCTCCACAACAAAGAAATCATATCATGAATTGTTGCATACCGCAATGTTTTTTGCAAACGAATTGAACAAAAGTGTGGGTTCTAAGCGTTAGGGGAACGACAATCCCCCAGTCACCTACGGTGACAGCCCCCTTTACACAAGGGGGCCTTTATCCTGCGCCGCATCCTTAAGCCTCCCTTTGCACAAGGGAGGCTTTTTACAGCGGGCTCTTCTGCATCTTCGCCCACCGCCGGGGGTACTTGGCGGGGCAGGGGGCCACCTTCTCCACCACCACCACCCGGTGGGTGATGTCCGTGTGGGGGATGCGGTAGTCATAACAGCCCTTCAGCTGCCCGCCCAGAGTGGCAATGGCCTTCTCTGCCCGGTCCAGCTCCTCCTGGCAGTCAGGGCCCTTCATGGCCAGGAACCGGCCTCCCACCTTGACAAAGGGCAGGCACATCTCGCACAACAGCCCCAAATCCGCCACCGCCCGGGCGGTGGCAAAGTCAAACTGTTCCCGGAGCCCGGGGTCCTGCCCCGCCTCCTCGGCCCGGGCGTGGAGGGTGGTGACCTCCTCCAGCCCCAGCTGCTCTGCCACCGTCTCCAGCCAGGACAGCCGCTTTTGCAGCCCGTCCAGCAGGGTCAGGGACAGGGTGGGGCAGAGGGTTTTCAGCACCATGCCGGGAAAGCCCGCCCCGGTGCCCACGTCAATGAGGGAGGCGCGCTCCATCCGCCCGCAGTTGAGAAGAGGCGCGCAGTCCAGCATATGCAGGGTGGCCACGTCAAAGGGCTGGGTGATGGCGGTAAGGTTCATCACCTGGTTTTGCTGGATCAAAAGATTACCATATTTTGCTAATTTCTCCACCCCGTCCGCGGGATAGGCGGGCAGATCCAGCTGGGCAAGGCCGGTGGAAATGAGAGATTCCATGGTTGTGCCTCCTGTCATAGGGGGGTGGTGACGTTGGCGATGAGGGCGGGCACGCCCAGCCAAAGCCCCAGCACCACTGCCGCCAGGCACACCAGGCAGATGAGAATGGTGCCCACCAGGCCGCCGGGGGCGGTACCCTGGCGCTGGCGGTGGACGGCGATGAAGGGCACGCCAATTCCCACGGGCACCACCAACAGGGGGGCGGTGCCGGGGAGGGTGCGGGCGGTGGCGATGGTGTAGGTGACCAGGGCCATGAGCATGAGCATATAGCCGATGCCCACCCAGGCCGCCACCCGCTTTTCAAAGGAGGCGGGGGTGTAGCCCTGATTGTCCGGTTGCTGGTCCATCACTTGCCCTCCTTCAGCAGGTCACGGATCTCGGTCAGCAGCAGCTCCTCCTGGGAGGGCTTGGGGGCGGGGGCAGGGGTCTCCTCCTTCTTCCGGTGCAGCCGGTTGAAGGCCTTGACGATGCAGAACACGGCAAAGGCCATGATGACAAAGTTGAGCACCGCCTCCACAAAGCTGCCGTAGGCGATGGTGGCAGAGCCCACGGTGAGGGTCAGATCCGAAAAGGACACCCGGTCCACCAGCAGGCCCAGCAGGGGCATGAGAATGTCGTTGGTCAGGGAGTCGGTGATGGACTTGAAGGCGCCGCCGATGATGACGCCCACCGCCAGGTCCAGCACGTTGCCCCGGTTCAAAAAGGTCTTAAATTCCCGAATAAAGCCTTTCATAGCGTGTCACCTCTGGCCGATCAGTGCTTGGGGGTGAGCACGGCGGTGCCGCCCATGTAGGGGCGCAGAGGCTCGGGGATGACCACGGAGCCGTCGGCCTGGAGGTTGTTCTCCAGGAAGGCAATGAGCATCCGGGGCGGGGCCACCACGGTGTTGTTCAGGGTGTGGGGCAGGTACATCCCGTGCTCCCCCTTGACCCGCATCTTCAGGCGGCGGGCCTGGGCGTCGCCCAGGTTGGAGCAGGAGCACACCTCAAAGTACTTCTGCTGACGGGGGGACCAGGCCTCGATGTCGCAGGACTTCACCTTCAGGTCGGCCAGGTCGCCGGAGCAGCACTCCAGCTG
>DVKO01000130.1 GCA_018715985.1 Candidatus Enterenecus avicola
CCAGCGTTCATCCTGAGCCAGGATCAAACTCTCAATAAAATGGTATCTAAACGGCTTCCGCCGTTCAAATCAATTTTATTGAAGCTAATCTCTTAACTTCAAAGATAAGAATTGATGAGACCCTTCATTTCACTGTCTTTACCAGTTTCATGAAGGACTCTCTGTCCTTCTGGTGCTTTTCGTGTTTCTCATTGTTTAATTTACAAGGTACAAACCGCTTCATCAGCGGGTTTTAATTCTACCACGCGGATTTCGCCTTGTCAACACTTTTTTCATCTTTTTTCAAAGTTATTCGGTGTTGAGCCGCGGCGTCCGGGGCACGTTTAGATACTATACCAGCACTTTCCGCATTTGTCAACACCTTTTTTCATCTTTTTATCGTTTGCTTTTCATCTTCTCCTGTGGTATCGTAGTTTTACGATTTCTACTATATAATGTAAGAGCGGAGGTATCCCTATGCCCATTCGTATTCCCGACTCTCTGCCTGCTACCAGCGTATTGGAGGGGGAGAATATCTTCGTGATGACCGAGCACCGTGCTCTCCACCAAGACATCCGACCCCTGAACCTCCTGATCCTCAATCTCATGCCTACGAAGATTGTGACGGAGACTCAGCTGCTGCGCAAGCTGTCCAACACTCCTTTGCAGATCAATGTGCAGTTGCTCAAGACCAGCAGTCACGTCTCTCAAAATACAGACAGCCACCATCTGGACTCCTTTTATACCACCTTTGCCCAGATTCGCAGCAACCACTACGACGGCATGATTATCACCGGCGCTCCTGTGGAAAATTTGGACTTTGAGGCGGTGGACTATTGGGAGGAGTTGTGTCAGATCATGGAGTGGACCCGCACCCACGTGCACTCCACCTTTCACATCTGTTGGGGCGCACAGGCCGGGCTGTACTACCACTACCACATTCAAAAGCACACCCTTCCCCACAAGCTGTTCGGCATCTACCAACACCAGATCATCCGCAAGCAGTCTCCCCTGTTCCGCGGCTTCGACGACCGATTCTATGCTCCCCATTCCCGATACACCGAGGTGTGTCCGGAGGATTTAACCGCCATTCCCGAGCTGGAGCTGTTGGCCGTGTCCGACGAAGCCGGGGTATTTGGAGTGAAGAGTGCAGACAACCGCCGTTTCTTTATCTTCGCCCACCCGGAGTACGACGAGGACACATTGGCCCGGGAATACTTCCGGGATGTGGACAAAGGGCTGGACATCGCCGTTCCCGCCCACTACTTCCCCCACGACGATCCCAGCCAGGCCCCCATCGTCAACTGGCGCTCCGCCGGACAACTGCTCTACACCAACTGGCTCAACTACTATGTCTATCAGACGACCCCATACGATTTAAGGGAGATTTCCAATGAACATTGACTTTGAAGCTGTGCGCAACAGCCCCGAAATTCGCACCTATATCACCCAGGCCGACGCCTCTCTCATCGCCCTGGGCTACACCGAACACTCCTTCGCCCACGTCACCAAGTGCGCTATGACCGCCGCTCAGCTGCTGCGCGATCTGGGCTACGATGAGCGCCACATCGAACTGGCTAAAATCGCTGGATTCATGCACGACATTGGCAACGTCATCAACCGGGTGGATCACGCCCAGAGCGGGGCCGTCATGGCCTTCCGCATTTTGGACAAAATGGGTATGGAGCCCGACGACGTGGCCGTGGTCATCACCGCCATCGGAAACCACGACGAGCACACCGCCTACCCAGTCAACGCCGTAGCTGCCGCCCTCATTCTGGCAGACAAAAGCGATGTGCGCCGCAGCCGCGTGCGCAACCGGGACACCATCAACTTTGACATTCATGACCGGGTCAACTACGCCGTGGAGCATTCGGATCTGACCCTGGACACCCAGGCCAAGACCTTGACCCTGTCCATCACCATCGACACGGAGATCTGCGCTGTGATGGACTACTTTGAGATTTTCCTCTCCCGAATGCTCCTGTGCCGCAAGGCCGCAGAGTACTTCTCTCTGAAATTCCAGTTGGTCATCAACGGTTCAAAGGTGTTATAATATGCTGCACGTCTCCAATCTCCGTCTGCCCGTGGAGGCAGACCAGAAAACCCTATATCAAAAGCTGGCCAAGCACCTGGGGGTATCCGTGAAGGATCTGTCCCAGGTGGTCCTCACCCGCCAGTCCATCGACGCCCGCAAGAAGCAGGATGTCCACTACGTCTGCTCGGTGCGAGTGGCCGTCCCCAACCAACAAGCGGTGTTGAAGCGCAACCTCAAAGGGGTCTCCGTCTGGGAGGAAGCCCCCTATACCCTTCCGCCCCTGGGCCGCACCTCTTCCCTGCCCCCTGTGGTGGTGGGCACCGGCCCCGCCGGACTGTTTGCCGCCCTCACCTTGGCCCGGGCGGGGCTAAAGCCCATCGTGCTGGAGCGAGGCGACGATGTGGACCAGCGCACCCAGGCCGTGGAGACCTACTGGGCCACCGGCCGCCTGGACCCCCGCTCCAACGTGCAGTTCGGTGAGGGAGGCGCGGGGACCTTCTCCGACGGCAAGCTCACCACCGGCATCAACGACCCCCGCATCCGCCACGTCTTTCGCACCTTTGTGGAGCACGGAGCCCCGGAGGACATCCAGTGGTCCCACAAGCCCCACATTGGCACGGACGTTTTGCGCCAGGTGGTAAAATCCATGCGGGAAGAGCTGCTCTCCCTGGGCGCTCAGGTACGCTTCGGGCATCAGCTCACCGGACTGCTCATCCGGGAGGGAGCGCTGGCCGCCGTGGAAGTCACCCACCACGGCCAAACCGTTTCTCTGCCCTGCGACACGTTGGTGCTGGCCCCCGGTCACTCCGCCCGGGACACCTTCTCCATGCTTCACAGCAGCGGACTGGCCATGGAGCAGAAGAATTTCGCCATCGGCGTGCGCATCGAGCACAAACAAGAGGCGGTGAGTCGGGCCCAATTCGGCCCCAGCTGGGACAAGCTGCCCGCCGCCGACTACAAGCTCTCCTGTCATCTGCCCAATGGCCGCTCCGCCTTCACCTTCTGCGTCTGCCCAGGCGGGCAGGTGGTGGCCTCCGCCAGCCAGGACGGTCAGGTGGTCACCAACGGGATGTCCCTGCGGGCCAGGGACCAGGAAAACATCAATGGCGGTTTCCTGGTGGGCGTAGGCCCGGAAGATTTCCCTGGGGACGACCCTCTGGCCGGTGTCTGGTTCCAAGAGCGGTGGGAACAGGCCGCCTGGACCTGCGGCGGCGGCAACCCCATGGCCCCAGCCCAGACCGTGGGTGATTTTCTGGCCGGTAAGCCCTCCCACGGGCCTGGCTCCATCCTACCCTCTTACCGGCCCGGGGTGGTGTGGGGCAGCCTGGACGGGGTGCTGCCCGACGATGTGCTGGACACCCTTCGTCAGGCTCTCCCCGTCTTTGACCGAAAACTCAAAGGCTTTGCCGCTCCAGACGCCGTGCTCACCGGAGTGGAGACCCGCTCCTCCTCTCCCGTACGCATCGTGCGGGGTGAGGATTACCAGTCCGTCTCCGTTCGGGGTATCTATCCCTGCGGCGAGGGAGCCGGATATGCCGGAGGCATCACCTCCGCCGCCGTAGACGGCATTAAGGTGGCGGAAAAAATTATTGAGGAAAATTTTTGAGGGGTCTGCAATATTTCTGTCCTCTCCCACGTTATATAAATGAACAGAGGTGAAACCATGATCTTATTCACGATGGTCGTGCCCGTCGAGCGCTCAGGGCACAGTTCTCATCAGCTGGATGCTCTCATCCATCGGATGGCCCAAGGGGACAAAGAGGCCTTGGCCAGTCTCTATGAGTCCACCAAAGCCGCCGTGTACGGTTTTGCCCTGTCCGTTTTGAAAGACGTGGACCATGCAGAGGACATTACCCAGGACGCATTTCTGCAATTTTATCACAGCGCTGGGTCCTACCGCTCTCAGGGAAAGCCCATGGCCTGGATCATGACCATTACCCGCAACCTGGCCCTGTCCAAGCTGCGGGAACAGAGCCGGGCCCTACCTCTGGAGGATGCTCACTTGACCGCTCTCTCCCACAATCCCATGGTGGATCAGGAGGATCTGCTCACTTTGGACTCCCTGCTCTCCCTGCTGGACGACCAGGAGCGGCAGATCGTCACCCTCCACGCACTCACCGGACTCAAGCACCGGGAGATCGCCCAGCTGTTGTCCCTGCCATTGCCCACAGTTCTTTCCAAATACCATCGCTCCATCAAAAAACTCAACACCGCATGGAAGGAGGCAGACTGAGATGACCCACGAAGAGATTCACCAGCGCATCAAAAAGGCAGCGCACCATGCCGTCCCCGATCAGCTGGATGCCATCCTTTCCGCCTGCGAGGAACAGAAAGGAACTGTGATTGCTATGACCAACCAAAAGAAACACCGCTGGCTGGCCCCCCTGTCCGCCGTTGCCGCCCTGGCCATCGTGGCAGGCAGCATTTTCGGTGTCTCCCGCTTCCAACAAGCCAGCGCCACCGACTCCGTGGTGACCCTGGACATCAATCCCAGCATCTCCCTGTCCATTGACGCCAAGGAGACCGTGCTGGAGGCCATCCCCCTCAACGATGACGCCAAAGAGGTCATGGGTGGCATGGAATTGGAGGGCACCAACCTGGAGACCGCCGTCAACGCCCTCATCGGCGCCTGTCTGCAAAAGGGATACCTGGACGAACTGGAGAATGCCATTTTGGTGTCTGTGGAAAATTCGGATGCCGCAAAAGCCACACAGCTGCAAAGCGAGCTGACCGCCACCATCTCCGGCGCCTTCCAGTCCGGCGCCATTCTCACCCAAAATGTCACCGTCAGCGACGAACTGGCCCAGTTGGCCCAGCAGTACAACATTTCCGCCGGAAAGGCCAGCCTTATCCAGGAAGTCATCGCCCAGGACAGCACCCTCACCTTTGACTCCCTGGCCCCCCTGTCCATGAGCGAAATTTCCCTCATCGCCTCCTCCCGCAATCTGACCACCACCGGGGTATCTCAGACCGGTTCCACCAGCGATCAGGCCTACATCGGCCAGGACGCCGCCTTGCAGGCCGCCTGCGACCACGCCGGCATCGCCACCAGCGATGTGCAGGGACTGAGCACCGAGTTTGGCTGGTCCCCCAAGGGCATGGTGTACGAGCTGGACTTTTGCAGCGGCGGCACCGAGTACGAGTACAAAATCAACGCCACAGACGGCAGCGTGGTGAAGAATGAGCAGGAGCCCTGCGACCACACCTGGCACACCAGTTCCGGTAACAACGGCACCCAGGGCACCACCGCCTTCATCGGCGAGTCCGCCGCCACCACCGCCGCTCTGACCCACGCCAAGGTGGACCAGAGTGCCGCCCAGTCCCTCACCGTGAAGCTGGACGAGGACGACGGCGTGACCTACTATGAGATTGAGTTCTGCTCTGCTGGAGTGGAGTACGACTACGAGATCAACGCCACCACGGGCGACGTGGTAAAATTCGAGCAGGACACCTGCGACCACTATGCCCACCGCTCTGCATCCAACAGCACCACCAACCAAAACCAGAATCAGAACCAAGGCACTTCCACCGGGTCCTATATCGGCTATGACGCCGCCCTCCAGGCCGCTTGCAAGCACGCCGGAGTGGACGCCTCTCAGGTCTCTCGGCTGGAAAATGAGCTGGACCACGACGATGGCGTGGCCTGTTACGAGATCTCCTTCCACTACAACGGGATGGAGTACGATTACGAGATTCAAGCTACCAACGGACAAGTTCTAAAGTATGAGTCTGAGTGGGACGACTGATGTTCCACAGCATCAGGACCCGGCACAGGGACATCCCCCTGAGCCGGGTCCTTGCTTTTCCCCGCTCTTTTGGCTATACTGTCACCCAAAGGAGGGATCACCGTGATCCATCGTCAACCTGCGTATTATTCCCACTTCCGATGCCTGGGCGGATCTTGTCCAGATACCTGCTGCCAGGACTGGGACATCGTCCTGGACGAGAAGACCATCGCTGACTACCGGGTAGCTCCCGTTTCTCTCTCCGCCCGGCTCAAAGCCAGCCTCACCACAGATCAGGACGGGGACACCTGTTTTCGCCTGGATAAACACGGACGATGCACCATGCTCACAGAGGATGGCCTGTGCGCCATCCAGAAGGAGTGGGGGAAGGCCCATCTGTGCGGCCACTGCGCCGCTTATCCCCGATTTATTGAGGAGTTTGGCTGCCTCACCGAGTCCTCTCTGGCGCTCTCCTGCCCCGAAGCCGCCCGGCTGCTGTTGGAAAGTCCCACCTTCCAGATTGTCGAGGAAAACAACGGCCAGCCGGACCCGCCCTTCCCTGATATTCCACCTCAGCTGCTGACAGGCCTGGAGATTTCCAGAAAAAAAGTACTGGACGGAATGACCCAGGACGGCTATACTGTCTGGGAGCGTATGCAGGGGATGTTGGATTTGGCCTACGAGCTGCAAAAAGCCGTGGACCGGCAGGATTTTTCCGCCTTGGAGGAGGGAAATCTTTCTCTACGTCCCCTCTCCCCCACCGGCCAAGGCAAAGCCTTTGCCCAAAGCCTGTGCCGATTTTTTTCCTCTCTGGAGCCCTTGCGCCCCTCCTGGCCCCAGAGCCTGGACCATTGTCTCCAGGTGCTGGATGGTCTGACCGGGGAGGAGTACCAGGGGTTGTGCCGTCAGTTTGAGTTTCAAGTCCCCCAGTGGCAGCGGCACCTGACCAACCTGGCCTCCTATCTGATCTTCCGTCACTGGCATAAAACGGTCAACGACGACCAACTCTATGGACGAGCCGCCTTTGTCTCGTGCAGCGTCATTTTGCTCTACCACCTGTTTTTGGTGCAATGGGCGGAACATCAGTCCCTGAGCCAGGCGGACGAAATTGCCGTCTGCTCCGCCTTCAGTCGGGAGGTGGAGCACATGGAGGAAAACCTGGACCTGGCCATAGACACCTGCGCTGCTCTTCCCCCTGCATCCATCCACTTCCCTCAATCTTAAAAGGAGTGATTGACCCCATGGATATTTCCACTCTGGTTTTCAACCAACACTCCCACTTCCGTACCGGCGCCACCCTGCCGGTCTCCGCCCGTCTGGACGCTTTGGATCGGCTGCGCCGCAACATCTGCCGGATGCAGCCGGACATTGAAGCCGCCCTCCAGTCTGATTTGGGCAAACACCCCTATGAGAGCTACTTCTGCGAGATCGGGCAGGTGCTGGAGGAGCTGTCCTATCTCCGCTCCCATCTGCGCCGCTGGGCCAAGCCCCGCCGGGTGCACACCCCCATGACCCTCTTCCCCGCCAAAAGCCGCCGCTATCCTCAGCCCTACGGGGTGGTGCTGGTGATGTCCCCCTGGAACTACCCCTTCATGCTCTCCATGACCCCGGTGCTGGGGGCCATCGCCGCAGGCAACTGCGTCATTCTCAAGCCCTCCGCCTATGCCCCTGCCACCTCCAAGGTGCTGGCCTCGCTGATTTCCTCCACCTTTGACCCCCAATATGTCTCCGTGGTGGAGGGCGGTCGTGCAGAGAACACCGCTCTGCTGGATCAGCGGGTGGACTACATCTTCTTCACCGGAGGTGTCACCGTGGGCAAAGAGGTGATGCGCCGGGCCGCCCAGAACCTGATCCCCGTCACCCTGGAATTGGGCGGCAAGAGCCCCTGCATTGTGGACGCCACCGCCGATCTGGCGCTGGCCGCCAAGCGCATTGTGTTCGGTAAGTTTCTCAACGCCGGGCAGACCTGCGTGGCCCCCGACTATCTATTGGTACAGGAGCAGGTGAAAGATCCGCTGGTTCAGCATCTGAAACAGGCTCTGGAGGCCGCTCTGGGCCCCGATCCTCTCTCCAACCCGGAGTATGGGAAGATCATCAACCACAAGCACTACCACCGCATTCTCGGCCTGTTGGAAGGCCAGACTCTTCTCTGCGGCGGACAGGCCCGGGACGGAAAGATCGCCCCCACCTTGCTGGACCATGTGGACCCTCAATCGGGCGTGATGCAGGAGGAGATTTTCGGCCCCGTCCTCCCCATTCTCACCTACTCCACCCCCCAGGAGGTGGTGGACTTTGTCTCCAGCCGGGAGAAGCCCCTGGCCCTGTACCTGTTTTCCCGCAGCAAGGAGATGCAGCACACCATCACCACCCGTCTCTCCTTTGGCGGCGGCTGCTTCAACGACACCATCCTCCACCTGGCTACCCCCTATATGCCCTTCGGCGGAGTGGGCAACAGCGGCATGGGCTCCTATCACGGCAAAGCCAGCTTCGACACCTTCACCCACTACAAAAGTGTATTGGTGGGCAGCCAGCACCTGGACGTGCCCCTGCGCTACCACCCCTACACCCCCTCCAAGCTGGGAATGCTGAAAAAATTCGTGAAATAAGGCAATCAGCCGCGGCACAGATGCGTGTGATCTGGGCCGCGGCTGATATTTATGCTTTCATTTCCCGCAATGCCATGGGGAGGGCGGTGATAAACCAGGGGGCAAAGCGGTCTGGGTCCTGGGTCAGCAGAGCGAGGATCTCCGCTTTTGTGTACCACCTGGTGTCCATGATCTCCTGGGGATCGGGCATCACCTGTCCCGAGTAGGCCCCTACAAATACGTGGTCATACTCATATTCAAATAGCTCTGGGGAAAAGGTATGGCGGTATACAAAGCTGCCCACCTCCCGACAGGGACAGGACACCCCCAACTCCTCCAGCAGCCTACGCTGCACAGCCTCATCCAGCGCCTCCCCTGCCCGGGGATGGGAACAGCAGGCGTTGGCCCACAGTCCCCCCGAATGGTATTTGTTCAGGGCCCGGCGCTGGAGAAGCACCCGCTCTCCGTCATACAAAAAGACCGAGAAGGCCCGATGCAAAAGCCCCTTCCTGTGGCACTCCTCTTTCCCCGCCGTCCCCACTTCCTCATCCAGCGGATTTACACAGATCAGTAGCTCCTCCATGTTTTCCATTCTCTCCTCTCATGCCGGCCTCCGTCGGCCCGTTCCCATCCTCCAGGCCCATTCCACCTGCAAAATGTTTCTCTCTTATTCTACTATGTCCTCCCATGCCCTGCAACCATCTCCCACCTCTTTTCCCGAGTTTCTCACCCGGTATCCCCTTCTTCCCTCTCTCCAGCGGTAATCACCATTTCTTTATCGGGTGTGGTTGGAGCGAATGGTTCGATCCGTTGAAACCATCGAAAGCATATACACAGAGCCTTATAAGTGGTATAATAATTGGTTGTTGATTGGAAAATCTTTTGTTTCAAGCGTGAGAGAAGAAGGAGAGAAATATCTATGCCAATCGGTGTAATCCTCAACTCACTATCCGTTGCGGTGGCGGCACCGGGATTTACGGCTCCATCGTCTCCGGTATGACCGGAGACCACACCATTCTGATCTCCAAGTCCATCTTGGATCTGTTCACCGCTGCCATTTTCGGCTGCACCTTAGGCGCAGTGGTGTCACTGGTGGCCATTCCACAGTGCATCATCTTCCTGTTGCTGTTTTATGCCGCCACCGCCATCTACCCCTTGACCAACGAGGCCATGATTGCCGCCATGATCTTAGTCATGCCCATCTCCGCCCTCTGGGACAACTACATCATGCCGCTGGTCTCTTGACCGGTCAGCCAACGGACACCCTAAAAAAATAAGGAGGTCGAGGACCCATCGGTCCTTGACCTCCTTGTTTTTAGACGCTTGTCTGTGCCTCAATCTCAGAGCTCTACGCTGCCGGTCTCGGTGTCGTTGACCACATAGTAGGCCACGCCCTCTTCGGGCTTGACATACACGCAGAACTTCTTCATGGCAGTGGCCTTGTTGCCCTGGGCCAGGTAAGCTTCCTTGGCCTTGTTCACGATCTCAGCCATATCCCACTCCTTGCCGGCAAACTGGACATAGGCCAGCTCCACCTTCTTGGTGGTGGCACGGGTGGTCTTCTTCACGGGCTGCTCCACAACCTTTTTCTCCAAAGAGGCCTCAACCTTGGGCTCGGTCACAGCCTTCTTCTGAGCCGCTGTTACTCTCGCCATCTTAGTCTCCTCCTTTCGCTGCATCTATCCAAGGGAATGTACACGATCCGCTCTCGCAAATCTGGGGCCATTTTACTCCTTTTCTTCCCCATTTGCAAGACATTTGCCCCATTTCTTCCCTTTTGAACAGGAGTGGCCCGGCAAATATTCCACAATTAGGAAGTATTCACCAAAAGAAAAGGGACACAACCGAAGTTGTGTCCCTTTGGTGCGCGAGGCGGGAGTCGAACCCGCACGCCCTTGCGAGCACTGGCACCTGAAGCCAGCGAGTCTACCAATTCCACCACTCGCGCAAGTGGTTGACTGCCTCAGCAGCGAAAGTAATATTACCACGGAAGCACCCAGTTGTCAATACCCTTTCCCCATTTTTTCTCTGGGGGAATACAGGACGTATCACGGAGAAACCGGCTTTACTCCGAGCTCAGGGATCCGCTGCGGCCGCCAGAACAAAAGCACCTGCTCTCGCAGGTGCTTTTGTTCTGGTGCGGATGACGGGACTCGAACCCGTACGGCCATGGGCCACTAGCACCTCAAGCTAGCCAGTCTACCAGTTCCAGCACATCCGCATATCTCAAGCCTGTTTATTATAGCGCACACCACCCATTTTGTCAACACAAAAAAATCAACATTTTTCGAGAATTTCTGTTGACAAACGGGTATTCCCGTGGTAATATATCTCTTGTCGCTACGGGCGACACACCGCTTGCGCGAGTGGTGGAATTGGTAGACTCGCTGGCTTCAGGTGCCAGTGCTCGCAAGGGCGTGCGGGTTCGACTCCCGCCTCGCGCACCAAAGGGACACAACTTCGGTTGTGTCCCTTTTCTTTTCTCCGCACCATAAAAAACTCGGGTCTGACAGGCAGACCCGAGTTTTTTTGATTTCTCACTTTGTGCCAAAGATGCGGTCACCGGCATCGCCCAGACCGGGCACAATGTAGCCGTGGTCGTTGAGCTTCTCATCCAGCCCCGCCACATAGATGTCCACATCGGGGTGCTCCTTCTGGATGCAGGCAATCCCCTCAGGGGCGGCCAGTACATTCATCAGCTTGATGTGCTTGCAGCCATAGCCCTTGAGGAAGGTGATAGCAGCGGCGGCGGAGCCGCCGGTGGCCAGCATGGGGTCCAGGACAATGACGTCCCGCTCGGCAATGTCGCTGGGCATCTTGCAGTAATACTCCACAGGAGCCAGGGTCTCAGGGTCACGATACAGGCCGATGTGGCCCACCTTGGCGGAGGGAATCAGGTTCAGAATGCCGTCCACCATGCCCAGACCGGCCCGGAGAATGGGCACCACAGCCAGCTTCTTACCGGAGAGCATCTTAAAGGTGCCGGTGGCCACAGGAGTCTCAATGGTCACGTCCTCCAGGGGCAGGTCACGGGTGGCCTCATAGCACATCAGGCCGGCAATCTCGGAGACGATGCTGCGGAAGTCCTTCACACCGGTGTTCTTGTCCCGGAGGATGGACAGCTTGTGCTGAAGGAGGGGATGGTCCAAAATGTGTACTTTTTCCATAATCATAAACCTCTTTTCTTTGGTGGGTCATTTCGTCAAGGATTTTCCCTGGGCCAGACGTTCCCGTTCCGCCTGGCTCAGGCGGTGGTACTGGGGGGCCAGGGCGGCCCCGGAGACCAGCTGATCGTTGCGGGCCAACTCCAGTCCGGCCCGGGCAACGCCCCAGGCCGTCTGATAGACCAGATGGGGCGGCATGACCTGGACGGATATTTCCCGCTCTCTCAGGAAATTATAACACAAAGCTGCGCCATCTCCAACGAGAAATTTCGGATTGTCTGATTTTTCAAGTTCCTCCGCCAACTGGTCCAGGCCAATGGCGGCATCCTCACTCAGCCGGGTCAGTGTCCCGTCATGGGCCAGGAAGCGGGCGGCATAGACCTGGCTGCGCCGGGCGTCCATCACCGCGCAGATCTCCCCCTCCATGTGGGCGCACTGCCACGCCATAGACTCCAGGGTGGAGCAGGGGGCGCAGGGCTTCCCCTCCGGCCAAGCCAGGCCCTTGGCTGCCGCCACACCAATGCGCACACCGGTGAAGGAGCCGGGGCCCACCGCCACTGCCACCATGTCCATGTCGTGGAGGGTCAATCCCACGTTGTCCAACAGCTGGGTCACCATGGGCATCAAGGTGACCGAGTGGGTCAGGCCGCTGTTTTGAAAGCACTGGCCCAGCAGTTTCTCATCCTCGCAGATTGCCACCGACGCAGTGATGGCCGAGGTCTCCAGCGCCAAAATCTTCATAGCTCTACCCCCTCAATGGTGATGATCCGGGTATTCTCGTCCTGGCCCCGGGAGATGTCCACCCGAATGGTGTCCCCGTCCAGGGCCTCCTCCACGTTCTCGCTCCATTCCACAGCGCACACGCCGTTTCGGGCCAGGTAGTCCTCCCAGCCAATGTGAAACAGTTCGTCCGCGCTGCCCAGCCGGTACATATCAAAGTGGAACAGGGGCAGTCGTCCCCCCTCGTACTCATTGACAATGGTAAAGGTGGGGCTGGTCACCCGCTCCTCAATGCCCAACCCTTCTGCCATTCCGGAGACAAAGGCGGTTTTCCCCGCTCCCAGATCCCCGGTGAATGCCACCACGGTACCGCCCTGGAGCGCCTGCGCCAATTTGCGGCCCAGCGTCCTGGTCTGGTCCGGGCTGTGGGTGATTGTTTGCATAGCCGTTCACCTCAACTTGTAAACTCTTTCAGAACAGTATAGCACACCCCGGCCAGATGTGCTATACTAATCTTTATCATTGCGCTTTTTCCCATTTTATGAGAGGAGGGTTCCCATGTTTCTCATGGATAACCTTCGGGATTTCTTCAAAAAAGGGGATGTACTGCTCCTCATTCTCTGTGTGTGCGCCAACCTCTTCGGCATTGCCCTGGTGTACAGCGCCACCCGGTACGACCCGGCCCTCCACAGCTTTCCCATCAAGCAGGCGCTGTTCCTGGCCCTGGGCGTGGTCATCTACGTGGTAGTCACCTTTGCAGACCTGGAATTTCTCCTGGAAAAGTGGTGGAAGGTCTTTCTTCTGTTGGGTATCGTGGTCATTCTGCTTCTTCTCCCCTTTGGTCGGGACGATGGAACCGGCAACCGCAGCTGGGTCTTTCTCCCCGGCCTTCCCATGGGCTTCCAGCCTGGTGAGATGGCCAAACTGGCCTACATCTGTGTGCTGGCCTGGCTCATCAATCACCAGCGCTCCTTTGGCGTCACCCGCTTTACCTCCCTATTGAAGTATGTGGGCCTGACCATGCTCTTTGCGGGACTGCTGGCCGTGCTCTCCGGCGACTACGGCATGGTGCTGGTGTACCTGTTCATCTTTGTCATCATGGCATGGGTAGGCGGCGTCCAGAAGCGGTGGTTTCTGGGGGTGGGCATCCCGCTGGTGGCCGGTGTGGTGATCTTATGGAACTTTGTACTGCCCCACACCAAATTCTGGACCGATTACCGGATCATGCGTTTCCGGGTGGTCTTTGACCATGACCTGGACCCCCTGGGCCGGGGCTGGCAGCAGAGCCGCTCTCTGTTGGCCATCGGCTCGGGCCAGATCACCGGTATGGGCTACCTCAACGGCAAGCAGACCCAGTCCGCCCTCTCCCAAACCCTCCCCGCCCGTCACACAGACTTTATCTTCGCCGTATGCGGCGAGGAGCTGGGCCTTCTGGGGTGCTGCGCGGTGCTGGTGCTTCTCTTTGCCATCATTCTTCGCTGCGTATGGGTGTCCCGGCAGGCCAAAAGCCATATGTCCGCCTACATCGCCATGGGCATCGCCGCCATGCTCATGATCCAGACCATTCTCAACGTGGGGATGTGCCTGTATGTGGCCCCGGTCATCGGCCTGACCCTCCCCTTCTTCAGCTACGGCGGCTCCTCCACCCTCACCCTGTTTGTGGCCATGGGCATGGTGTCCGGCATCAAAATGCGCCCCCTGCCCAGCTGGCTCAAAGACCGAAATTGATCGAATAATTTTCACCGTTGGGTGTATGCTAGAATTATCAACTCAGAGCAAGGAGGCACCCACCTGTGAAATACCGACTTCCCCTTTTGTGCCTGCTGCTGGCGGGGGCTCTGACTATGCCGGTGTCCGCCGCCGTGGTCACCACCGTCAGCACCAGCCAGGACAACGCCGCCCCTGTGGCGCAGAATTTGACCCTGTCCACCTATCAGGGCATTGCCATCTCCAGCACCTTTTCCGCCGTAGACCCGGAGGGGGATCTGCTCACCTTTCAGGTGGTGGACAGCCCTGCCCGGGGGCAGGTGACCCTGGACGAGAAAGACACCTCCTCCTTCTGGTACACCCCCTACGAAAACAAGAAGGGTTCGGATGCCTTCTCCTACGTGGCCATTGACAGCATGGGCAACACCTCGGAGCCCGCCACCGTAGAGGTGACCATCTCCGCCCCCACCTGTGGGGTGACATACGCAGACCTGGAGGGGAACCCAGCCCACTACGCCGCCATGCGCCTGGCTGAGGAGGGGATCTACGTGGGTCGCCAAATGGCGGGCGTGGCCTATTTCGACCCGGATCAGCCCTTCACCCGGGAGGAGTTCCTGGTTCTGGCCATGGCAGTGACTCAGACCCAGCCGCTGAGGGATGTGTCGGTGACCGGATTTTATGACGATGCGTCCATCGCCTCCTGGGCCAAGGGGTATGTCTCCGCCGCGGTGATGCAGGGGGCGGCGCTGGGCCAGCAAAACCAGGCAGGTCAGGTGGTATTCTCCCCCTCTGACCCCATCACCCAGCTGGAGGCCGCGGTGATGCTGGAGCAGCTTCTGTGCACCACCGACATCCCGGTGCACACCACCTCGGTGAGCCAGGAGATCCCCGCCTGGGCCACCCAGTCGGTGGCCAATCTGGAAGCCCTGGACGTGGTGGCGCCCGGTGCCACCCTCTCCAATACCCTCACCCGGGGAGAGGCCGCCCAGATGCTCAGCGCCGCCTTGGACGTGGTGGATAGCCGGGAGAGCAACTGGTTCCAATAAAAAATCAGGACAGAACTTGACGTTCTGTCCTGATTTTTTATTAAAACGGCGGTAGATCCCGGCTCTGCTCCACGGCGTCCCCCTCATAAGGGAGCTCCTCTGGCACCGGTTCAGAGGGCTCCGGGGCGGTGTCCACCATGTTCTGGCGGTACTGCATCTCCTGCCACTGCTCCTTGGTGATGAGCAGCTGGCGGGGCTTGGAGCCCTCAAAGGGGCCCACCACGCCCTTCTCCTCCATCTGGTCCACCAGGCGGGCAGCCCGGCCATAGCCCAGCTTAAGCCGCCGCTGGAGCATGGACACCGAGGCCTGCCCCACCTCCAGCACCACATCGATGGCGGCGGGGAGCAGCTCGTCGTAGTCCCCACCCTGGTTGGGATCGGACCCGCCCACACCCTTGGCGCCTTTCTCCTTCTCCTCGGCGTGCTTTTCGATCTCGTGCATCACCGCCTCGTCGTAGCGGGCGCTGCCGCTCTGCTTGATGAAGTCCACCACCCGGGCCACCTCCTCCTCGGAGATGAAGCAGCCCTGGACACGCTGGGGCTTGCCCTGGCCCAGGGGCGCATAGAGCATATCGCCCTTGCCCACCAGCTTCTCCGCACCGGTGGTGTCCAGAATGATGCGGGACTCCAAGCTGGAGGCCACCGCAAAGGCGATGCGGCTGGGAATGTTGGCCTTCATCAGGCCGGTGATGACGTCGGCAGAGGGCCGCTGGGTGGCGATGACCAGGTGCATTCCCGAGGCACGTCCCATCTGGGCCACCCGGCAGATGGACTCCTCCACCTCCTTGGCGGCCACCAGCATCAGGTCCGCCAACTCGTCAATGACCACCACCACTGTCGGCATCTTCTTCAAATCCTCCCGCTGGGCGGCAATGGCGTTGTACTCCTCCAGTTTCTTGACCCCC
>DVKO01000131.1 GCA_018715985.1 Candidatus Enterenecus avicola
ATTTCAGCGAACTTATAGGCAGAATTTCTCCTGATAGAACAACATCGGAGCACGCTCCAGGCCAAAAGCCTCCCTTGTGTAAAGGGAGGTGGCACGGCGCAAGCCGTGACGGAGGGATTGACCCAACCAACGGGTCTGTTGCAAAACCATAATTTTGCAACAGGCCCATTGATTCAGAGATAACTCTGGTAAATCCGTTTCATGGTCACCGCGTCCTCGGCCTGGGTGCCCGCGCTCTCGCAGATGAAGGTGGGGCTCCACCCCCGTCGGGCAACGGCCTGGGCCAGCGGCTCCCAGTCGGGGCCGTAGCCCCCGTCGTCGTCAAAGGTGCGGTGGCACTTCTCTCCCCCGTTGGGGGTGAACTCGATGTGGGAGAAGTGGCTGTGAAACCGGCTGGCCCGGTCCGCCCCCAGCTCCGACTCCATGCGGGAGAGCATCCGCTCCACCGCCTCCGCCCCCTGATCCGCCCCCAGAGAGCGGGCGTACAGGTGGCCGAAGTCCACGCAGGGGATGAGACTCTCATGGACCTGGCACAGCCGCAGCACCTCGTCCAGATCTCCCAGCTGGTTGATCTTCCCCATGGTCTCGGGACACAGGGCGATGTGTCCGAACCCCTGGTCCTGACACACCGCCACGATGTCCTTCAAAAAGGGCAAGGCGATGGCCATGGCCTCCTCCCGGGTGCGCTTCATCAGTGCCCCGGAGTGGATCACCACCCGGGTGGCTCCCATCTGGTCGGCCACTCCACAGGCGGATGTGATATAGCCCACGGTTTTCTCCTGGGACTCGGGGTCCGGGTTGGCCAGATTGATGAAATAGGGGGCGTGGAGGGAGAGCGCAATGCCGTGTGCCTGGGCTTGCCGCCCCAGGGCCACGGCGGTGTCCTCCTTCACCCGCACCCCTTTCCCGCACTGATATTCATAGCAGTCCAGCCCCAGCTCTTGCAGCCACCGGGGCGCATCCACCGAGGACTTGTAGGGGAAGCTCATGGCATTGCCCGCAGGTCCGAATTTTGCACTCATCGTCTTTCACCTCCTGGAGACAGCAGCCGAAAGGGCACCTCAATGGCGTAGCGCAGATAGCGGCCCGGGTTGCCCGCCAGACGGATGGGCTTGACCAGAATGGTGGTCACTCCCGCCCGGTTGCCCCCCAGCACGTCGGTGAACACCTGATCCCCCACAATGGCGGTCTCCCGAGGCGTCACCCCCATCTGCTCCATGGCTTTGAAAAAAGAGGGGGTCTTAGGCTTTCCCGCATGGCCAATGTAGGGCACCTCCAGCCCCTGGGCAAAGGTGCGGGGGCGTGGCTCATGGCGGTTGTTGGACAGCACAAAGAGGGTGACCCCGTGGGCGGCCAAATCGTCCCGCCACCTCTTGAGCTTCTCGTCGGGCAGGGGCACGCCGTAGGGCACCAGGGTGTTATCCAAATCGGCCAGCAGCAGCCGAATGCCCCGGTCCTCCAGGGCCTGGCCGGTCAGCGCATAGATGTTGTCAGCCTTCAGGCTTGCTCGAAATAACGGCATAGCTCACCTTCTATTCTGCTCAAGTGGAGCATAAAATTCCAATAGGGTATATTATCACAAAACCACTTCACTCACAAGGGGGAACCTACCATGACCCAAGTGCTTCTGGCGGCGCATCCGTCCGCCAACCTCTCCCATCCCCAGGCCACCGCCGCCCACATGGCCTACCGCATCGGCCCTGGGCCAAAATTGATGGGTGTTCGCCTGCCCCCCCAGCTGCGGGGCGGGGTGATGCTGCTGGAGGCCCGTGACTGGGATGGCAGCGGTGACCCCATCCCCTGCTGCCGTCAGATCCTGTGGGAATGCCGCCACCGGGGGTACTCCGGCATCGTCTGCGACTTTGAAGGGCCCCCGGCGGGCAGTTTCTCCCGCCTGGTCCACATCTTGGACCGGAACTGTCAGGCCCAGGGCTGGAGTCTGGATGTGCCCGCCCCCTTCGCCTCTTTCGCCCCAGGCGGGCGGGTGCTGGTGTCCTCGGTGGTGACCTCCGGCACCCTGCGCCGCAGGCTCCAGGAGGCAGTGGAGCGATACGCAGCCCCCCGCACCACCCTGGCGGTGGAGTGGGTCCGGGAGGACTTCCCCCTCCCCGCCCAGCACCGGGGCACCCCCATCTCCCAGCAGCACCTGGAGGGACAGATGCGGCGGCTGGAGCCGGCGGTGTTCTACGATCGGGGGATGTGTGAGCACTACTACACCTACATGGCCGCCGGGGGACAGGCCCACTTCGTTCTCTATGACACCCCCCAGTCGGTACACGCCAAGGTCCAGCTGGCCCGGGAGATGCACCTGGGGGCGGTGCTGCTGCCAGGGCCAGAGGTGGAGGGATGTTTGGAACAAATCTTATCCAAATAGGAAAAGACCGTTGCAGACATTCCTGCAACGGTCTTTTAGCTCATCAATAGAACTTCTTGCGGTTCTTACGAGCGGCCTCGCTCTTCTTGCGGCGCTTGACGCTGGGGCTGTCATAGAACTCGCGCTTACGCACCTCAGCCAGCACGCCGGACTTGGCGCAGCTGCGCTTGAAACGCTTCAGAGCGTTCTCCAGAGACTCGCCCTCGCGGACATGAATTTCGGACATCTATATTTCCCTCCCTCCGAGGCATCCGGCTTGATCCAGGATGCTTTAAGGGCCATTCGATATGGCTTTAACAGTGGTATTATATGAAAAATCTCTCCGCTTGTCAACTACTATTTCTTATTTTATAAAAGTGGTCTGTTTTGGTATGTTTTCCCCTCAAAAACCTCCGTCAGACCTTCATCCGGTTTCTTTCCTCCCACAACCAGAAAATTCCCATGCGTTCTCGGTTTTTTTGGTGAAATTTCCTCATTCCCCATTGTATCTCACCATCTGCCTATGATATAATAGTGCCACTATTATGGAAAGGAATGGAGACACACATGAAACGAAGGACATTATCCATGATTGCGCTTTCCCTTGTGGGGGCGCTCACCCTCTCTCTGTGGGTACCAGGTGTGAGCAGTGCCGATAGCCAAAGCAGAGCTTATTCACAAACTGATGCCAAAGCCGCCAATGTTGAGTTAGGGGATATGCTGGAAAAGATCAACCCTGACACCTTCCTCGGACACACAGACATTGTTATCACAGAGCCGCAATTTCAAGAAATCGGTGCTAAGGCCGAAGAAATCACCGCGGGTACAACGGATGATTACGGAAAAATCGTAGCTGTCAAATCCTGGCTCAAGGCAAACATTGCGTACGGATACAAAGACGGAGTGTCTCAGGATGCCTACGACGCCTTCATCAACAAAATCGGCATTTGCCAAGCCTACTCCAACCTGACCAAGGCCATGCTCTCCTATCTGGAGATCCCCTGTGTGATGGTCAACGGTGGTTCCTCCGCCGGCGATCATGCTTGGAACATGGCCTATGCCGAGGATAAGGGCTGGATCCTGGTGGACTCCACTTGGGGCAGTATTGTAGAAAACCCTGATTCGGATGGGGATCATTACCCCTATTACTGCGACAGCATCCAGGTGACAGAAGGTGAGTACGTCTTTACCTACTTCTATGGCGTAGCAGTCCGTAACTATCTGGGCAATGACACCACCATGGACATTCCTGCCACCTTCCGGAGCTTACCCATCACCGCTCTGGACGATGATATGACCAACTTGGCCAAGGCCGGCACCATTGAAAGCATCTCCTTCCCTGCCAACTTGAAAAACATCTACAACATCGACTACGCTTTCCAGTACTATACCAGCCTGAAGCAGTTCCAGGTGGATGATGCCAACCCCTACTACACCTCTGTGGACGGCGTACTCTATAACAGTGATCAGACGCAGCTGTTGGTCTATCCCGCCGGGAAGACAGACATTGCCTTCCAGGTGCCCAATACCGTCACCTCTTTTGCCGAATGTGTGTTCAAGTATAACGCCAACCTCAAGCACGTTCTCATTTCCGACAAGGTGGCTGTACCTGCCAAGGGTGGGTTGTTCTACGACAAATCCGTTACAGTATACGCTCCCGACGGCAGCGATGCTGCTGCGTACGCCCAGCAAAACAAACTCCCCTTGAAAGACCCTGATGAGTTCCCCAAGCACATTCACAACCTCACCGCTGTGCCCAAAAAAGACTCCACCTGTACCGTCAAGGGCAACATTGACTACTGGTACTGCCAGGAGTGCGACAAGTACTTCTCCGACGCTGAGGCCAAGACCGAGATCAGCAAGGAAAAGACCGAGCTGCCCCTGGCCCAACACAAGACCCAGCTGCAGAACGAGAAAGATGCCACCTGCACCCAGGAGGGCTATACCGGCGATCTGGTGTGTACCGAGTGTAAGACCGTGGTAGAGAAAGGCAAGACCATTGCCAAGCTGCCTCACTCCACCCAGCTGGTGGGCAAGAAAGATGCCACCTGCACCCAGGAGGGCTACACCGGCGATCTGGTGTGTACCGAGTGTAAGACCGAGGTAGAGAAAGGCAAGACCATCCCCGCCAAGGGCCACACTGAAGTAACCATCCCCGGCAAGGCGGCCACCTGCACGGAAACCGGCCTCACCGACGGCACCAAGTGCTCTGTGTGCGGTGAAATTCTCGTGGCTCAGAAGGAAATTCCCGCCAAGGGCCACACCGATGTCACCATTCCCGGCAAGGCAGCCACCTGCACGGAAACCGGCCTCACCGACGGCACCAAGTGCTCTGTGTGCGGCGAAATTCTCGTGGCTCAGAAGGAAATTCCCGCCAAGGGCCACAACTTTGAGAACGGCGTGTGCTCCGTGTGCGGCGCGGAGGACCCCAACTATGTGAAGCCCACCGAGCCTGTGGCGCCTTCCACGGAGCCTTCCACCCAGCCCACCACTGCGCCGGAGGCCACCACAGCGCCCCAGACCACCGGGGCCCCGGATGCCTCTCAGGCTCCCGGTACCACCGCCCCCTCCACGGACGTGCCTCCCACCGGAGATGCAGCCTCTGTCCTGCTGTGGATGTCCGTCCTTGTGCTGGCGGGGTCCGGCGTTCTGGCTCTCCTGGCCAAGCGCAAAAGCAACTAAGCCCACAAACTAGCATGAAAAAAGCTGGAACAGATTGCTCTGTTCCAGCTTTTCTTTTGACCTCGATTAGGGCTTGACAATGAGGTTGACCAGGCGGCCAGGTACTACAATGGACTTCACCAGGTTCATGCCCTGGGTGAACTTCTGTACCTTCTCGTCGGCCTGGGCGGCAGCCACGATGGCGTCGTTGTCGGCATCGGCAGGCACCTGGATGTTGGCGCGCACCTTGCCGTTGACCTGCACCACCAGGTTGATGACGCTGGCCACGGTCTTGCTCTCGTCGTACTCGGGCCAGGGCTGCTGGCAGACAAAGCCCAGCTGAGCGTTGTAACCCAGCATCTCCCACAGCTCCTCGGCAATGTGGGGGGCGAAGGGGGAAAGCATGGTGATGAGGGCCTTCATATCCCCCTTGGTGCAGCCGTTCTGGCCAAACTCGTTGACCAGGCTCATCATGGCGGCAATGGCGGTGTTGAACTTCATGCCCTCGATGTCGTCCGCCACCTTCTTGATGCACTTGTGGAGGGAGGCGGCGTTGGCCTGGGACTGGTTCTCGTCATCCTTGCAGCTCTCGGCCAGGTTCCACACCTTGTCCAGGAACCGCTTACAGCCCTTCACGGCGTTGTCCGACCACACAGCGGCCTGCTCGAAGTCGCCGATGAACATGATATACAGCCGCAGGGTGTCCGCGCCGTACTGGGCCACAATGTCGTTGGGGTTGACCACGTTGCCCCGGGACTTGGACATCTTCTCGCCGCCCTCGCCCAGGATCATGCCGTGGCTGGTGCGCTTCTGGTAGGGCTCCTTGGTGGGCACCACCCCGATGTCGTAGAGGAACTTGTGCCAGAACCGAGAGTAGAGCAGGTGGAGGGTGGTGTGCTCCATGCCGCCGTTGTACCAGTCCACGGGAGACCAGTAGTTCAGGGCCTCCTTGGAGGCCAGGGCCTTGTCGTTGTGGGGGTCCATATAGCGCAGGTAGTACCAGCTGGAGCCGGCCCACTGGGGCATGGTGTCGGTTTCCCGGCGGGCAGGGCCGCCGCACTTGGGACAGGTGGTGTTCACCCAGTCGGTCATCTTGGACAGGGGGGATTCGCCGTCGTCGGTGGGCTCGTAGCTGTCCACGTCGGGCAGCAGCAGGGGCAGCTGATCCTCGGGGAGAGGCTCCCAGCCGCACTTGTCACACCACACCATGGGGATGGGCTCGCCCCAGTAACGCTGGCGGGAGAACACCCAGTCACGCAGCTTGTAGTTGACCTTGGCCACGCCGATGCCCTTCTCCTCCAGCCAGCGGGTGATGGCGGGGATGGCATCCTTGACGGTCATACCGTTGAGGAAGTCGGAGTTGACCATGATGCCCGTCTCGTCCTTGGCGGTGAAGGCGGCCTTCTGCACGTCCTCGCCGCCGGACACCACTTCGATGATGTCGCAGCCGAACTTCTTGGCAAAGGCCCAGTCCCGGTCGTCGTGGGCGGGCACGGCCATGATGGCACCGGTGCCATAGGTGGAGAGCACATAGTCGGAGATGAAGATGGGGATCTCCTTGCCGTTCACCGGGTTGATGCCCGCCACGCCGGAGAGCTTCACGCCGGTCTTCTCCTTATTCAGCTCCGCCCGCTCCAGGTCGGACTTGGCGGCGGCGGCACGCTGATAGGCCTCCACCTCATCCGCATTCTTCAAAAGGCCCTTCTCCTTCCACTCCGCCACCAGGGCGTGCTCGGGGGCCAGCACCATGTAGGTGGCGCCGAACAGGGTGTCGGGGCGGGTGGTAAAGACCACGATGGGGTCGCCGTTGGTGGAGTGGAAGGTGACCTCGGCGCCGGTGGAGCGGCCGATCCAGTTGCGCTGCTGGGTCTTGACCCGCTCGATGAAGTCCACCTCGTCCAGATCGTCAATGAGACGCTGGGCATACTCGGTGATCTTCAGCATCCACTGGCTCTTCTCCTTGCGGATGACGGGGGCGCCGCAGCGCTCGCACACGCCGTCCACCACTTCCTCATTGGCCAGCACGCACTTGCAGGAGGTGCACCAGTTCACCGGCATGGTGGCCTTGTAGGCCAGGCCGTGCTTGTACAGCTGGAGGAAAATCCACTGGGTCCACTTGTAGTACTTGGGGTCGGTGGTGTCGATGACCCGGTCCCAGTCAAAGCCAAAGCCCAGCATTTTCAGCTGGCTGGTAAAGTTCTGGATGTTGTCGTGGGTCACCTTGGCGGGGTGGATGTGATTTTTAATGGCATAGTTCTCGGTGGGCAGGCCGAAGGCGTCAAAGCCCATGGGGAAGAGGACATTGTAGCCGTCCATGCGCTTTTTACGGCAGACGATGTCCATGGCGGTATAGGGCCGGGGATGGCCCACGTGGAGGCCCTGGCCGGAGGGGTAGGGGAACTCCACCAGGCCGTAAAACTTTTTCTTTTCGCTGTTGTCGTGGGCGGCGTACACCTTGGCTTCCTCCCACTTCTTCTGCCATTTGGGTTCAATGTTGGCAAAATCGTACTTCAACTTCCACACTTCCATTCAGCGGGAGCACACACTCCCAAAAATAATATCTGACCTCCCCAGAGGGGAGAAGTTTCATAGTCCTTTGATTATACCGTATTTTCCAGCTGTTTTCAACTGCTTCTTGCAGCCCACCCCCGATTCCTCCCCCGGCTTTCACCCCTCCCCCGCCCCCGGCATAGGTTGAGATGTAATTCTTTTGCCGAGGAGGCCTGACCGATGCCGAATATTCAATATTTTCTGGGTGGCAACACCCCTTTGGGGTTTTATTCCCTGTATCATCAGCTGTCCGACCCCGCCAAGCATCAGGCGGTGTACATTCTAAAAGGCGGGGCAGGGTGCGGAAAATCCTCCCTCATGCGCCGGGTGGGCCGCCACGCCCAGGCCGCCGGGCTCCAGGTGGTGGAGGTGCCCTGCTCCGGGGACCCGGACTCCCTGGACGCCATCCTTCTTCCACAACTGGGAGCCGCGGTTGTGGATGGCACCGCCCCCCATGTGGTGGAGCCTGCCTGCGCGGGCGTGGTGGAGCGGTATGTGGACCTGAGCCGTTTCTACTCCTGGGAGGAGCTGCAGCCCCTGAAGGGGGACATCATCACCATGGGCGCCGCCTGTTCTGCCTGTTACAAGCGGGTATACCGCTGCCTGGGGGCCGCCGGGGAACTGCTGGAGGACGTCCATGACCGGGTCACCTCCGACCTGCTCACCCAGAAGCTGGCCCGGCGGGCCCGGGGCATCATCGCCCGGGAACTCAAGCCCATCGCCGCCGCCTCTGGAGAGGAGCTTCAGGGCTTTCTCTCCGCTGTCACCCACAAAGGCCCCATCACCCTGTGGGAGACGGTGGAGAGCCAGGCCCAGCGGGTGTATGAGCTGTGGGACAGCTACGGGCTGGCCCATGACCTCCTGGCCCCCATCCTCTCCGCCGGGTTGGCCACCGGACACCAGGCGGTGGCCTGTCCCGACCCCATGGCCCCCCACCGCCTGGCCCACCTCATCTTCCCGGATCTGTCTCTGGCCTTTGTCACCTCCAATGCCCACACCCCCTGGCTCCACCACCCCTACCGCCGCCTGCGGTTGGACGCCATGGTGGATCGGGAGGTATACCGGGCCAGCCGCCCCCGACTGCGCTTCGCCCAAAAGGTGGCTCAGGCCCTGGTGGAGCAGGCGGTGGACGGTCTGCGCCAGGCCAAAGCCGCCCACGACGACCTGGAAGCCCTCTACAACGCCCATGTGGACTTTCAGGGGGTGTACCAGGTGGCGGATCAGGTGGCAGAGGAGCTGCTCTCCCTGCCCCAATGAGCGATAAATGCAAAAATTCGCGTCCTCCCAGCGGAGGGCGCGAATCTCTTGTCCAACAGCTTGAGCAAACCGGAACATCGGCCGGTGCCACAGCAGGCAGCAGTCTGGGATGGCATCCCAGCTCTCACCCAATCCAATCCTGCACCACGTCCACCAAGGTGCACGGGGTCACCTGGTGAACCAACAGGGTCTGGGCCAGGTGATAGATGACGGAGGAGCGGCAGGTCACATGGGGGGCCAGTGCCACCTCCCCGGTCTCCTTCTCCTCAATCTTGACCCCGTAACTCTCGCCGGAGTACTCCTCCAGCTCCAGGTGCCCCAACACAATGTAGTAATCGAAGCAATGTTCCACCCCGGCCTCATCGCGCAGTCGCAGGGTGTCCAAAAACAACTCGCCGGTATCCAATGTTTCCTTTCCTCTCCTTTCCTTCTCTCTGAAAGACAGTATAAGTCAGAAAAAAGGAATTGCAAGGAAAACCGTTCGTAAATTTCGACATTTTTCGACACTTCCACAAGATATAGGGGAAAAACCTTCGCCTATGGGCCCACACCGGGGACTCTCCAAAAACGCGGCGAAAATTTTCTACATTTTGCACAAGGATTGTGGAAGTGCTGCCGCTGTCTCGACTTTCCCAACGCCGTTGACCCCCTGAATTATGCCAGCTATTTGTGGAACGGTGGCTGTCATCCCTTGGAAATATCCAGGCTGGCCTTGGCGTTTAGATCCCACCCGGCAGTATTGCCTGCCAGATATTCGTAATATCCCTGACAGCCAATCATGGCGGCATGATTTTCCCACGGAGCACAGCTCCGTGGGAGCCCTGTATGATTTCAATGCTCGGGGAAAATGAATTCCCCCTGCGCCGAGATTTTCCCTCATGGGAAAATACTCGTACGGCGCATCAGCGCCGCCCCGCCCTGCGGGGCCCCCGGGGACAACGCCGCCATGGGCTGTCATCCCTTGGAGATGTCCAGGCTGGCCTTGGCGTTCAGGTCCCAGCCTGCGGTGTTGCCCGCTAAATACTCATAATAGCCTTGGCATCCAATCATGGCGGCGTTGTCCCCGCACAGAGACAGGGGCGGCAGCCACAGCTTGGCCCCCACCTTGTCGCACTCCCGCTGCAGGTCCGCCCGAATGCGGCTGTTGGCGGCCACGCCGCCGGCCACGGCGATTTTGTTGTACCCCAGCATCCGGTTGGCCTCCATGGTGCGGGGCACCAGGGTGTCGGACACGGCGGCGGCAAAGGAGGCGGCCAGGTCGTGGAGGTCCAGCTCCTCCCCCTTCTGCTGGGCGTTGTGCACCGTGTTGAGCACCGCGGTTTTCAGACCCGAGAAGGACATATCCAGGGGATGGTCCGCCACGTGAGCCCTGGGGAACGCATAAGCCTTGTCGTTACCTCCCTGGGCCATCTTGTCCATGGGTCCGCCGCCGGGATAGCCCAGGCCCAACACCCGGGCAATTTTGTCGAAGCACTCCCCGGAGGCATCGTCCCGGGTGCCGCCCAGCACCTCAAAGTGGGTGTAGTCCTTCACATCCACCAGGGCGGTGGTGCCGCCGGACACGCACAGGCACAAAAAGGGCGGCTCCAGGTCGGTATGGGCGATGTAGTTGGCGGCGATGTGGCCCCGCACATGGTGCACCGGGATAAGGGGCACCCCCAGCCCATAGGCCACCGACTTGGCAAAGGACACCCCCACCAGCAAGGCCCCGATGAGGCCGGGGGCGTAGGTCACCGCCACGGCGTCGATCTCCGACTTGTCCACCCCTGCCTGGCGCAGGGCCTCGTCGGCCAGGCCGGAAATGGCCTCCACGTGCTTGCGGGAGGCGATCTCCGGCACCACGCCGCCGTAGATGGCGTGCATATCCGCCGAGGAGGCGATCACCGAGGACAGCATGGTACGGCCGTCCTCCATGACGGCGGCGGCGGTCTCGTCGCAGGAGGACTCAAAGGCTAGAATTTTCATACAATCACCATTCTCTCTTATTGGGGAAACTCAACTTCCTCTGTCCAGGCCGGGGCGGGATGGATCTCCTCCCCGGGCTTCAGAGGCAGCTGGATATATCGCTCCATGTGTTGGGGGGAAAAATAGTCTGCATAGACGCTGTGGTGGAGCTGCTCCACCGCCCGGTCATCTGTCTGGGGGCCCCGGTACAGGCACTTGAAATGGACCCCGAAGAGGGCGCACTCGTAGTCCAGCACCCGAAAGCCGTTGCGCTCATAGAAGCCGATCCGGCGGCGGCGCAGGTGGTTCTCCGCCTCGTCCTGGCTGGTGGGGGCCTCCGCCTCTCCGAACAGCTGTCCATAGCGCTGGGCCAGCAGCGGCAAAATTCGGGCGCCCAGACCGGCGCTGCGCTTGCCCCGCAGCACCCCCAGGTACTCCAGCAGCGCCCCTTGCCGGGACTTGGGCAGCCACATCATGGCGTAGCCCACCCGCTCCCCGTTCTCCGTCACCACCAGAGGATCATACTGTCCCATCTCCAGCAGGCGCAGCATGGCCCCCAGGGGCTTGAGCTCGCTTTTGGGAAAATCGTATACCATCTCCTCCCGGTACAGGGCGGAGAGTTCTCTCTCATTAAGGGTTTTCAGTTCCATGGTCAAACTCCAGCGTCATCAAAATGGCGTCCTCCTTGGGGTCGTCATAGTAATCCCGACGCCGCCCCACCTGGGCAAAGCCGTGCTTCATGTAGAGGGCGATGGCGGGGGCGTTGGACGCCCGCACCTCCAGGGTCAAAAAGGCCAGCTTGGCCTGGCCAAAGCGGACAAAGGCGGCGATCAGTTCGTCGGCGATGCCCTGACGGCGGACGTTGGCGGCCACCGCCACATTGTTGATATACCCCTCGTCCAGCACCGTCTGCAGCCCTGCGTAGCCCAGCACCACGCCGTCCTCCCGCAGGGCCACCACAATGACAGCGGCCTCGTTCCACAGCTCCTGGCGCAGCATCTCCTCCGTCCAGGGGTGGGAGAAGCAGGCCCGCTCCAGGGCGGCGATCTGGGGGATGTGCTCGGCGGTCATGGGGGTGAGTGTATACTTCACAGCAAGTCGCTCCTTTATTCTTTAATGGGCCTCGGCCCAGGTCCGGCCCACCTTGGCCTCGGCGGTGAGGGGCACCGAGAGCTGGGCCACCCCCTCCATCTCCTGGGTCAGGAGCTTGGCCACCGTGTCCGCCTCCCCCTGGGGGCACTCCACAATGAGTTCGTCGTGGACCTGGAGCACCAGCTGGGCCTGGAGCCCTTCCGCTGCCAGGCGCTGCTCCACCCGGATCATGGCCAGCTTGATGATGTCGGCGGCGGTGCCCTGGATGGGCATATTCAGCGCCACCCGCTCGCCAAAGCTGCGGGTGTTGAAGTTGGAGCTTTTCAGCTCGGGCAGCCAGCGGCGGCGGCCGTACAGGGTGGAGACATACCCCTGGCGCTTGCCCTGCTCCACCACCCCGTCCATATAGGCCCGCACCCCGGCGTAGTGTTCAAAATACTTCTCCATATAGCTCTTGGCCTGGGCCACAGATACATGGATGTCCTGGGACAGGGAGAAGGGGGAGATGCCGTAGACGATGCCGAAGTTCACCGCCTTGGCCGCCCGACGCATATCCGAGGTCACTCGGTCCGGGGACACCCCAAAGACCTGGGAGGCGGTGACGGTGTGGATGTCCACCCCGTCCCGGAACGCCTGGATCATTTCCTCATCCCCCGACATATGGGCCAGCAGCCGCAGCTCGATCTGGGAGTAGTCCGCGTCCACCAGCACCCACCCCGGACGGGAGACAAACATGGTGCGCATCTCCGCCCCCAGGGCGGTGCGTACGGGGATGTTCTGCAAGTTGGGCTCGGTGGAGGACAGCCGCCCGGTGGCGGTGACCGTATTCTGGAAGCTGGTGTGGATGCGCCCGTCGGGGGCGATGACCTTGCTCAGCCCCTCCACATAGGTGGAGTTGAGCTTGGTCAGCTGCCGGTACTCCAGCACCAGAGACACAATCGGGTGCTGGTATTGCAGCTTTTCCAGCACCTCGGCATTGGTGGAGTAGCCGGTCTTGGTCTTTTTGATGGGGGGCAGCCCCAGCTTTTCAAACAAAATGTGGCCCAGCTGCTTGGGGGAGAGGATGTTGAACTCCTCCCCGGCCTGAGCATAGATCTCCTTCTGGGTCTCGGCAATGCGGCCGGTGAGCATCTCCCCGAACCGGGCCAGGGCGTTTTTGTCCACCAACACCCCCCGCCGCTCCATATTGGCCAACACAGAGCACAGGGGGATTTCCATGTCCTGGAGCAGCCCCGTCAGCCCCAGTTCCTCCAGCCGCTTGCCCAGGGTCTCATGCAGCGCCCCAATGAGGGCGTTGTCCTCATACCACTGGGTCTGGGCTTTCAGCTGGTCGGACAGAGGTCCGAAGGCCTCCTCGTCCCGCCAGGCGCGCCCCTCCTCCAGTTCCTTCTTCAGGTACTGCATGGACAGCTTGGGCAGGTCATAGCTGCCCGCGGTGGGGTCCAGGAGATAGGCGGCCAGCTGGGTGTCAAAGACAAAGCCCTGGCCTTGAATGCCCTCATCCAGCAGCTTCTCGCACAGCTCCTTCACCCCGTGGGCAACTTTCTTCACCCCAGGGCCGAACAGCTGAGCCAAGAAAGCGTGGTAGTCTCCTTCATAGCGGCTGCTGCGCACGTCGTACAGCCACCCCTGATTTCCTTCCGCATGGAAGGCGGTCACCCCGTCCAGGTTGGGCAGGGGAAGCACCACCACGCAGTCCGCCCCCTCCCACCGGGGCAGCACCTGGGAGAGCTGCTCCTCATCGGTGAGGTCGATGATGTCCACTGTCATATCCGATGTTTCTTCCACCATTTCACCCGCAGCTGTGGAAGTTGTGGGGCGCACCCCCAGCTTGTCGATGAGCTTGGAGAACTCCAGCTCTAAGAGCAGCTGATACAGCTCGTCGTTGTGGAAGGGCTGGCGCAGGGTGTCCTGGGGGTGGAAGTCCATGGGGGCCTGGCAGCGGATGGTGGCCAGGTCGTAGCTCATGCGGGCGTCCGCCTCCCCCTCCACCAGCTTCTTCCGGGCGGCGGGCTTCACCTCCACCGTGTCCAGGTGGGCGTACAGCTGGTCAATGGAGGGGTACTGGGCCAGCAGGGCCATGGCGGTCTTCTCGCCAATACCCTTGACCCCGGGGATGTTGTCGGACGTGTCCCCCATGAGGGCCTTCAGGTCGATGATGTGGATGGGGTCAAAGCCGTACTCCTCCCGGAACACCTCCGGGGTCATGTTGCGGGTGGTGGTGCGGCCCATGCGGGTGGACACCAGCTTCACGGTGGTGGAGTCGGTGATGAGCTGGAGAGAGTCCTTGTCTCCGGTGACCACCACGGTCTGGCCGCCCGCCTCGCCGTTTATCCGGGCCATGGTGCCCAGCAGATCGTCGGCCTCCCAGCCCTCCAGCTCGTAGCGGCGGATGTTCATGGCGTCCAGCAGCCGCTTGAGTACCGGCATCTGCACCGCCAGCTCCTCCGGCATTCCCTTGCGCTGGGCCTTATACCCCTCATAGGCCAGGTGGCGGAAGGTGGGAGCCTTCAAATCAAAGGCCACCGCCAGCCCCTCCGGCTGCTCCTCCTCCAGCAGTTTCAGCAGGATGTTGACAAAGCCGAAAATGGCGTTGGTGGGCAGGCCCTCCCGGGTGGACAGATTCTGGCTGACCCCGTAAAAGGCCCGGTTGACGATGGAGTTTCCATCGATGACCATGAGCTTCATGTTGTGGCTCTCCTTCCCTGGTGTGGGATGTAATACGAACGGTTCATTATATCATTCTTCCCCAGCCAAGGCAATCCCCAGCCCTTTTCCCGGAAAATTCCTGTTGTGGACAAGAAAAACCGGCGGTCTCCCGCCGGTTTTCCCAATCTTATCCCAAGCCGTCCGACTCCTGGTCGTCGGCATCCGGTTGCTCTGGGGTAGGCGCCGTCTGCTTCGTGCCCTTGGCCTTCTTGACTCCCATCAGAGCCATCAAAACCACAGACACCACCGAAAGTACTCCACCGGATATGGTAGCCACCATGCTCTCATTGAAGCCCAGGGCCACCGCAATACCAGCTACAAGGCCTACCACAGCCACCCAGACTGCTTTATCACTGAGTACGGCTTTCAGTCCTGTCATGGCAGTCCCTCCTTTTCACAATCAGGGACTGGGGACGCCCCACAGCCCCTATGCCACTCATATGCAAAAACCAATGGGACGGACTCTATGCCGCCCCCGTTCACCCCCACATTTTCTGTTGCCCTTTCCCCCTGTTGGTGGTATAATCACACCACAATTATACATAATGGGGTGGTTTTGACGAATTGCCCCAATTTTATCATATGGAGGTCGTTCCATTGTCACTGTACGAAGCTGAGATCAACCGGCGGCGCACCTTTGCCATCATCAGTCACCCGGACGCCGGTAAAACCACCCTCACCGAAAAGTTCCTGCTCTACGGAGGCGCCATCGCCCAGGCCGGCGTGGTCAAGGGCAAAAAAAACGCCCGGGCCGCCACCTCCGACTGGATGGAGATCGAGAAGCAGCGCGGCATCTCCGTCACCTCCTCGGTGATGCAGTTCCAGTATGAGGGGTTCTGCATCAACATTCTGGACACCCCGGGCCACCAGGACTTCTCCGAGGACACCTACCGCACCCTCATGGCCGCCGACTCCGCCGTGATGGTCATTGACGCCGCCAAGGGCGTGGAGGCCCAGACCCGGAAGCTGTTCAAGGTCTGCGCCATGCGGGACATCCCCATCTTCACCTTTATCAACAAGATGGACCGGGAGGCCCAGGACCCCTTCGATTTGTGCCAGGAGCTGGAGCGGGAGCTGGGCATCGACACCTACGCCGTCAACTGGCCCATCGGCTGCGGCAAGGAGTTCCAGGGCGTGTACGACCGCCAGCGCAAGAAGATCATCCACTTCACCTCCAACACCAACGCCAAGGCCGCCATCGCCACCGAGGTGAACCTGGACGACCCGGAGCTGGCTGGCCTCATCGGGCAGAACTACTACTCCCAGCTGGTGGACGAGATCGAGCTGCTGGACGGGGCCTCCTGCGAGTTTGACATGGACCGGGTGCGCCACGGCAAGCTCTCCCCCGTGTTCTTCGGCTCCGCCCTGACCAACTTCGGCGTGGAGCCTTTTCTGGAGGACTTTCTGCGCATGACCACCGCTCCCCTGCCCCGCATGGCGGGCGACGAGCTCATCGACTCTTTTGACGACGACTTTTCCGCCTTTGTCTTTAAGATCCAGGCCAACATGAACAAGGCCCACCGGGACCGCATCGCCTTTATGCGCATCGTCTCGGGCAAGTTCCAGGCGGACAAAGAGGTGTACCACGTCCAGGGCGGCAAGAAGATCAAGCTCTCCCGGCCCCAGCAGCTCATGGCCGCCGAGCGGGAGATCATTGAGGAGGCCTACGCCGGGGACATCATCGGCGTGTTCGACCCGGGCATCTTCTCCATTGGCGACACCCTGTGCACCCCCTCCCACAAGTTCCAGTTCGACCCCATCCCCACCTTCGCCCCCGAGCACTTCAAGCGGGTGCGCCCTCTGGACACCATGAAGCGCAAGCAGTTCCTCAAGGGCATGGAGCAGATCGCCCAGGAGGGCGCCATCCAGATCTTCAAGACCCCCTACTCCGGCATGGAGGAGGTCATTGTGGGTGTGGTGGGCACCCTGCAATTTGATGTGCTGGAGTACCGTCTGCGCAATGAGTACGGGGTGGACCTGTATGTGGAGGGCCTGCCCTACCAGTTCCTGCGCTGGATCGAGCACGACGGGGACGAGCCCTTGCGGGCCGACGACCTGGTGCTGCCCAATGACGCCATGCTGGTGGAGGACTACAAGGGCAACCAGCTGCTCCTCTTCGCCTCCAACTGGTCCATCAACTGGACCGCCGACCGCAACAAGCAGCTGAAGCTGCTGGAGTTCGGAGGCGCCCGGTTCTAAGAAAAGGAGATTTCTATGCCTGGTATGTACGATCAAGTTCTCCCAAAAAAGCAGCACAGAACCAGAAGCGGCAAGGCCAAGTTGGGGCTGATTGTGGCGCTGGCCGGGGTGGTGCTGGCCCTCTGCCTGATCCCCGTGGTGCGTACCCTGGCCCACCAGTACCAGTACAAGCAGTTTGTCTCCGCCCTGTCGGAGCAGACCAGCCGGGCCTATTACAAGCAGAATCTGCGGGCGGAGGTGGACGGGATGTCTCTGTGCATCACCGGGGACAACGCCTATCTGATCTACAACGCCATGTCCGCCCTGGGGCCCGGACAGATCGCCGGAGCACCGCCCCAGGAGGAGCCGGACGCCCGCCTGTACTACGGGGTCTTTGCCACCATGGAGCTGTGGGATGTGCCCCTGTCCGGAGATGGAGGGCGCAGCCACGGCGTCTATGTGAAGTTTCACAGCAATGCGGTGGACTTCTCCTACATTCTCAACCGCACCGACATGGACTACCTGATGAGTGCCCTCTCGCCTGAGACGAACCCGGCATGGGACAATTAAGAAAAAAAGGGCCTGTTGCAAAATACGTAGATTGTCTAACTCTCAACCGGAGACAATCCCCCAGTCACCTACGGTGACAGCCCCCTTTACACAAGGGGGCCTTCGTACTGCGGTGTTTCTGTTGTCAGATTTCAGCGA
>DVKO01000132.1 GCA_018715985.1 Candidatus Enterenecus avicola
GCCCCCGTGGCCGAAAAGGCTGCCCCCAAGGCGGAAAAGGCCGCCCCCACCACCAAGAAGAAAGCCGCCCCCAAGGCGGAAAAGGCCGAGGACACCGCCAAAAAGGCCGCTGCCGCCAAGCCCAAGGCCCCCGCAAAAAAGACCGCCGCCAAGAAACCCGCCGCCAAGGCCAAGCCCGCCCCCGTTGTGGAGAGCGCTGCACCTGTTGCTGAAGAGACCACCCCCGTTGTGGAGGAAACCGCACCTGTTGTAGAGGAGGCTGCACCTATGTTCGATTTGTCTAATCTACCCCGGAGAAGCATTGCATTCATTGGCTCGGAGTGTCATCCCTTTGTCAAGACCGGCGGTCTGGGGGACGTGATGTACGCCCTGCCCCGGCAGCTGGCCCGGCTCAACTGTGACGTGCGGGTGATCCTGCCCCGCTACGCCTGCATCCCCCAGCAGTACCAGGACAAGATGGTATACCGGGGCGAGTTTTACATGGACCTGGGCAAAACCGGGCGCAATTACTATGTGGGGATCATGGAGTACGTCTGTGACGGCGTGGTATACGACTTCATTGACAACCAGGAGTTCTTCTCCACCGGCAACCCCTATCTGAACCTGGTGGACGACATCCCCCGCTACTGCTTCTTCAGCAAGGCCGCTCTGGCCGCCCTGAACTACTTAAACTGGATCCCCGACATTGTCCACTGCCACGACTGGCAGGCGGGCCTGGTGCCGGTGTTCCTGCGCACCCTGTTCAAGGACTCCCCGGTGGGACACGCCCGCTCCATCCTCACCATCCACAACCTGCGCTTCCAGGGCGTGTACAACATTCCCACCATCCAGTACTGGACCGGCCTGCCCAACGAGGTCTTCCAGATGGGGGCGTTGAAGGACGGCTACCAGGACGCCAATATGCTCAAGGGCGGCATCGCCTATGCCGACCGGGTCACCACCGTCAGCGGCACCTATGCCGGGGAGATCCAGACCGCCGAGTACGGCGAGCACCTGGAGGGTCACCTGCGCTACCACAGCGGCAAACTGCGGGGCATCGTCAACGGCATTGACTACGAGATGTGGAACCCCGCCACCGACCCCGCCCTGGCGGAGAACTACGACCTGGGCAACGTGCTGGACCACAAGATGGCCAACAAGCTGGCCTTGCAGCGGGAGCTGGGCCTGGAGCAGAACACGGATAAGTTTGTCATCGGCCTCATCTCCCGGCTCACCAACCAGAAGGGCCTGGACCTGGTCAGCGCCGTCATCCCCCAGGTGCTGGACGGCAACACCCAGGTGGTGGTGCTGGGCACCGGCGACAAGGAGTACGAGGACACCTTCCGCTCCTATGAGTACGCCCACAAGGGCACCTTCTGCGCCTGCATCCAGTACGACGAGGCCCGGGCTCACCGCATTTACGCCGGCGCCGACGCCCTGCTGGTGCCCTCCCGCTTTGAGCCCTGCGGCCTGACCCAGCTCAACGCCATGCACTACGGCACCCTGCCCATCGTCCGGGAGACCGGCGGTCTGAAGGACACCGTGGAGCCCTACAACGAGTTCTCGGGAGATGGCAACGGCTTCACCTTCGACCGCTACGACGCAGGTCTGCTGCTGGACGCCATCAACCGGGCCAAGACCCTCTACTTCACCAACCGCTACCACTGGGACGAGGTGGTGCAGCGGGACATGGCCAAGGATGTGTCCTGGGAGAACTCCGCCCGTAAGTACAAGGATCTGTATCTGGAGCTGACCCAGTGGTAACCTTCCTTTTTGCCTGATTGGGGCGGGAAACCGCCCCAATTTCCCCGCCGCAACCGGCAGTTGACAGATTTCCAGCCCCTCTTGGTGGCCTGCCACCGGGGGAGGTGGTACCATAAGCCCATCCAAAGCGACGGGAGGCACACCTATGATTTTAGGAGATAAGATCACCAATCTGCGCAAAAAGGAGGGCTGGTCCCAGGAGGAGCTGGCCCACCAGCTGGGGGTATCCCGGCAGGCGGTTTCCAAGTGGGAGAGCGGAGGGTCCATTCCAGACCTGGACAAGATCCTCCGCCTCAGCCAGCTCTTCGGGGTGAGCACCGACTATCTGCTGCGGGACGACCTGGAGCCGGAGCTGCCCCCGGGCGAGCCGGAGCCCACACCTGCCCCGGACGTACCCCAGGCCCCGGTGCACCGCATCACCCTGGAGCAGGCCAACACCTATCTGGACACCGTGAAGTCGGTGGCCGGCAAGATCGCCCTGGGGGTGTCCCTGTGCATCCTCTCCCCCACCGCCCTCATCTACCTGGGCGCCCTGTCCGACACCGAGGGGGGCTTTGCCATCCCCGAAAACCTGGCCGGCGGGGTGGGCATCATCGTCATGCTGGCCCTGGTGGCCGCCGCCGTGGCCATCTTCCTCTTCTTTGGCAGCCGCCTCTCCCCCTATGAGCACCTGGACAGCCAGCCGGTGGAGCTGGCCTACGGGGTGGACGGCGTGGTGCAAAAACGCCAGGCCCAGTATCACCCCACCCACCTGATGCTGCTGGTAGCGGGCATCACCCTGTGCATCCTCAGTCTGGTGCCGCTGATGGTGGCCGCCGCCGTGGATGAGGACGGTATGGGTGTGATCGTGGGGCTCATCCTCCTCTTTGTCTTTGTGGCCGTGGGGGTGTTCCTGCTGGTGCGCACCTGCATCATCGCCGGCAGCTTCCAGCGGCTGCTGGAGACCGGGGACTACACCCGGGCCCACAAGCAGGCGGAGAACAGCCCCCTGGCCACCATCTACTGGGGCCTGGTGCTGGCCCTCTACCTGGGCTGGAGCTTCTGGACCATGGAGTGGCAACGCACCTGGCTGGTGTGGCCGGTGGCGGCGGTGCTGTACGCCCCGGTGCGGGCGGTGGCGGGCCTGCTGACCCGAAAATAGTTCACAAACCCGCCCCCTCGGCATCTCAGCCCGTCCAAAACCTCATGTCCATACAAGAAAGACAGATGGTCTTGCATCGTAAAAAAGCCCTCGGCAGAGGGCCTGTTGCAAAATACGTAGATTGTCTAACTCTCAACCGGAGACAATCCCCCAGTCACCTACGGTGACAGCCCCCTTTACACAAGGGGGCCTTCGTACTGCGGTGTTTCTGTTGTCAGATTTCAGCGA
>DVKO01000133.1 GCA_018715985.1 Candidatus Enterenecus avicola
GAAAAAAACACATCTCAGCCCGCCAGTGTGGAATCGGGTCATCCTTTGACCCGATTATGCGCGCAGCGGGCTGCATCCCCTCGAAAAAATGCTTGCATTTTTGAGAAGCGTGTCGAACTTTTTCGACACGCTCAGAAAAACCACCCGTTCAACGGGTGGTTTTTCTATTTGAAATGTTTATCCCATGCAATAGTCCACCAATCCGGCCATTTCATGCTGGATGGAGTCATAGAACATCCCCCTGCACACCAGCACAATGTCTGACACGGGGCCCTGGGTCAAGGTGTCAAAGAGCTCTGCATACTCGCCTCTCTCACAGTAGATGTACCAGCGATCGGCATATCCGCCCCCGGTGGGGGTAACACAGACGCAGAAATACAGAGCTTCCATATCCCGGTAATCATAATTGTAGTAGTCGTCCAGCTCTGCGGTGCCGGTGAGGAGAAATTTGGTGCCGATGTGGGCAATGGGATTGTATTTGACCTGCTCATAGGTGGTCAAATCCCCGTATATATCCGTAAATAGGGAGGTTTTTGCCTGGATGAAAGCGGTGCTCAAATCAGCCAGCCGCTCCTCTCGATGAAAAATCTCCTGTCCGCACTTCAACGTGCCATCCTCCAGGAAGATACCCACGGTTTCACCGTTCTCATCCACAATTTGACTGTTTTCTACGTCATATGCCACGTCCAACCGCAGGCTCTCCATGCCATTGGCGTTGATTTCAGCCAGGAGCAGCTGGGTGGTGCTCTTGTAGGACACCACATCGTGCCACAGCACTTCTTTCAGGCAGTCCGCCAGGGTCTGGTCTGTGCCATAGGAGAAATTCCAGCTGAAACAGGTGCCCTCGTAGAAGAAACGAAGCTGATACCGGGACGTGGAAGCGCTGTCTGGAGGCTCACAAACCCAAAAGCTTAGCGCATAGTCTTTCAACTCTGCCTCATCGGAAAACGGGCGCCTGGGTTCCGTGGCCTGCGACGTGCCAGGGCCGGACTGTGGGGGTTGGGTGCTGCACCCGGAAACCAGGGTGACAACAGCGGCCAGGGTCAGGAAAATGCAAAGAATGTGTGGGCCACGTGCTCCAAAGGGCAGGCGATTGCGCACCCTGTGGTAAATAGCTCCAATCAAATACCTCTGATGCTTCATGGAAAACCACGCTCCTCTTCTTTGATACCCATATGGTATCAGAGGGCATGGGACAAATTGAGGACATGGAGAGGCTAGGGCAGCCCGTTACCCATCATAATTGGCCATGGCCGATTTTAGATCATGCTTGATGGTCTCCACCAAAGTGTCCGGGGAAAGGATTTTGATGTGCAGGGCATATTGCAGGGCCCACCGCCGCATGGCCGCCAGGTTGACGTACACCCGAACGCCGACACTCTCCTGGGTTTCATCAAAAAATACCACGTCGCCCCCGAACCAATCCATAATATCATTGAGAAGATATTTCTGGGCCCGGAATGTGACGAATCCGCTTTCCCCGGAAAACATATACAGATGCTCTGCCATATGCTTGGGTAGGTCAAAGCCGTGTTCCAGACCCTTTACCAGCTTTGCAGGTTTGACGGGGTGGTCCAAAATTTTGATGTCGGTAATGCGATCCATGCGGTAATTGGCCACATTGTCATATTTGTCGTAATTGCAGATCAAGTAATACCGGCCATTGGTGGCGGCGATCTGATAGGGATTGACGACATACGCTCTGGGGCTGCCGTTGCGGTCCGTGCGAGGATGAAGTTTTTTGTCTGTGCCGTACTCGTTGTAGGTGAAAGACACCTGTTTTCCCTTGCTGATGGCCTCATCCAAAACCTCTATGGTGTAAAAAAGCTGTTGGCGGTGGAGGGAGAGGTCCGGCAGGGTGCGAATGTATTTGGTTCTGGATTTGAAGTACTGATTGGAGAGCCCCTCCAGCTTGCCGATCAGCTCCCGGCACTGATGGTAGGGAAGGTGCTTGGAAAACAGGAGGCTGTCAATGAGCAAGCGGAGTTCACTGTCGGTGAAGTCTCGCACCAGATAGAAATCAGACAGGACATAGGTCTCTTCCAACGCTCCGGTCTTGGCGTTGGGAGTCATTCGGACCGATTCGCTGTATTCGATCTCATACCCAAAGTCGATCAAATTCATGAGGTTGCGCTTGACGGCTTTGCGGTCCACCGTCGTGTTGTACTCCGTTTTCAGAATGTCCACCATATCTTTTTGGCTTAGACGGTGATTCTCGTCGGTATATTTCCTTAAAATGTCCAGGATGTTGATAATCAATATCTTTTTCGGGGGAATTGTATACATTGCACTCACCTCATAGTTAGGATTTTCTTTCTATGGAGAGTTTACAAGGTTTGATGGGATAAAAATAGACCATCCCAGGGACGGCAGGCCAGCCCCCCGTGATCGGGTCAGTTGTCCACAAGCCGGGAAAGGGCATAAACGGACTGTAAGAACTCCCGTTTTTGGGCAGTTCTTTGTTCAAGAAAGTCTGGGCTGTGGTATGTTTTCAAAAAGGCATCCACGCACATCAGCTCCCCGCGATCCCCGGGGTAATTTTGTAGCTTGTTGTGAAAGTCCCTCTGCTTGCGTTCTACATCGGACAGACGGTCCTGCAACAGCTTCTTGGTCTTTACCCCCAGACCCTTGTTGGTGTTGTCTTTGAGGTACATCAGATTTCCGATGCTCTGGACCGATTCCTCCTCATATAGAGATCGGCTCAAAATGTGTTCAATATTCAGATCCCATTTCGGCCGATAAAACAGGTCCTTTTTCACGTCGTAAACGGTTTTCCCAGGACAGAGCTCCACGTCGTCTATGTAGCTGAGCATTATCAGCAGGTGGGGCTTGTTGCAGCCCAGGACATGGTCTAAGCTGGTGGAGAGGATGGAATAGGCACTGAGGTTCCGCCCGCTGTCTTTGAGTTCGTCGAGAAATTGCTGCGGGGCGGTGTCCCGGATTTGATGGACATCAGGCTGGAACACTACCTGGCCCACCTGGGTAAACGTGGCGTTGATGACCTTGGCGTAGAGGAGACGATACACGGAACAGTACTTCCAGACGCAGGTCATGATCTGGTCTGCGGTTTGGAGCATCTCTTCTGTGACGGTGTGGCTGGGCGAATCCCGGTACTGGCGGTAAATCAGATAATCATACAGATTTTTGAGCTTGCCGTAGCCACACTCCTGGATCAGCTCTCTGGAGCAGCAGGAGATCACCTCAAATTTGTCTACTGCCCTTTGGTCACGCTCAAATAGCAGCCTTTGGGTTTGCTGCATACACTCTGCGATCTGACAGAAGGTGTCCAGCTGCGCATCTGCATCCGGCGGAGCATTTTTGAAGTATCGGTCGAAAAATTCGTTGTTGCTGCTCTTGAGCTGATTGGCGTATGACTGGTTTTTGGTCTGGCTGATGAGGAAAAACCGGTAAGTGTCCAGCAGATCGGACTCCCGGCGGCGGTAGATTGTGTTTGCGGGATGGGCTTGGCTGAGTTGGTCGCTGTGTGGGTGGGTCACTTTCCCGTAGGCACCGTTGATGCGACTGAAAAAAGCTGTCTGCTCCCCGCCTCCGGCGCTGCGCCAATAGTCGTGAAAACGGATTTTGAAGATATCCTTGATATCCAGGGACAACCCGGTGGTATTCAGAGTGCTGAAGATTTGCAGTGTGTCGGCGATGGAGGTGCAATTCTGAAGTATGATGGCCACAAAAACGATGTTGTTCCGGAGATATTGGCAAAAATCTTCGCTGGACCATGATGCCTCCCCCGCTCTTTCCGCCAGATAGCGGCGGATGTATTGGTCATTGGCCTGGTACCGAGACCCCTCTCTGTGAATCAGGGGTTCCAGGCTGGTCTCTCCGCTGATCTCATTGCGGTATTGGAGGTGGGGCTGAATGCCCAGACAGCGCAGGAGGAGATAAAATGTGGTGAGGCGCTGGTGCCCGTCAATGATCTCATAGGTGTCGACATCCACCTGGTTGAACTGCAAGGTGCCCACCAAATAAATCTCTGTTTTCTTGGACTCGTAGGCATCTGTCAGATGGTTGAGCAGTGATTCGATTTCACGTTCTGCCCACTCGTAGGGGCGCTGGTAACCGGGGATGCGAAAGCGGCGGTCCCTATAAAACAGATCATTCAGGGTCATGGTCTGTGTTTGAATGTTTTCCAGCTTCACATGGATACCTCCCTTTTTGGTTTGCAGGTCAGTGGCGGATATTTCGCGTGAAACTGCAACAGGCGCATCATGCGTGAGACATGATGCGCCTGTGAGCGTGTCGAAAAAGTTCGACACGCTTCTCAAAAATGCAAGCATTTTTGAGAGGGGATGCAGCCCGCTGCGCGCATAATCGGGTCAAAGGACGACCCGATTCCACACTGGCGGGCTCCAGAAGTGTTTTTTTCGATGCTCATGTCCCCGAAAAAAACAGATTTCAATTTATTTTTCCATCCTCGGATGGAAAAACTCTGCCGAGGGCTTTTTGACGATGCAAGATCATCTGCCCTTCTTGCATTGACGTGAGCTTTTTCGACAGTCTGACATGGATGCAGCGTGTACTGCATCCATGTTTTTCGTTTCTCCGCCCAGATGCCGGGCTGCGTTTCGTCTGTCTGGAGCAGAGCGCAAAAACCGGTGGAGCGCCACCAATCAGATGGGACAATTTTGCCCGAATTCTTGACAGAACGGGAAAAAGAGGGCGTCATGCTCCGTGGTACGGGGCAGTGTAGTTGCCCAGCCAGGAACGGAGCCGACGTAACCATGCGAAATCCATAAAATACTTGCCCAAATGGTCATTGCCATTTGGAGAAAATAATGATAAAATAATTTTTACCAAAATGAAAGGGGGCGAAGCCCATGGCGACGCTGAAAGAAATCTCCCAGCGCACCGGATACTCGCCTGCCACCATCTCGCGGATCCTGTCCGGAGACCCTCATCTGTCCGTCACTCCGGAGGCCCGCCGCAAGGTGCTGGAGGAGGCGGGGCGGCTGAACTACTCCCAGACCAAGAGCAGACGGGGCAGGACGCCGAAGGGAGTGCTGCGCGTGGGGATTGCGGAGATGCTCTCCCCGGTGCAGCAGCTGGACGACCCCTACTACCTGTACCTGAGCGGGTTTGTGCGCCAGCGATGCCTGGACAAGCGCTACACCGCCGTGCCTCTGGAAAACCGGGGCAGCGAGTTTGTGGTGCCCACGGGGGGAGAGAAACTGGACGGGATCATTGCCATCGGCCTGTTTGAGCCGGACCAAATTCGCTCCCTGTCCACCCTGTCCCCCAACCTGGTGTTTGTGGACTCCTCCCCCCGGGAGAGTGAGCACGACTCCGTGGTGCTCAACTACACCCTGGGCATTTCCCTGGCCCTGGAGCACTTGGAAAAGCTGGGGCATCGGAAAATCGGCTTTATCGGCCCCGAGTGGAAGTATGATGACCTGCGTCAGCGGGCCCTGGAGACCCGGCGCAAGCTGTTTGTGGAGCAGATGGCCCAGCGGGGCGCCCTGCGTGAGGAGTGGCTGCTGGAGTGCCCCATGCACACCGATGAGGCCGCCCAGGCCGTGGAGCAGTTCCTGACCAGAGGGGGGGAGCGGCCCACCGCCTTTGTGGCCGCCAACGAGGAGGTGGCCATCGGCGCGGTGCGGGCCCTGCGGGAGCTGAACATCTCGGTACCGGAGCAGATGTCTGTGGTCTCCTTCAACAACACCCCCCGTTCTGCCCTGGTGGACCCGCCGCTGACCTCCATCTCCGCCCACGTGGAGCAGATGGCCACCACCGCCTTGGACCTGCTCCGCTCCCGGGTGCCCCTGCCCGGACGGGAGGCCGAGCGCACCCTGCCCCTGAAGGTGGTGGTGCCGCCCACCATCATTGAGCGAAAGAGCACAACTTTTGCACCTGAATTTGTGCAAGACTACGAAGAATCAAAAGGCTTCAAAAATGGATTGAATTTTTACTAAAATAAATATATAATTTTAGTACCAGAAAAAATAAGAGGTGAACGGAAATGAGAGATTGCAACAAGCTCCTGGAAGAGCTGAAGGCAGGCCAGATGGCTGAGGATCTGGCCCGGGTGTATGACATCCATGACGGCGGAAAATCTGTGGAGGAGGGGCTGCAGCGCAGCATCCATGTCACAGAGGAGTTCGTCAAGCTCTTCGGCAACCGGGAGGGTGTGGGCCTGTACACCGGTCCGGGCCGCACCGAGATCTGCGGCAACCACACCGACCATCAGCGGGGCCGGGTGCTGGCTGCCGCCGTAGACCTGGACTTTTTGGTGTGTGCCGCTCCCAACGGCACCAACACCATCCGCTTCATGTCCGAGGGCTGGCACATGGTGGAGGTCAACTTGGACAACCTGGAGCCGGTGGACGGGGAGCAGGAGAGCACCGCCGCCCTGGTGCGCGGCGTGGCCGCCGGCATCGCCCAGCGGGGCTACACCCCTGTGGGCTTTGACGCCTATGCCACCAGCAAGGTGCTGCCCGGCTCCGGCCTGTCCTCCTCCGCTGCCTGCGAGGTGACCATCGGGGTCATCCTCAACCACCTGGTGTGTGGGGACGCCCTGGACGCGGTGACCATCGCCCAGATCGGCCAGTATGCGGAGAATGTGTTCTTCGGCAAGCCCTGCGGGCTTATGGACCAGACCGCCTCTTCGGTGGGCGGGGCGGTGGCCATTGACTTTGCCGACACTGCCAACCCTGTGGTGCGGCCCATCCAGGTGGATCTGGCCGGGTACGGCTACGCCCTGTGCATCATCGACTCCGGGGCGGACCACGCCGACCTCACTGCTGAGTATGCCGCCATTCCCCAGGAGATGAAGGCGGTGGCCCAGTACTTCGGCTGTGAAGTGCTGCGGGAAGTGGACGAGAGCCGCATCTGGGCAGAGATGCCCGGCTTGCGCAAGAAGGTGGGGGACCGGGCAGTGCTCCGGGCGCTGCACTTCTTCGCTGACGACCGGCGTGTGGCCCGGGAGGCGGATGCCCTGGAGCGGGGCGATTTTGACGCCTTCCTCCAGCTGGTGCAGCAATCCGGGGAGTCCTCCTGGATGTATCTGCAAAACATTGCCCCCACGGGCGCTGTGGCCGAGCAGGCCATGGCGGTGGCGCTGGCCACGGCGGGCCACGCCCTTCAGGGCCGGGGCGCCTATCGGGTCCACGGCGGCGGCTTTGCCGGCACCATCCAGGCCTTTGTGCCCCTGGATATGCTGGACGGCTTCAAGACCGCTGTGGAGTCTGTGTTGGGAGAAGGCAGCTGCCACGTGCTCACGGTGCGCGCCGTGGGCGGAGCAGTAGTGTGCTGAAGATTGGATAAAGGATAGGAAAGGAGCGTATTATTATGTCAATTTTGGTGCTGGGCGGAGCCGGTTACATCGGTTCCCACACGGTCTATGAGCTCATCGAGGCCGGACGCGACGTGGTGGTGGCAGACAACCTGCTCACCGGGTTCAAGGAGGCGGTGCATCCCAAGGCTCGCTTCTATCAGCTGGACATTCGGGACCGGGGCGCCCTGGACACCCTGTTCCAGGCGGAGGACATCGAGGGCGTCATCCACTTTGCCGCCTCTTCTCAGGTGGGCGAGTCCATGTTCAACCCCCTGAAGTATTATGATAACAACCTCCATGGTACCATGGTGCTGCTCCAGTCCATGGTGGCCCACGGTGTGGACAAGATCGTGTTCTCCTCCACTGCCGCCACTTACGGCGAGCCCGAGTCGGTGCCCATTCTGGAGACCGACCGCACCCAGCCCACCAGCTGCTACGGCGAGACCAAGCTGTCCATGGAGCACATGATGAGCTGGGTGTCCAAGGCCCACGGCCTGCGCTATGTGGCCCTGCGCTACTTCAACGCCTGCGGCGCCCACGCCTCCGGCAAGATCGGCGAGGCCCACAACCCCGAGACCCACCTGATCCCCCTGATCCTCCAGGTGCCCAACGGCCAGCGGGAGAAGATCTCCATCTTCGGCGACGACTACCCCACCCCCGACGGCACCTGCATCCGGGACTACATCCACGTCACCGACCTGGCCCAGGCCCACATCCTGGCCCTGGACTACCTGATGAACGGCGGCGAGAACAACGTGTTCAACCTGGGCAACGGCGTGGGCTTCTCCGTCAATGAGGTCATCGAGGTGGCCCGTGCCGTCACCGGCCATCCCATCCCCGCTGAGGTCACACCCCGCCGGGCCGGCGACCCCGCCCAACTCATTGCCTCCTCCGAGAAGGCCAAGACCGTGCTGGGCTGGAAGCCTCAGTATGACGATCTGAACACCATCGTCTCCTCCGCCTGGAACTGGCACAAGGCCCATCCCCACGGCTACGAAAAGTAAGGGAGGAGCACGAGAGATGAACGAGGCCATTTCCAAGCTGATTACTTACGCCCTCCGCACCGGACTCATTGAGCCCTGTGAGACCACCTGGGCCATCAATGCGGTGCTGGAGGTGCTGAAGCTGGACAGCTACACCGACCCCGGACAGGAGTGGGGGGACATCGACCTGGCCGCTGTGCTGGATGAGCTGCTGGACGACGCCTACGCCCGGGGCGTACTTACTGAGAACTCCGTGGTGTATCGGGACCTGTTTGACACCGCCATCATGGGGGTGCTCACCCCCCGTCCCAGCCAGGTGCGGGCCAAGTTTGCGGCCCTGTACCAGGAGGACCCGGAGAAGGCCACCGACTGGTACTACACCTTCTCCCAGGACACCAACTACATCCGCCGGGACCGCATCGCCAAGGATGTGCGGTGGAAGGCGGACACCGAGTACGGGGAGATGGACATCACCATCAACCTCTCCAAGCCGGAGAAGGACCCCAAGGCCATTGCCGCCGCCCGCAACCTCCCCGCCTCCAACTACCCCCGCTGCCAGCTGTGCGCGGAGAATGAGGGCTATGCCGGACGGGTGAACCACCCCGCCCGCCAGAACCACCGCATTGTACCCATCACCATCAACAACTCCCCCTGGTTCTTGCAGTACTCCCCCTATGTGTACTACAACGAGCACTGCATCTGCTTCAACCAGGAGCACACCCCCATGAAGATCGACCGGGCCTGCTTCGGCAAGCTGCTGGACTTTGTCCGCCAGTACCCCCACTACTTCGTGGGCTCCAACGCCGACCTGCCCATTGTGGGCGGCTCCATCCTGGCCCACGACCACTTCCAGGGCGGCCGGTACACCTTCGCCATGGCCACCGCCCCGGTGGAGACCCCCGTCACCTTTGCCGGGTACGAGGATGTGGCCGCCGGCATCGTCAAGTGGCCCATGTCCGTCATCCGCATCTCCAGCGACAAGCCGGAACGTCTGGTGGACCTGGCCGACAAGATCCTGCTGAGCTGGAGAGGGTACACCGATGAGGACGCCTTCATCTATGCCGAGACCGATGGGGAGCCCCACAACACCATCACCCCCATCGCCCGGATGCGGGACGGCAAGTACGAGCTGGATCTGGTGCTGCGCAACAACATCACCACCGAGGAGTACCCCCTGGGTGTGTACCACCCCCACCAGGAGCTGCACCACATCAAGAAGGAGAACATCGGCCTCATCGAGGTCATGGGTCTGGCTGTACTGCCCGCCCGCCTGAAGCAGGAGCTGGCCCAGTTGGCCGACTGTCTGGCTACGGGGGCTGACTTGCGGGCCCAGGAGACCACCGCCAAGCACGCCGACTGGGCGGAGGGCTTCAAGAGCAAGTACGAGACCATCAACCAGGACAACGCCTGGGACATCGTCAAGTATGAGACCGGCCTGGTGTTTGCCCAGGTGCTGGAACACGCGGGCGTGTACAAGCGTACCCCGGAGGGCAAGGAGCAGTTCCTCAAGTTTATCGCACAGGTGTAACAGACAAAACATAAGCCCCGGAGCGACCGCTCCGGGGCTTACTTTGTGTCATAGGCTCCCCTGTGTAAGGGGAACTGGCAGCCGTGAGACTGACTGAGGGGTTGACTTTTTTACGGCCTGCCAGCCAGGGGACGCGCTCCCCGCTGGGGGGCTCTTTTTCATCGGAGAGGTGTGCGTCAAAGGCTCCCTCCGGGAGGGAGCTGTCTGCGCAAGCAGACTGAGGGAGTCAGCGGGCGGCTGGGTTTCCACCCTACCGCTCAGAGAATAGACCTCCACCGGACTTTCTAGCTACCGTGGAACACTCCGCCTCTTGCGTCAGAGTCCATCGACGGTACCTCAGGCTCCCTCCGCCCCGGCTGACGCCGGGCCACCTCCCTCCCGGAGGGAGGCTTTTAGCCTGGGAAAATCATGAACATTGCAGTTTTCCGGGAAGGCCGGGTGCAAGGGCCGGACTGACGGCGGCGGGCACGCCGCTCCTCCAAGTGTAGGCCCGGACGTGAAAACCACCTGGCGATAGGGCCAGCTGCCATGAGGGCCTGGTGTGGTGGCACAAACAGGAGCCACAGCAAGGGTGACGGGCCGAATATGGCCTTGACGCAGTTTCATCCTGGTACCCCAGGGAGGTCCTTAGGGGGGAACGCCCTGAGCGGGTTTTGGTTCCTTTTGCCCGTTCAGAAGGAACCCCCAGCGGGGAGCGTCCCCACGCCAGGCTGCCAAGCCTGAGACAGCGATATGGGAAGCGACAATCCCTCAGTCTGCCCTACGGGCAGCCAGCTCCCTTTACACAAGGGAGCCCTTGTTACCCCTTACAGAAGTTTGCCCTTCACCTCAGGAGAAGGGCAAGCCCATACCCCAGCCCCATGCAGGCGGGAAAGGTGAGCACCCACACCAGCCCCAGCTGGGCCACCACCCGGGGCTGGGGCCGGGGAGACGCCCCGCAGATGGCGGCAACCTTGGCGTGGCTGGTGGACACCGGCAGTCCCAATAGCGAGCACACCCCCAGCACCACTCCGGTGGCCAGGTCGGCCGCCAACCCCTGGGTGGGGGTGAGGTGGGCCAACTCATGGCCAATCTTCTCCACGATCCGCCGTCCCCCCAGGGCGGTGCCCAGGCCCATGACGGCGGCGGTGACAACGATGAGGGCCAGAGGCGGACGGGCGGCGCTCACCCCATAGGCCATCAGGAGCAGAGCCAGAAACTTCTGCCCGTCCTGGGCCCCGTGGAGGAAGGCGGTGAGGGCGGCGGCCAGCCGCTGCCAGAACATGGGGTTGTGGGGGATGCGGCCCAGCCGGTGGCAGATGAGCCGCCCGGCGCACACGCCGGCGGGGAGAGAGAGCACCAGCCCCACCCCCACGGCTGCCCAAGCCGTGGGCTGGATGTCCGCGCCCAGGGCCAGGGCGGAGCCGGACAGCCCTGCCAGCAGGGCGTGGCTCTCGCTGGTGGGCAGGCCGAACCGCCATGCCCCTACCCCCCACAAAATGACCGCCAGCAGGGCGGCGGACAGCCCCGCCCGGGTAGCCATGGGGGAGGAAAACCGCACCAGGTTTTCCATAGTAGCGGCCACCGCCGGGAAGAGAAGGCAGGTCAGGGCCACCCCTGCGAAGTTGCACACGGCGGCCAGGGCCACTCCACGGCCATAGGGCAGGGCGCCGGAACCCACGGCGGTGGCGATGGCGTTGGGCGCGTCGGTCCAGCCGTTGACCAGGATGACACACAGCACCAGGATGGGCAGGGCGGCAGAGAAAACCGGCATGAGACATTCCTCCTTGCTATACCCTATGGAGGGGACGAGAGGGGTATGTATGAAACTTCATGGAGGGGAGAAACACGGCCCGTGGAGGACTTTTTTGAAAATGAAAAAAATTTTGAAAAAAAGAAGGATTCTCCCCAGTTATGGAGTATACAATCATAGGAAATATTGTAAGGAGGGGTGTAGATGGAAATTCGTACCTATGCCGAGGAGCTGGAGCGGCAGATTCTCTCTCCCCGGGCCTGCCTTGCTGCCCAGTCCAAAGGGCGGGCGGTGGACATCCCTCCCTGTCCCATGCGCACCTGTTTCCAGCGGGATGTGGACCGGGTCATCCACTGCAAGGCGTTCCGGCGGCTGATGCACAAGACCCAGGTATTTCTCCAGCCCGAGGGGGATCACTACCGCACCCGCATGACCCACACCCTGGAGGTGTCGGGGATCGCCCGGAGCATGGCCCGGGCCCTGCGCCTGAACCAGGACCTCACCGAGGCCGCCGCCCTGGCCCACGATCTGGGCCACACCCCCTTTGGCCACGCCGGAGAGCGGGCGCTGAGCCGCATGGTGGAGGGGGGCTTCCGCCACTACGAGCAGTCTTTGCGGGTGGTGGACCGGCTGGAGCGGGACGGCGCTGGGCTGAACCTGTGCTATGAGGTGCGGGACGGGATCCTCCGCCACACCACCGGCCCTATGGCGGCGACCTTGGAGGGGCAGTTGGTGCGCTACGCCGACAAGATCGCCTACATCAACCACGACATTGACGACGCCATGCGGGGGGGCATCATCTACCCCACCGACATCCCGGTGGCCATCTCCCAGGTGCTGGGCTTCACCCACGGGGAGCGCATCGAGCGGCTGGTGCTGGATATTGTGGAAAACAGCCAGGAGGGGATGGAGATCCACCAGTCCCCGGAGGTGGCCAAAGCCATGGCGGAGCTGAAAAACTTCATGTTTGAGGCGGTGTACTTCAACCCCCGGGCCAAGGGGGAGGAGTCCAAGGCGGAGGACATGATCTGCCATATGTTTGAATACTACTGCAAGCACCACGACAATCTGCCCGGGGAGTATCAGGACATCCTGGTGCGGGAGGGCGTGGAGCGGGCGGTGACCGACTACATTGCCGGCATGAGCGACGCCTATGCCGTGGAGAAATTTGAAGAGCTGTTCATCCCCATGCGGTGGATGATTAAATAAAAAGACCAGAAAAAGGCCAGAATGGAGGTGACATCATGGCCATACCCGAACAATTTTTGGACGAGCTCAGCAACAGACTCAACATTGTGGACGTGGTGTCCGCCTACGTCCCCCTGACCCGGAAGGGGGGCAACTACTGGGGTCTGTGTCCCTTCCACCGGGAAAAGACCCCCTCCTTCTCGGTCAGCGAGAGCAAGCAGATCTTCCACTGCTTCGGCTGCGGCAAGGGGGGCGGCGCGGTGCGCTTTGTCATGGAGATGGAGAATCTCCCCTTCCCCGAGGCGGTGCGCAAGCTGGCCGCCCAGGCGGGGATGGAGGTGCCCGAGGACAACACGGACGGAACCTGGCGGGAAAAACGCCAGCGCATCCTGGAACTCAACAAAGAGGCCGCCCGGTTCTACCGCTCCATGCTCTCTCAGCCCGAGGGGGCCCGCGTGGCGGAGTATATCTCCAAAAAGCGGCGCATCAGCCCCAAATTTTCCGCCCGGTTTGGCCTGGGGGCCGCACCGGATGCCTGGGACCGGCTCATTCTGGCCATGCGGGAGAAGGGGTACGACAAGGCCGACCTCATTGAGGCGGGGTTGGCGGTGGCCGGGAAGAACGGCGGCATCTATGACAAGTACCGCAATCGGCTCATGCTGCCGGTCATTGACGTGCGGGGGAATGTCATCGGCTTCACCAGCCGGGTGATGGACGACTCCACCCCCAAGTATTTGAACACTCCCGAAACAGCCATCTTCAAAAAACGGTCCATTTTGTACGGCCTCAACTACGCCAAGAACACCAAACGGCCCAACATGATCTTGGTGGAGGGCAACATCGACGTCATCACCCTCCACCAGGCGGGGTTTGACAACACCATCGCCACCATGGGCACCGCCTTAACGGAAGAGCACATTAAAATCCTGGAAAAATACACCCAAGAGCTGGTGCTGTGCTACGACAACGACAACGCCGGTGTGGACGCCACCCAGCGGGCCATTGCGCTGCTGAAAGGTTCTCAGCTGCAAGTCAAGGTGCTCCAGCTGCCCCGGCGGCGGGACGACAGCGGCCAACTGGTGAAACAGGACGCCGACGACTTCATCAAAAACCAAGGCCCCGAGGTGTTTGAAGGACTGCTCCAGGGCTGCGCCAACTCGGTGGAGTATCGTCTGGAGGAGGTGCGCCAGGGCTTTGATCTGAGCCAAGACGACCAGAAGGCTCAATACTTACAGGCCGCTGCCGGTCTGGTGGCGGGGTTAAGCAGCCCGGTGGAGCGGGAAATCTATGCAGGCCGAGCCGCTGACGCCGCCGGCATCAGCCGGGAGGCCATGACCCAAGAGGTGGAGCAGCAGCGCCGCCAAAAGGGCAGACAAGCCCGGCGGCAGGAGGAGCGGCGCAGCCTCACCCCCACCCAGGCCCTCCAGCCCAAGCAGCGGGAGCTGCGCTATACCAATGTGCGCTCGGCTCTGGCGGAAGAGGGGGTGCTGCGGGTGGTGCTGCTGGACGGCAGCTACTTCTCCCAGCTGGAGGACCTGCACGAGTCCGACTTCTCTGCCCCTCTGCTGGGCCGGGCCTATGGCCTGCTGCGCCGGCGGTGGCAGGAGGGGAAGCCGGTGACCTTGGCCGCCCTGGACGGGGTCTTTACCCCGGAGGAGATGGACCATCTGTCCTCGGTGGTGCAGCAGCCCCAGCCCATGCACACGGCCCAGGCGGCCCTGAAGGATTTTAAGCAAACCATCCTTGCGCAACATCGCAGGGCAGACATACACAGCGGCCAGGATCTGGCCCAACTCAGAGACTTACTCAAACAGAAAAAAAGCTACGGAGGATGAAAACCCATGAGTGAGAAGAAGAAAAACGGTAAAAAGTCCGAGGTTACGTCCGGCATCAGCATGGTCAGCAAGGAAAAGTTCGAAAGCGCCAAGGCCGAACTGGTCAAGCTGGTGGAGGGCATCCAGGGCGGAGAGCGCCTGGTGGATCTGGTGGACGCCGGTTATAAGAAGGGCAAGCTGTCCTCCAGTGAGATGATGGAAGTGCTGGAGTCCATGAATCTGGAGAGCGAGCAGATGGACAAGATGTACGACATCATGGAGAATCTGGGGGTGGACGCCGCCGGTGAGGACGATCTGATGCCCATTCTCAGTGAGGAGGATCTGCTGCCCCCCGCCGAGGAGATGGAGGAATTCAACGAGGAGGAGCTGGTGGACCCCAACACCCTGGTGGACTCCTTCGCCATTGACGACCCGGTGCGGATGTACCTCAAGGAGATTGGCAAGGTGGACCTGCTCTCCCCCGAACAGGAGATCGAGCTGGCCCAGACCATGGGGGCCGGGGCGGCTGCCAAGGAGCAGCTGTCCGAGCTGGAGGCCAGCGGGGAGGAGATTCCCGACGAGGTGCGTCAGGAGCTGGAGAAGGCCATCCGTGCCGGCGAGCGCACCAAGCAGAAGCTGGCCGAGGCCAATCTGCGTCTGGTGGTGTCCATTGCCAAGCGGTATGTGGGCCGGGGAATGCTGTTTTTGGACCTGATCCAGGAGGGCAACCTGGGCCTCATTAAGGCCGTGGAGAAGTTTGACTACACCAAGGGCTATAAGTTCTCCACCTACGCCACCTGGTGGATTCGCCAGGCCATTACCCGGGCCATTGCCGACCAGGCCCGCACCATCCGCATCCCCGTGCACATGGTGGAGACCATCAACAAGGTCATCCGGGTCAACCGTCAGCTGCTCCAGGAGCTGGGCCACGACCCCACCCCGGAGGAGACCGCCGCGGAGATGAATATGCCGGTGGAGAAGGTGCGGGAGATTTTGAAGATCGCCCAGGAGCCCGTCTCCCTGGAGACCCCCATCGGC
>DVKO01000134.1 GCA_018715985.1 Candidatus Enterenecus avicola
CTCCCCCGGCGAGTTCTACCAGCTGGATATGGAGATGGCCTTTGCAAACCAGGAGGACGTGTTTGCCGTGCTGGAGCGTGTGCTCCCCCCCATCTTCGCCAAGTACGGCACCTACAACGTGGCCTCTCAGGCCCCCTTCACCCGCATTTCCTTCCTGGAGGCCATGGAAAAGTACGGCTCGGACAAGCCCGACCTGCGCATTGACCTGACCGTCACCGACGCCACCGACCTGCTCTCCGGCTGCGGCTTTGGCCCCTTTGAGGGCAACACCGTCAAGGCCATTGTGGTCACCGACTTTGTGGGCACCCGCAAGCAGATTGACGGGCTGTGTGCCGAGGTGGAGGTGCAGTCTGGCGAGAAGGCCTACTGGTTCCGGTATGATGAGAAGGGCGAGATCGTGGGCGGCATCGCCAAGTTCGTCCAGCCCATCAAGGAGGCTGTGGTGGAGGCTCTGGGCCTCACCCCCGGCTGCTTTGTGGGCCTCACCGCCGGGAAACTGCTCACCGCCCAAAAGACCGCCGGTGTGCTCCGCTCCAAGCTAGGCAACTTCTGCCCCAACCACATGGATAAGGAGCGGTACGAGTTCTGCTGGATCGTGGACTTCCCCATGTACGAGATCGGGGAGGAGTCCGGTGAGCTGGAGTTCTGCCACAACCCCTTCTCCATGCCCAACGGCGGCCTGGAGATTTTGAAGAAGGCCGCTGCCGGTGAGGTGGACCCTCTCACCATCACCGCCTTCCAGTACGACCTGGTGTGCAACGGCGTGGAGCTGTCCTCCGGCGCGGTGCGCAACCACGACCCCGAGATCATGCTGGAGGCCTTCCAGCTGGTGCGTCTGGGCGAGGAGGACGTGAAGAGCAAGTTCCCCGCCATGTACAACGCCTTCACCTACGGCGCGCCCCCCCACGCAGGCATTGCCCCCGGTGTGGACCGCATGGTGATGCTGCTGGCCGGCGAGGACTCCATCCGGGAGATCATCCCCTTCCCCATGAACAAGAACGCCCAGGACCTGATGATGGGCGCCCCCTCCTTTGTGGACCCCAAGCAGCTGGACGAGCTGAACATCGTCTGCGTCAAGCAGGAAGAAGAATAAGATACAGCAAGGCCCGGAGCAAACGCTCCGGGCCTTGTGTGCTTATCCAGGAGAAAAAGCCTCCCTTGTGCAAAGGGAGGTGGCCCGGCGTCAGCCGGGTCGGAGGGATTGTGCTCCTGAGATTTGCATGGTATCTCCTTGCCAGCCTGGGGACGCGCTCCCCGCTGGGGGTGACTTTTGTCCGGGCAAAAGTCACCAAAACCCGCCAAAGGCGGGGCCTTCCCCCGCCTTGTGGAATCCACCCCGCCGGTACTGGGTGTGCCTGCGTCCCTCTATTGTCGGCCCTTGTCCCGGTGGGGTCACATAGATGGTGTAAGATTTCTGTGGGTAGTGCCTGCTTCTGGTGGCAGTTGGTACTTCTACTGCCAGGGCCTTACCCTGGTGTGCAGCTGTTCCCAGCTGCGGGGAGCCAGGCTTCCGGCGGTGGGAACACCGCCTCTCCCCAAGTAGGCCCGGAGGATGGAACCACCTGGCCATAGGGCCAGCTGCCCAGGGTAGCCTGGGCTGGTGGCAGTAACAGGAGCCACAGCAAGGGGGACGGGCCGAAATCCTACTTGACGCAGTTCCAGCCTGGTACCCCAGGGAGGTTCTTAGGGGGGAACGCCCTAAGCGGGTTTTCGTCCATTTTGCCCGGACAAAATGGACCCCAGCGGAGCGCGTCTCCCTTGCCGGAGAACGTGCACAGGTCAGGCCTTCAGAAAAGGCTCCGCCTTTTTCGACAAGTCAGTTCCCCTCCAAAAAGTAAGACGCCTCCATGTCCGCCGTAGCCAGGGCAAAGGCCAGGGGAAACTGCTGGAAGGCCTGCCCCACCAGCCGGTTGTCCTCAGTGCCGGAAAAGCCCATGTGCCAGCGGATGGCCATGGCCTCCTCCCGGGTCAGACGGAGGAACCCGGAGATGATGTACACCGACTTCTCCCCGTGGCCGTAGGGGAGCTTGTCCTCAAAGAAGAAGGTGGGCACCTTCTCCCACTGCCCCGTGGCGTCGTTCTTGACGTTGCGGGTGCCCGCCTTGTAGCACCCGATCTTGCACAGGTCGTGGAGCAGGGCCACAATGGCCACCGACTCCATGGGGTAGCTGTCCAGCTGGTACACCTCCCGCACCCGGGGGCGGCTCAGGTAGTCCTCCAGACAGCGGAACACATTCACCGAGTGCTGGCACAGCCCCCCGGCATAGGAGCCGTGGAACCGGGCGGAGGCGGGGGCGGTGAAGAAGTCGCTCTTATTGACCAGATAGTCCAGCAGTTCTGCCGAGCCCTCCCGGCGGATGTGGGTCTGGTAAATCTCCAAAAATTCTTCCTTGGCGGTCATGGCGGAGCCCTCCTGTCAGTTCTCTTAGGTTGATAGTACCATCTTACCAGATGATGGCCCCCAGGTCAAAGAAAACCCACCCTGCCCGGTGGTCCGGGCAGAGTGGGTGAGGAGCGGTTTAGTATCCCAGCTCTTCCAGAGCGGCCAGGGTGTGTACCGCCCGGTCGGTGACGCAGATGCTCAGCAGATGGGAGGGCGCGGTGGAGGCGTACCGCCCCTGGATGGGGTCGGTGACGGCGAAGGGGTCCCAGATCAGCTGGAGGTAGACCTCCCCGTTGACCTCAATGAGGCTGCGCTCCAGGTTGCCTTCCTGGAGGTCCAGCAGCAGGGCCTGGTAGACCGCCCGGGCATCCGACCCGGAGAAGCTCTGCATCAGCCCCATGTGACTGCCGCCCACCCCCTCTGCGGTCCCGCTGGTCAACCGGTAGCCCTTGGCCTCCAGGGCGGGGAGCTCATCCAGACCGTAGGCGCTTTCCAGCAGGTCGGGGCGGTTGATGAGGGCGGTGGCCAGCTGGGTGGTGGTGCCCGCCTGGTCCACCTGCCTGGGCAGCAGGGGAAGGTAGTAGTACCGGCTCAGGTGCGTCCCGTTGGACAGGGTGTAGGTCACCCAAATCTGGGACAGATCGCTGTGATCGGTGGGGTTGTACCGATGCTCCACCAGAGCCTGGTGCAGCTGGACGGCCAGCTGAATGGTCTGGGAATCGGTGGAGCGGGCGCGATCCAGTACGCTGGCGTTGTCGCCGGGGGAGCTGTACAGCCCGCTGAGCTCCACGGCGGTGACGCGGTTGGCGTCGGGCACCCGGGTCTCATACCCGGTCAGGTCCAGCACCATCACCAAAATCAGCGCCCCCAGGGTCAGGGCCACCGCCACAGCGCCCTTCCAGTACCGCAGCACCCGCACCGATTTGGTCAGCAGCATCTGGGCCACAAAGCAGCCCGCCACCCCCCACAGGAGGATGGACAGGGCCAGCCCCAGCTGCTCCAGGGAGAGCACCATGTGGGTGAGGGTGCCCAGGGCCAGGCCGGAGCACACCGCCACGCCGTAGCGGAACACCGGACGAAGGCCCGCCCAGGCCACCACGTCCCCGGCCCGTTCCATGGGCCGCTTGACGTACAGCCCCCAGGCCCCCAGGGCCGCCAGCACCCCCACTGCGCCGTACACCGCCAGACCCACCGGGTCGCTCTTGCCGCCGGAGATGGAGACGGCGGTCTCCTGCAGCCGCAGGGCGGGGGTGAGCCACATCACCCAGGCGGGGATGTCCGAGGAGCTTCCGGGAAAGCCGTAGTAGAAGGTGGTGAAGACCCGGGTCAGCAGATACCACACCCCCAGCACCAGGTCGTTCAACACCAGGGCAAAGATGGGCAGGGCCAGCAGATGCCCGGTGAGCATTCCGCACAGCACCGCCAGGGAGTAGTACAGCACCAGAGCCACCACGCTGGCCCCCAGGCCCAGCCCCAGGGTCTGCCACACCTGGGCCCCGTCGTCGGGCAGCTTGGCCAGGTAGGCCGCTGTGGAGAGCAGCCCGGTGACCAGAAGGGGGATCACCAGCCACAGCAGTCCGGTGAGGTAGTGGGTGAGAAACAGGGCGGTGCGCCGGGGGGGCAGGGCGGCGGTGAAGTTGGCCGAGCGGGTGGTGTACAGGTGACTGCACACCACCATGGCGGCGATGATCCCGGCCACCATGGTGCCCCAGGGCACAAAGACAAAGAAAAAGGTGCGGGCCCAGGACAGGGTGTAGTAGGCCTGCTGAAAGGCGTAGGAGGGGGGCTGGACGATGAGAGCCCGCACCGGCATCAAAATGGCCAGCAGCAGGGTGTATGCCGCCCCCAGCGGCCAGAACCGGGCGGTGAGCTGTCTGCCCAGCGTCAAATTATAAAACGATGTCCCGTACCGCATAGTCATCCCCTCCCATCTCATAGATAAAGATTTCTTCCAAACTCAGGGGCAGTGCCTCCACAAACAGGGGGCGGGTTTCCTCCACCCGCTGCCGCACCTCTTCCACGCTGCCCCGCACAATGTAGGTGTACACCCGGCCCAGCTGGGACTGGTGGAGCACCTCCATCCCCTGGGGCAGGCCGGGCCCCGCCCCGTCGGGGAAGGCCACCTGCAATTTCACGGTGCTCCCCTGGAGCTGGGACAGGGAGCGCTCAATGACCACCCGGCCCCGGTTCAAAATACCCACGTGGTCGCACACGTCCTCCAGCTCCCGCAGGTTGTGGGAGGACACCAGCACCGTGGTGCCACGCTCCGCCACGTCGCCCATGAGCAGGGACCACACCTGACGGCGCATCACCGGGTCCAGTCCGTCCACCGGCTCGTCCAGCAGCAGGTAGTCCGGGCAGCAGCTCATGGCCAGCCAGAAGGCCGCCTGCTTCTGCATCCCCTTGGACATCCGGCGGATGGGCCGCTTGGGGTCCACCTCGGGGAAGGCCTGGGCCAGCTTGTCAAACCGGGCCCGGTCAAAGTGGGGGTACATCCCCCGGTAGAACTTCATCATCTCCATCACCGAGGCGGAGCCGTAGTAGTACACCTCGTCGGGAATGACCACTAAGCGAGCCTTGATGCCCGGGTTCTCATACACCGGCTCCCCCTCCAGGGTGATGGAGCCGCTGTCCGGCCGGTACACCCCGCACAGGTGGCGGAGAATGGTGGATTTGCCCGCCCCGTTGGGGCCCACCAGACCGTAGATGGAGCCGCGAGGCACCGTCATGGTCAGGTTGTCCAGGGCGAGAAACCCATCAAATGATTTTCTGACGTCTCTGGCCTCAATCATGGCGCTTCCTCCTTTTGCCCGCACACGGCGGCGATTTCTCCCTCGGTGACCCCCAGGTACCGCAGTTCCTCCACCACTTTTCCCAGCTGGGATAGCAGCTCCTGCCGCCGCTTGCCCTCCACTTCACTGCGGTCGGCGGCAAAGCTGCCCTTGCCGGGGATGGAGTACACGTACCCCTCCTGCTCCAGGGCCTCATAGGCCTTTTGGATGGTGTTGGGGTTGATGGCCAGCTGGCTGGCCATGGCTCGCACCGAGGGCAGCTTATCCCCCGGCCGGATGGCCCCGGAGATCACCATCTGCCGCAGCCCATCCTTCACCTGCTCGTAGATGGGCCGCCCGTCCCGATAGTTGAGATTGAGCACCTGTGGTCACCTGCCTTTCAACTGTATGAACTGTACTAGCTGTTCTAGTACAGTTAGCATATCACAGGGGGAGCGGGCTGTCAAGGGGGAAACAAAAAGACCCCCTTATGCAAAGGGAGGGGGTGTCGGTCTAACCGCCCATGGTTCCGGCTTGCCAGCCTGGTGGGGACGCTGCCCGCTGGGGGTTCCTTTTGAGCGGGCAAAAGGAACCAAAACCCGCTTAGGGCGTTCCCCCCTAAGTACCCCCTGGGGTACCAGGCTGACCCTGCGTCAAGTCTAAATTCGGCCCGTCACCCTTGCTGTGGCGCCTAGTCGTGCCACCACACCAGGGCACCCTGGGCAACTGGCCCTATGGCTGGGCGGTTTCCACCTCCGGGCCTACCTTGGAGAAGCGGCGTTCCCGCCGCCGAAAGCCAGGCCCCCGATGATATCCAGGCTCAAAGCCTCCCTTGTGTAAAGGGAGGTGGCATGGCGTAGCCATGACGGAGGGATTGTTTGCCGCCTGGGTAGCGTCAACCCCTCAGTCTGCTTTGCAGACAGCTCCCCTTACACAGGGGAGCTATTGGGCATGGCAGAAGCCTAGGCCCAGCGGAGCGTCCCCACCGGGGGCGTAGGTGTATACCCGAGAAATCGGAGAAGCAGAGGCTACCAAAAAAGAAACCGGGAATGCAAGCGTTCACCTGCATTCCCGGTTCTCGTTGGGAAACACTTAAAGATTGAGGTGCTCAATGACCTCCTGCAGCTGCTGGGCAGAGGCGTGGAGGGCGTTGGACTCCTCTTCGCTCAGGGGGATCTCCAAAATCTGTTCCACACCCCGGCGGCCCACAATGGAGGGGATGGACAGGCACAGGCCGTTGAGGCCGTACTGGCCGCCCAGGCACACGGACACGGGGAGGACGGAGCGCTGATCCCGCACGATGCACTCGGCAATGCGGGCCACCGCCATGGCGATGCCGTAGTAGGTGGCGCCTTTGCGCTGGATGATCTCGTAGGCGCTGTCCCGCACCCCCTCATAGATGCGCCGGGTGGCTCCGGCGTGGTCGTTGTGGCCCCGGAACTGGCAGAACCGCTGCAGGGGGATGCCGGAGACGTTGGCGCCGCTCCACACTGCCAGCTCGCTGTCCCCGTGCTCGCCGATGATGAAGGCGTGGACGTTGCGGCTGTCCACACTCAGGTGCTCGCCCAGCAGGAACTTCAAGCGGGCGGTGTCCAGCACGGTGCCGGAGCCGAACACCCGGTGGGCGGGATAGCCGGAGATCTTCATGGCGGCGTAGGTAAGCACATCCACGGGGTTGGACACGATCATCAGCATCCCCTCAAAGGGGCGGGCGGTGATCTGGGGGATGATGGACTTGAGGATGCCCACGTTCTTGTCGATGAGGTCCAGGCGGGTCTCGCCGGGCTTCTGGTTGGCCCCGGCGGTGATGATGACCAGGGCGCAGTCGGACACGTCCTCATAGGTGCCGGCGTAGATCTCCATGGGGGAGAGGTAGGGCAGACCGTGGCTCAGGTCCATGGCCTCGCCTTCCGCCTTGTCGTGGTTGGCGTCAATGAGCACCATCTCGGAGAACAGCCCCTTCTGGATGAGGCTGAAGGCGATGGATGCGCCCACGAAGCCGCAGCCGATGATGGCAACCTTGCGATGATTCATATGGATCCTTCCTTTCTGAGTTGAGTGGGAAATGGGGTCAGGTTAATTGTAGCCGCCGGAGGGTGCTGGTAAACCAGTCCGGCAGGGGGGCCTCCACCGTCATGCGCGCCCCGGTGGTGGGGTGGGTGAAGGTGAGGCGGGCGGCGTGGAGACACTGGCCCGCAAGGCCGGGAAACGGCTTTTTGGAGCCGTACACCGTGTCCCCCACCAGGGGGTGGCCGATGGAGGCCATGTGCACCCGGATCTGGTGGGTGCGCCCGGTCTCCAGGCGGCAGGTGATGTGGGAGTAGCCGTTTTGGCTGTCCACCACTTGCCAGTGGGTGATGGCCTCCCGGCCCTCGCCTCCCCGACACACCGCCATGCGTTTCCGGTCCACCGGGTGCCGGGCCAGGGGGGCGTTCACCGTGCCGGATGGCTCCTGAAAGCCCCCCACCACCACGGCGTGGTAGAGGCGGAACAGGGAATGGTCTTGGAGCTGAGCAGCCAGGGCCAGGTGGGCCCTGTCGTTCTTGGCCACAATGAGCAGCCCCGAGGTGTCCCGGTCAATGCGGTGGACGATGCCCGGACGCTTCTCTCCATTGATTCCGGAGAGTGTATTTTTGCAATGATATAACAGAGCGTTTACCAATGTGCCGTCGGGATGGCCGGGGGCGGGGTGCACCACCATGCCAACAGGCTTGTTGACCACCACCACGTCGTCGTCCTCATAGACAATGTCCAGGGGGATGTCCTGGGGGATGAGGTCGATGTCCTGGGGCTGGGGCGGGGAGACCAGCAGGGTGTCCCCGGGCTTGAGGGGGGTGTTTTTCTTCACGGGCTTGCCGTTTAAGGTGACCCGGCCCTCCTCCATCCACTTCTGGGCCGCCGAGCGGGTGAGGCCGTCCACCATGGAGGAGAGCACCGCATCCGCCCGCCCCCCCTCAAGGACGGTCACTGGGAAGGTCGCGGTCAGCATCGGGGGCCACCTCCTTGTGGTGGGCGTCGGGGTAGAAGAAGAGAATGTAGACAAAGAGGAGCACCACGCCCACGGTGATATAGCAGTCGGCCAGGTTGAACACGGCAAAGTCCATAAAGGTGGTCTGGAACATATCGGTGACATAGCCCAGCTGCACCCGGTCAATGAGATTGCCCACTCCGCCGCACATCACCAGCATGGCGGCGGTGAGGCCCAGCCAGCCCCGGAAGAAACCCCGGCGGACAAAGACCGCCACCAGCACCACCACCAGGGCGGAGATGAGGATGAGCACCCAGGTGTGCTCCTGGAGGATGGAGAAGGCGGCTCCGGTGTTGCGTACAAAGGTCAGGTCCAGCAGGTGGGGGATGAAGGGGACGGACTGGCCCAGATCAATGCTGGTGCGCACCAGGTATTTCACCACTTGGTCTGCCACCAGCAGCACCAGGGCCAGAATTGCGTAGATCATGGTATCACCTTTTCTTAATTACTTCCTCTTTGCCTCCCTTGTGCAAAGGGAGGTGGCACGGCGTAACACTGGGGGCCCCGCCGAAGCCCAGTGCCAACGGGTTCGGTGGGGAGAGGAGGTGCGACGGCGTGAGAGAGCCTTGCCCGCTCAGGGCGAGGCGAGGGATATAGAGTCCGCACCGACGAGACGGAGGGATTGACCCTCCATAATTTCCTCTTTGCCTCCCTTGTGCAAAGGGAGGGATTTCCCTGCCATTCTATCACACTCCCCTGGGCTCCGTCCAGCCTTTCCTAGTAAAATGGTATGGTAAATTTGAAATTGGGGGAAGTGTATAAAAGGACGTCGGGGGCGGCATACTGAATTTTATGAAAGGGGTGTAAACTGCCATGGGACACCAACACATTCCACCGCCCCACCCCAGACGGGAGCCCCGGGTGACGGCGCCGCTGACGGCCGACGGTATCGCCCAGGTCTTTGAAGGGTGTGCGGATTTCGGGCGGCGTACCCTCTATCTGGGGGACAACCCGGAGCGGGCCATTGAGATGCTCTACATTGTGGGACAGGTGCGCAACGAGCGGGCCAGCGACTATGTGCTCCGCCCCCTCACCCAGTGCAAAGACCTGGCGGAGGTGAACACCCTGGACGAGGCCTACGACCGCATGGCCAAGGGGTGCCTGTACTCCCTGGCGGTGTCCGAGCGCACCACCGCCGATGAGGTGGTGTTCGACTTGGTCAACGGCTGGGTGGCCCTGTTTTTCCCGGGAAAAGAAAAGGTGCTCACCCTCATGACCGCCACCGAGGAGAAGCGCTCCATCTCGCCCCCGGACAACGAGCCGGATGTGAAGGGGGCCATGGACTGCTTTGTGGAGAGTGTGCGCACCAACACCTCTCTGGTACGCCGCCGTCTGCGGGCTCCCGAGCTGCGGGTGGGGGAGACCTTGGTGGGACGGCAGTCGGTGACCCCGGTGGATATCCTATATATAAAAGGTATCGCCGACCCCCAGCTGGCCCAACAGGTGGAGGAGCGGGTGAAGGGCATCGACATCGACGCCATGCTCATGACGGGAAACCTGGAGCAGTATATGTCCCCCCAGGAGGCCCACACCCCCTTTCCCCTCAGCGTGTACACCCAGCGGCCCGACCGGTTTTGTGCCGGGCTGGCGGAGGGCCGGGTGGGGGTGCTGGTGGACGGCATCCCCATGGGGTGGCTGTACCCCGCCACCCTGGACTCCTTCTACCGCACGGGGCAGGACCGGAGCACCAGCTGGATGGTGGCCACCGCCCTGTCGGTGCTGCGCTATGTATGTATGCTGCTCACCCTGTTTTTGCCGGGGCTGTACGTGGCGGCGGTGCTCTACCACCCGGAGCTCATCCCGGTGAAGCTAATGATGTCCATCATTGCCGCCAAGGCGGACGTGCCCTTTTCCACCCTGGCGGAGGTGCTGGTGATGCTCATTGCTTTTGAAGTGGTGCAGGAGGCGGGGCTGCGCCTGCCCGCCGCCATAGGACAGACGGTGTCCATTTTGGGCGGCCTGGTGGTGGGGACGGCGGCGGTGGAGGCCAAGCTGGTCTCTCCGGCGGTGCTGGTAATGGTGGCCATTGCCGGCATTGCCGGGTATACCGCCCCCAGCCAGGACTTTTCCGGGGCGCTGCGGCTGTGGCGGTTTGGCATCACGTTAGCCGCCGGGGTGGCGGGGCTCGTTGGCCTGGTGCTGGCGGGGATGGCCCTGGTGTACCACCTGGCCTGCCTGGAGAGCTTTGGGGTGGCCTATCTCACCCCCTTTGCCTCCTGCGGGGGCAGCGGGGAGCGGGGACACGTGGTGTTCCGTCAGCCCCTGCCCCGGGTCAAGACCCGGCCCCGGTATCTCAATCCCCAAAACAGGAGGAATCAAGGTTGAAACAGGTATGGGTGTTGGCGCTGTCCCTGGCGCTGCTGCTGTGCGGCTGCGCCCCCACGGCCCGGGAGCCGGACCAGCTGTCCCTGGTGCGGGTGCTGGGGGTGGCGGGCAGCGGCCCGGTGGAGCTGACGGCGGTGTGCGGCATGGATCAAAGGGAGGAGACCCCCATCCGGGGCAGCTGCGGCGGAGACAGCTTTGCCGCGGCCCTGGAGGGGGTGCCCTGGTCTGCCTCCCGGGAGCTGTCCCTGACGGCGGTGTCCTACTTAGTAGTAGGCACGGATGTAGACCTGGCCGACGTGTTGAAGCGGGTGCTGGAGGACGAGGAGTTGGGGGCCACGGCCACGGTGTGGCTGGCCCAGGGAGATGTGGCCCAGACGCTGGAGGGCTGTGAGGATCCGGAGGGGGACTTGACGCTGTTCACCCACCGGGGGACACAGGCGCCCACCGTGGTCCAGGCTCTGGCAGAGCTGACCACCCGGGGCCAGGTGGAGCTGCCCCAGGTGGAGGTGCGGCAGGGCCGGCTGGTGGAGACCGGCCCAACGACATGGGGGGAATAAGGTTGAACACAAGGGAAGAACTGTCCCTGCGCCAGGTGCTGGCGGCGGTGGCGCTCTCCGGGCTGTCCCTGGCGGAGGCCCAGGCCGGGGAGCTGGACTGGAGATGGGGGCTTGTGGGTGTAGCGGTGTCGGTGCCTCTCTTTGCCTGGGTGATCATGCGCCTGCGCAGCGGCCCCATTTATAAGGGTGTATACGGGGTGGCGCTCACAGCGGTGTATACCGGATGGTCTGCCCTCACCCTGGGCCATGTGCTGGGGCAGGCGGCCCACCGTCTGGAGTTGACGGGAGGCAGCCGGGGAGTCCAGGGCTGGCTCATTCTCCTGCTGGCCCTCCCTGTGGCGTGGATGAGCTGGGGCAAGGCGGCTGCCTTCTTTCGGGGCGGGGAGGTCTACTGGATGGTGCTGGTGGCGGTGCTGGCGGTGGTGGCCCTGCTCACCATCCCCCAAGTGACGGTGTCCTACCTGTGGACCCGAGGGGAGGGAGGTTGGACCTCTGCCCTGGAGGCGGCGGGCACCGTGGCCACGGCGGCGTGGGTGCTGCCCTACCTATATAAAACCTCCCCTGAGAAGGAGGGAGAGACAGGGGCCGTGATCCGCTGGCTGCTGCTGCTGGGTGTGGTGGGAGTTGGATTGGCGGTGCTGACCCAGGGGGTGCTGGGCCAAGCCGCACAACAGCTGACCCACCCCTTCTTTGTCACCACCGGGGTCATGGGGAAGAGTGCCCGCACCGAGGGGCTGCTCTCCGCCCTCTGGCTCATCTGCGACCTGGTGTGGGCGGGGCTCCTGGCCCGGGTATGGGGGGGCGGAAAAGGCCCGGTGGTGTGTGTGGCCCTGGGGGCGGGGATCGCCCTCACCGGCTGGACCGACGGGTGGTCCCAGCTGGTATGGCCGGTGGGCAACCTGGTGCTGGCGGCCCTGGCAGCGCTGCGCCCCAGAGGAGAGGGGAAAATAGTGGTCAAGTATTAGAAGCACCACCATATGTGGGGGCAGGGGAAAAAGTTCGAAAAAACTCGAAAAAAGGCGGAGAAAAGTGTTGACAATAGGGGATGGATTTGGTATATTAACTGAGCGCTTGACGCAGGGCCAACATCGGAACGAAATTCCAACCGGAAGTTGAGAAAAAGTTCAGAAAAGATGTTGACAAGAGCGAAACGGCGTGATATTATATAAAAGTTCGAGCGAGCCGGGTGGATGACGGTGAGACGCCAAACTTCGCAAGAAGTTTGAAAAACACTTGACAACCGAAAGTGAGCCTGGTATAATAAGACTCCGCTTGTTTGAGCGGTTTGTACCTTGTAAATTAAACAATGAGAAACACGAAAAGCACCAGAAGGACACGAGTCCTTCATGGAAACTGGTAAAGACAGTGAAATGAAGGGTCTCATCAATTCTTATCTTTGAAGTGAAGGAAAACTTACTTCAATAAATTGATTTGAACGGCGGAAGCCGTTTAGATACC
>DVKO01000135.1 GCA_018715985.1 Candidatus Enterenecus avicola
ACACCACCCTGTCCCACCACATCAACCAGGCCATCAAGGCCCGGGGGGTCATGCGCCGGGACATTGACTATGTGGTCAAAGACGGCGAGGTCATCATTGTGGATGAGTTCACCGGCCGCCTCATGTACGGCCGCCGCTACAACGAGGGCCTGCACCAGGCCATTGAGGCCAAGGAGCACGTCACCGTGGCCCACGAGTCCAAGACCCTGGCCACCATCACCTTCCAGAACTACTTCCGCCTCTACGACAAGCTCTCCGGCATGACGGGTACCGCCATGACCGAGGAGGCGGAGTTCGGCGAGATCTACTCCCTGGACATTGTGGAGATCCCCACCAACCGGCCCCTGGCCCGCATTGACCACCCCGACCAGGTGTATAAGACCCAGACGGGCAAGTACCGGGCTGTGGTGGAGCAGATCAAGGCCTGCCACGACAAGGGCCAGCCGGTGCTGGTGGGTACCGTGTCCATTGAGATCTCCGAGCTGGTGAGCAAGCTGCTCACCCGGGCGGGCATCCCCCACAACGTGTTGAACGCCAAGCACCACGACAAGGAGGCGGAGATTGTGGCCCAGGCCGGTAAGCTGGGCGCCGTCACCGTGGCCACCAACATGGCCGGCCGTGGTACCGATATTATGCTGGGCGGCAACGCCGAGTACATGGCCAAGGCCCAGCTGCGCCGGCAGGGCATGAGCGACGAGCTGCTGGCCGAGTGCGACGGCCACGCCGACACCGACGACCAGGAAATTCTCGCCGCCCGTCAGGCCTTCGCCCAGGCCGAGGAGCAGTTCAAGGCGGAGATCAAGGAAGAGGCGGAAAAGGTGCGGGAAGTGGGCGGCCTGTTTATCCTGGGCACCGAGCGCCATGAGTCCAGGCGCATCGACAACCAGCTGCGGGGCCGTGCCGGCCGTCAGGGCGACCCCGGCGAGAGCTGCTTCTTCCTCTCCCTGGAGGACGACATCCTCCGCCTGTTCGGCTCCGAGCGCATCCAGGCCATGATGGAGCGGCTGGGCGTGGACGAGGACACCCCCCTGGATCAGAAGATGCTCTCCGGGGCCATCGAGTCCGCCCAGAAGAAGGTGGAGTCCCAGAACTTCCAGATCCGCAAGACGGTGCTGGAGTACGACGACGTGATGAACACCCAGCGCGAGGTCATCTACAAGCAGCGCCGCCAGGTGCTGGACGGAGAGGACGTCCACGCCGCCATCGAGAATATGCTCACCACCACCGTCACCAACCTGGTCTCCGGCCACGCCGGGGAGCAGGGCAAGCTGGACGAGGAGGGCTTCAAGGTGGCCCTGGCCCCCTGGGCCAACGTGATGTTCACCGTCCAGCAGATGGATGAGGTGAAGGGGGAGCTGGACACCCTGTCCACCCAGGCCCTCACCGACAAGCTGCTGGAGCTGGCCCGGGCCAACTACCAGGCCCAGGAGGCCCTCATCACCCAGCAGCTGGCCGAGATGGGCCAGACCGCCGTGGCCGCTCCCATGCGGGAGCTGGAGCGGGTGATCCTGCTGCGGGTGGTGGACGAATATTGGATGGACCACATCGACGCCATGACCGAGCTGCGCCAGGGCATCGGCCTGCGGGCCTACGGCCAGTCCAACCCCGTGGTGGAGTACAAGCGGGAAGGCTACGATATGTTTGAGGAGATGATCGCCGCCATCCAGGAGGAGACGCTGCGGCGGCTCTACTCCGCCCGCATCCGCCCCAACCAGGGCATCCAGCGCCAGCGGGTGGCCAAGGTCACCGGCGAGTCCGGCGGCTCCGAGTCCGCCGTGACCCAGCAGCCCACCAAAAAGACGGTGAAGATCGGGCGCAACGACCCCTGCCCCTGCGGCTCGGGGCTGAAGTGGAAGAAGTGCACCTGCGCGGAATACCACAGCCAGGAGCAGTGAGCGCGGGGCATGGACAGACCAACGAACCGGGAGGGAACCGACCATGACGATTGTCCAAAAGCAACGTGAGGGCGTGACCTTTTTGGCAGCCCAGGAGATGGACCAGGCGGTGGGGGTGGCCCACGGCTTTTCCACCCGCCTGGGCGGCGTGTCCCAGGGGATGTGGGCCTCTTTGAACCTGGGGGTGAGCCGGGGCGATGACCCGGACCATGTGCGGGAGAATTACCGCCGGTTTCTCGCGGCCATTGGGGCCCAAGGGCCCCGCCTGGCACAGTCCTGCCAGGTCCACGGCAGCCATGTGCGGGTCATCACCCAGGCGGATGTGAAGGAGGACCCCTACGAGAAGGTGTCCTACGAGGCCGACGGCCTGGTCACCGACCTGCCCGGGGTGACTCTGGTGATCTTCTCCGCCGACTGTCTGCCCATTTTGTACTACGACCCGGTGCGCCAGGTGGTGGGCGCGGCCCACGCCGGGTGGCGGGGCACCGCCGCCGACATCGCCGGAGCGGTGGTGCGCAAGATGGAGGAGGTCTACGGCAGCCAGCCCCAGGACATTCTGGCCGCCATTGGCCCCGGCATCGGCGCCTGCTGTTTTGAGACCCACGAGGACGTGCCCAACGCCATGATGGCCGCCTTTTCCACCCCGGTGCTCCCCTATCTCCACATCCAGGAGAATGGGAAGTACACCGTGGATCTGAAGGGGATCAACCGCCTGCGCCTGGAGAAGGCGGGGCTGCTGCCCGAACACATCGGCATCTGTGACCTGTGTACCAGCTGCCGCCAGGACCTGTTCTGGAGCCACCGCTGTGTGGGCACCAACCGGGGCTCCATGGCCGCCGCCATCCAGCTGCGATGAGGTTGGGGCCGAAGCTGCTGGCCCTGGCTCTGGCCGGGGCCCTGCTGCTGGGCGGCTGCACAAGCCCCACCCAAGAGCAATCCTCCGCCCCGCCGGTGTCGCCCACGGCCACCGCCCAGCCCATCCAGGCCGGGGTGTTCTCCCTGGCCTGGGACCCCCAGCAGTCCTTCCACCCCATCACCGGCACCAGCGGGGTGAATTTGGAGCTGACGGGGCTGGTGTTCCAGGGGCTGTATGAGCTGGATCAGAGCTTTCACCCCCAGCCCGTCCTGGCCGCCGGGGCCACCGCCAGCCAGGATGGCCGGACCTGGACGGTGGAGGTGGCCCAGGGGGTGCGCTTTTCCGACGGCACCCCCCTCACTGCCGCCCAGGTGGTCTCCTCCCTGGAGACCGCCCGCACCGCCTCCCGGTATCAAAGCCGCCTGTCTGCGGTGACGGGGGTGCGTCAGACGGGGGAGTACACCGTGGAGGTGACCCTGTCCGCCCCCAACGCCAATTTTACCGCCCTGCTGGACATTCCGGTGGTGGCGGAGCGGGAGGGGCAAAACCCCCTGGGCACCGGGCCCTACCGGCTGGGAGACGGGGCTCTGGAGCAAAACCCCAACAGTTCCCTGGCGGGCAGCCTGCCGGCGGAGAACATCCCGCTGGTGGCGGTGAGTACCCCCGACGCCCGCATGGCCGCCTTTGACAGCGGCGAGGTGTGGATGACCAACACCGAATTTTTCTCCCCCGGTGCCCTGGGCTACTCGGGCAGCTGTGAGGTGTGGGATTACCCCACCACCCAGCTGTTGTACCTGGGCTTCCACACCCAGGGAGGCGCCTGTGGAGAGGAAACCCTGCGCCGGGCCGTCTCCGCGGCCCTGAATCGGGAGAGCCTGGTGCAGGTGCAGCTGTCCGGCCACGGCGACCCCACGGACCTGCCCATCTCCCCGGTGTGGGGGGAGCTGCCGGAGGTGGAAGTGGAGGCGGGAGCCCCCGCCGCTGCCACCCTGCGGCTGGTGGTGAACAACGACAACACCACCCGGGTGCAGGTGGCCCGGCAGATCGCCGTGCAGCTGGAGGGGGCCGGATTTACGGTAACGGTGGAGGAGCTGGCCTGGGAGGACTATGTGTCCGCCCTGGAGCGGGGGGATTTTGACCTGTACCTGGGCCAGGTGCAGCTGACCCCCGACTTTGACCTGACCCCGCTGCTCACCGGGGCCCTGGCCTATGGAGGGGCCCAGAGCCAGGTGCAGAGCCTGCTCAGCGCCTGGCGCGGCACCGGAGGGGAGACAGAGCGGAAGGCCTATCTGGAGGGCTTTGCCCAGCACAGCCCCCTGGCCCCCATCTGTTTTTTACGGGGCTCCCTGCTGGTGCGGTGGGGCCTGGTGAGCGGGGTGGCCCCCACCCAGGCAAACCCCTATGCCAATGTGGCTGAATGGACGATCTGGTCGTCTGTGAAAGATAAACAATCAGCGCTTCAGGGGGACGGCTGACCCAAGACAGCCCCCGGAGAAAGACAAATAAGGGAGAGTGTGGCAATGAGCAAGGTATTTCGCTGCTTTGTGGAGAAAAAGCCCGGCTTTGACGTGGAGGCGGGGCATCTGTTGGGAGAGCTGAAGGGCCCTCTGGGGGTGGATACCCTCACCGGCGTGCGGGTGATCCGCCGCTATGACGTGGAGGGTGTGGAGCAAACGGTGTACGAGGCCGCCCGCACCACCATCCTCTCCGAGCCCCAGGTGGACAACATCTGGGACGAGGAGATGCCCCAGCCGGGCCAGGCGGGGCACACCATTGTGGCCGTGGAGGCTCTGCCCGGTCAGTATGACCAGCGGGCGGACTCCTGCGCCCAGTGCATCCAGATGCTCACCGGCGGGGAGCGGCCCACGGTGCGCTGTGCCACCGTGTACGTGCTGGAGGGGAAGCTCACCCACGCGCAGCTGGACAAGATCCGCCACCACCTCATCAACCCCGTGGAGAGCCGGGAGGCGTCTCTGGACAAGCCGGAGACTCTTCAGGCCCAGTACCCCGTGCCCGAAGCGGTGCCCGTGCTCCACGGCTTCACCCAGCTGGACAAGGCCGGACTGGAGGAGCTGCTGGCCCAGTACGGCCTGGCCATGGACCTGGCGGACCTGACCTTCCTCCAGGGCTACTTCCGGGATGAGGAGAAGCGGGACCCCACCCTCACCGAGGTGCGGGTGGTGGACACCTATTGGTCCGACCACTGCCGCCACACCACCTTCTCCACCCACCTGGACCAGATCCACGTCCAGCGGGAGGACGTCAAGGCCGCCTATCAGCGCTACCTGGACGCCCGCCTGGAGGTGTACGGCCAGGAGAAGGCCGCAGCCCGGCCCCAGACCCTGATGGATCTGGCCACCATCGGCGCCAAGACCCTGAAAAAGCGTGGATTGCTCCCCGAGCTGGACGAGAGCGAGGAGATCAACGCCTGCTCCATCCACGTCCCTGCCACCGTGGACGGCAAGGAGCAGGACTGGCTGCTGATGTTCAAAAACGAGACCCACAACCATCCCACCGAAATCGAGCCCTTCGGCGGCGCCGCCACCTGCATCGGCGGGTGCATTCGGGACCCCCTGTCCGGGCGTGTGTACGTCCACCAGGCCATGCGGGTCACCGGCGGCGGCGACCCCACCGTGCCCTTTGACCAGACCATCCCCGGCAAGCTGCCCCAGCGCAAGATCGCCCAGACGGCAGCCGCCGGCTACTCCTCCTACGGCAACCAGATCGGCCTGGCCACCGGCCACGTGGCGGAGGTCTACCACCCCGGCTACATCGCCAAGCGCATGGAGTGCGGCGCGGTGGTGGGGGCCGCCCCTGCCGACCATGTGCGCCGGGAGGTGCCCGCCCCCGGTGACGTGGTGATCCTGCTGGGCGGCCGCACCGGACGGGACGGCATCGGCGGGGCCACCGGCTCCTCCAAGAGCCACAACATGACCTCCCTGTCCACCATGGCCAGCGAGGTGCAAAAGGGCAACGCCCCCGAGGAGCGCAAGATCCAGCGCCTGTTCCGCCGGGGGGACGTGACCCGGCTCATCAAGCGGTGCAACGACTTCGGCGCCGGCGGCGTGTCCGTGGCCATCGGCGAGCTGGCCGACGGCCTCACCATCGACCTGGACGCCGTGCGCAAGAAGTACGACGGCCTGGACGGCACCGAGCTGGCCATCAGCGAGAGCCAGGAGCGCATGGCCGTGGTGGTGGCTCCCGAGGACGCTGAAGGCTTCATCGCCGCCGCTCAGAGCGAGAACCTGGAGGCCTATCAGGTGGCTGTGGTCACCGAGATCCCCCGCATGGTCATGACCTGGAAGGGGCAGACCATCGCCGATTTGAGCCGGGCCTTCCTCAACACCAACGGGGCGGTGAAGCACGCCCAGGTGGAGGTGCCCCAGGGCACCGTCAAGCCGTTGAGCCAGGCCGCCAGCCTGCGGGAGATGGCCGGAAGCCTGAAGAGCGCCTCCCGCCGGGGCCTCACCGAGCGGTTTGACGGCTCCATCGGGGCGGGCAGCGTGCTCATGCCCTTTGGCGGCAAGACCCAACGCACCCCCGCCCAGGCCATGGCCGCCCTGTTCCCGGTGGAGCCGGGCCAGGAGACCGACCAGGCCAGCCTCATGGCCTGGGGCTTTGACCCGGACTGGATGAGCGCCGACCCCTACCGGGGCGCCCAGGCCGGCGTGGTCACCTCGGTGGCCAAGATCGTGGCCGCCGGCGCCGACTACACCAAGGCCTATCTCACCTTCCAGGAGTTCTTTGAAAAGCTGCGGGACGAGGCCAAGCGGTGGGGCAAGCCCTTCCAGGCGCTGCTGGGCGCGCTGGACGCCCAGCTGGGTCTGGAGTGCGCCGCCATCGGCGGCAAGGACTCCATGTCCGGCTCCTTCATGGAACTGGACGTGCCCCCCACCC
>DVKO01000001.1 GCA_018715985.1 Candidatus Enterenecus avicola
AAACACTTCTGGAGCCCGCCAGTGTGGAATCGGGTCGTCCTTTGACCCGATTATGCGCGCAGCGGGCTGCATCCCCTCGAAAAAATGCTTGCATTTTTGAGAAGCGTGTCGAACTTTTTCGACACGCTCAAACATGGATGCAGTACACGCTGCATCCATGTTTTTTACTTATCGGAACACCCGGTTGAAATCCCGGGGCATCTTGGCCTTAAAAGTGGTGGGCTGTCCGGTGACGGGGTGGACAAAGGACAGCTCATTGGCGTGGAGGCACAGCCGCCCAATGGGGTTGGTACGGGCGTCATACTGCTTGTCCCCGGCGATGGGGCAGCCACGCTCCTTCATGTGGACGCGGATCTGGTTTTTCCGGCCCGTATCGATGGAGATGTCCAGCAGAGAGTAGCCGGCGCCGGACTTCACCACCTCATAGTTGGTGATGGCCTCCTTGGCCCCGGGGCCGGGGTCGCCGGAGAAGATCATGTGGGTCTTAGTCTCCACCAAATAGGTGTGGATGGTGTCCCGCTCCGGGCGGGGGGTGCCCTCCACCACCGCCAGATAGCCCCGGCGGGTGATGATGTCGTTCCAGCGGGACTGAAACAGCTCCTTGGTGGCCTCATCCTTGGCGAACATCAGCACCCCGGAGGTGTCCCGGTCCAGGCGGTGGATGACGAAAATTCGGTTGTCGATGTGCTGGGTTTTCACATAGTCGGTGACTATGTGGTAGGCGGTGCGCACCTTTTCCTTCTCGTTGCCCACGCTCAGGAGCTTGGCGGGCTTGTTGACCACAATGAGGTGTTCATCCTCAAAGAGAATGGGGAAGGGGAGGGCGTCCTGACGGGGGGCGGACACGGACAGGATGGTCACCACCTGGCCGGGGGCCAGGGGGGTGTCAAACTGGGAGGTGGGTTTGCCGTCCACGGTGATAAGTTTGCGGGAGAGCAGGGACTTGACGTTGTTCCGGCTCTTGCCCTTGAGGGTGTCCAGGAGGAAGGGGAGGAGCGTGGTGGGCTGGGCCACGGTGTAGCTGGGCTCCCGGCTCTTATCCCGATGTTTGGGGCCTTGGTGTTGCATGGATGTTGTACCGCCTTTTCTTCACAATTTCCTATACTCTATCACAACAGGGGCCAAATGTCCACGGCAATCCCGGTGGGACAGGCAAGTGGGAGGAAGTTTTTTCATAGAGTTTCCAGAGGTGATGGACATGGAGAAAAAGCAGAGCCTGTTGGAGCGGGCCTCCCGTCTGCTGGATGTGCCGGGGGATGTGCTGGCGGGCCTGCCCCGGCTGGAACTGATTGGAGATGGGGAGCTGCGCATGGAGCCCCACCGGGGTATTCTGGCCTACGGGCCGGAGGAGATCCACATCTCAGCGGGAAAGCTGCTGGTGATGGTGCGGGGGGAGGGACTGGAGCTGCGGGCCATGAACCCCACCCAGCTGCTCATCACCGGGCGCATCACATCGGTGGAACTGACGAGGTGAGGGCATGAAGAAATGGTTCAACCTGCTCTTGGGATATGTGGTGCTCCAGGTCACCGGGGAGTTTCCCGAGCGCTTTTTCAACCTGTGTGCCCAGAACCGGCGGGACTTCTGGCGCCTGCGCTGGCTGGACGCCCACACGGTGCAGGTGCGGGTGCATCTGTCCGACCTGGAGGAGCTGAAGGAGCTGGGGGAGCGGTGCGGGTGCACCCTGGAGGTGCTCTCCCGCCGGGGCGGGCTGGCCCAGGTGCAGCGGCTGTCCAAGCGGTGGGGCTTCATGCTGGGGCTGGTGCTGTGCTTGGCGGCGGTGAGCGTGCTCAGCCAGTTTGTGCTGGTGGTGGAGGTGGTGGGCAATGAGACGGTGCCCTCTGCCGTGATCTTGACCCAGCTGGAACGGCTGGGGGTGCGGCCCGGGGTCTACGCCCCCTCCATCTCCCAGCGGGAGGTGGCCAACGAGGCCCTCACCGCCCTGCCGGAGCTGTCTTTCATGGCCGTCAATGTCTACGGCACCCGGGTGGTGGTGCAGGTGGAGGAGGCCCAGCCCAAGCCGGAGCTGCTGGATGAGTCCACCCCGGCGGACATCGTGGCGGCTGCCGACGGCATCATTGAGGACATCCAGACCTCCGCCGGGCAGGCCCAATTTGTGGACGGGGACATTGTGGCCAAGGGAGAGGTGCTCATCAGCGGCACCATCCCCCTCTATGAGCAGAACATCGACAAGCCCTACGCCGGGGATCTGGTGGTGCACGCCACGGGCACGGTGGTGGCCCGCACCTGGCGCACCCTGGAGGAGCGGCTGCCCCTGACGGTGCCCACCAAGGTTTACGACCAGGAGGACGTCAAAACCAGCTATCGCCTGACCATTGGGGGGTTCAAGCTGGATTTTTTCAAAAAGAGTAGCATTTTCCCTCAGGGGTATGGTAAAATAACCAGTACGGAGTCCCTGGAACTGGGGGGTTACACCTGGCCGGTGTCCTGGACCACCACCACCTACCGGGGCTACACAGTCCAGGAGCAGGCTGTGGACCCCCAGCAGGGGGAGGCGTTGCTGCGGCAGCTGCTGCGCCAACGGCTGGAAGCGCTGTTGGCGGCGGGAGAGGGCGAAATCCTCCAGGAGGATTACGTGGCCTGTGTGGAGGGGGACACCCTGGTGGTGACCCTGGTGGCGGAGTGCCGGGAGCAGATCGGCCGCACCGTGGAACGCCCCGGTACCACCGGGCACACACAACCGGAAGCCCAAATTGGGGAGGAATCTTGACAAATGACAGAGCAATCCATCAGCATTGAACGGATGGAAGAGGCCATCAATCTCTTCGGCCTCTTTGACGAGAATATCCGCATCATTGAGCAGGAGCTGGGGGTCACGGTGGTGAACCGGGAGTCCAGCCTGAAGATCTCCGGGGACGGAGAGGCGGTGATGTGGGCGGTAAAGGCGGTGCAGGGCCTTCTCTCCCTGTCCGCCAAGGGGGAGCCCATCAACCAGCAGAATGTGCGCTATATCATTGAACTGGTGCGGGCGGGCAACGAGAGCAAGATCGCCCAGCTGGCCGGGGACGTGGTGTGCGTCACCGCCAAGGGCAAGCCCATCAAGGCCAAGACCGTGGGCCAGAAGAAGTATATCGACGCCATCAAGAACAACACCGTCACCCTGGGCGTGGGCCCTGCCGGTACCGGCAAGACCTATCTGGCGGTGGCTGCGGCGGTGGCCGCCTTCCGGGAGAAGCAGATCAACCGCATCATTTTGACCCGCCCGGCGGTGGAGGCCGGGGAGCGGCTGGGCTTTTTGCCCGGGGACCTTCAGTCTAAAGTAGACCCCTACCTGCGCCCCCTCTACGACGCCCTCTTTGATATGCTGGGGGCGGAGACCTACCAGAAGTACCTGGAGCGGGGCAACATCGAGGTGGCGCCTCTGGCCTATATGCGTGGCCGCACCCTGGACGACAGCTTCATCATTCTGGACGAGGCCCAGAACACCAGCCGGGAGCAGATGAAAATGTTCCTCACCCGCATGGGCTTTGGCTCCAAGGTGGTCATCACCGGAGACGTGACCCAGATCGACCTGCCCGCCGACAAGACCAGCGGCCTGAAGGAGGCCATGCGGGTGCTGCGGGGGGTGGAGGACATCGCCATCTGTTCCCTCACCGACCAGGACGTGGTGCGCCACGTCATCGTCCAGCGCATCATCAAGGCCTACGACGAGTACTACCACGCCAACCAGCCCCCCAAGGACAAGGGGGGCGACAAGGGCGGAAGGAGGAAGTCCCATGGCTGAGGCCCATGAAATCTCCATCTCCACCGAGGTGGAGGGGGCGGACAGCCAGGCCACCTGTGCCCTCATCCGCTCCACCATTGCCACCGCGCTGGCCCAAGAAGGGGTGGAGGTACCCTGTGAAATCGACGTGCTGCTCACCGACGACGCGGGCATCCACGCCATCAATCTGGAGATGCGTGGGGTGGACCGGCCCACCGACGTGCTCTCCTTCCCCATGTTTGACCTCACCCCCGGGGAGCAGCCCCAGGCAGACTGGGCGGACCCGGACAGCGGCTGTGTGCCGTTGGGGGATATGGCCCTGTCCCTGGAGCGGGTGGAGGCCCAGGCAAAGGAGTACGGCCACAGCCGGGAGCGGGAGCTCTCCTACCTGGTGGTGCACTCGGTGCTCCACCTGCTGGGCTATGACCACCTGGACGAGGGGCCCCAGAAGGCCCAGATGCGGGAGCGCGAGGACGCCATCATGGAGCAAATCGGGCTCACGCGATAAAAAGCCAACGTTCACATCAAAGGAGGATGCGCCATGAAGAAATTTCTGATGTTATCCGCTGCTACCCTGTGCGCTGGGCTGCTTCTTTCCGGGTGCACTGCCTTTGTGACCAAAACAGAGGTGACCACCCAGAAGGTGTACACCCTGCCTCCGTTGGAGGTGACCCAGCCGGTGCAGACCCCCGCCCCCATGGGGCAGGAGGAGCTGTTTGACGCTCTGGCCGGGGATAGCATTCTGGGCGTGGTGATTTTGAACCCCACCCAGGAGGAGCTGGAACTGGCCGAAAACGTGGATCAAGTCTACCCCGATCAGGAGTACGGCGAGTATATGCTCATTGTGCCCAAGCTGCCGGGGAGCACCATCACCTTGCAGGAGTTGACCTACGATTATGATACCGGCGAGGTGGTGGAGGTCAAGGACGTACACACCACCAGCGGTACCGACCCGGTGGCCATGCTGGTACAGCAGGACATCCCTGAGGGCTTTCCCACCCTGCGGGTGGTGGTGGAGGCCCAGGGCCGCACCGGAACCTATGACCTGACCTATTACGGCAAGGGAGACGGACGGCGAGACTTCTATATCATGTGGAACCGGGAGCCGTAAGTTCCCTTCCCAATATACAAACGGCCATTGTTCAATGCCGATACCAAAGAAAGTTGAGGATCATCTACCATGTCGCAAATCAAGAAAAGCGGAATCATCACCATTGTGGGCCGTCCCAACGTGGGCAAGTCCACCCTGACCAACACCTTGGTGGGGGAGAAGATCGCCATTGTCTCCTCCAAGCCCCAGACCACCCGCAACCGCATCTGTGCGGTGCTCAACCGGGGGGACACCCAGTTTGTCTTTGTGGACACCCCCGGCCTGCACAAGGCCCGTACCCGTTTGGGGGACTACATGGTGAAGGTGGTGCGCCAGTCGGTGGCGGATGTGGACGGGGTGATGCTGCTGGTGGAGCCGGTGGACCGCATCGGCCCCGCCGAACAGGAGCTCATCGACCGCATCAAGGCCCTGGGGGCTCCGGCGGTGCTGGTCATCAATAAAATTGACACCATCGAGAAGGAAAAGCTGCTCTCTGTGATGGCGGTGTACGGCCAGGCCCACAACTGGGACGCCGTCATGCCCATTTCCGCCAAAACCGGAGAAGGTGTGGAAGAATTGCTGGATCTGCTGGCCAAGTGGATTCCCGAAGGGCCCCAGCTGTTCCCCGATGACGTGATTACCGACCAGCCCGAGCGGCAGATCATGGCGGAGATCGTGCGGGAGAAGCTGCTGCGCAACCTGGATCAGGAGATCCCCCACGGCACCGCCGTGGAGGTGACCAAGTTCTCCCAGCGGGACGACGACATCATCGACTGCCACGTGACCATCTACTGTGAGAAGGAGTCCCACAAGGGCATCATCATCGGCAAAAAGGGCTCCATGCTCAAGAAGATCTCCACCCAGGCCCGGGAGGACATGGAGGCATTCATGGGCGCCAAGGTGTACCTGGAGACCTGGGTCAAAGTGAAAGAAAATTGGAGAGATAACATCAATTTGATTCATAACTTTGGCTATACTGAGGACTAACGGGTTGCGAGTTTTCGGCGGCTCCCTCCGGGAGGGAGCTGTCACCGAAGGTGACTGAGGGAGCAAGCGGGCGGCGACATAACAGGTTTGCAGGTGGTCCAGACCTATACCAGACAGCCTGGTCACTGCCCAGCATAGCGCCCACTGTGTCACTGGCCTGTGGTATGTACCACAGGCTCCCTCCGTCATCGCCGTTGGCGATGCCACCTCCCTCCCAGAGGGAGGCTTTGGCGGGCTGCAGCCCACTCAAAAAGGGTCTGTTGCAAAATTATGGTTTTGCAACAGACCCGTTGGTTGGGTCAATCCCTCCGTCATGGCTTCGCCATGCCACCTCCCTTTACACAAGGGAGGCTTTGGGGTGAAGCGCAGGACGTAGGCCCCCTTGTGTAAAGGGGGCTGTCACCGCAGGTGACTGGGGGATTGTTTTGGCCGGTGACGGACTTCAACCCAATTTTTGAAGGATTTTCCACACATAACCCCACACATCCCCTCTCACCCTAAGGGTAGAAAGGGGATGTGACGTGTGGAGCTGTTTGGAAACTGGGAACTGTTTTGGAAGACCGGGCTGCCCGAGGCGTGGCTCATGACCCGCTGTCAGGCGGAGAACGGAAACAAACCGCCTCAGAGAGAAGGAGAGACTGTCCATGTACCTGACTACCACAGCCCTGGTGCTGCGGGAAGTGGAATACAAGGATTCCGATAAACTGCTCACGGTGCTCACCCCCGAACAGGGCAAACTGACCCTGTCTGCCCGGGGCGTGCGCAAGAAAAAGGACGCCACCGCCGCGGCCTGCCAGCTGCTGACCTGGGGGGAGTTCACCCTCTCCCAACACCGGGGGCGGTGGCTGGTAAAGGAGGCCGTCACCCAGCGGGCCTTCCGGGGTGTGCGGGAGGACCTGGACAAGCTGGCTCTGGGCAGCTACTTTGCCCAGGTTGCCGAGACCCTATGCGAGGAGGAGCAGCCGGAGCCGGAGCTCCTCTCCCTGACCCTCAACGCCCTCCACGCCATGGACCAGATGTCCGTGCCGCTGAAGCTGGTGAAAACCGCCTTTGAGTGGAAGGCCATGGCTCTGGCAGGGTACGAGCCCATGCTGGCGGGGTGCGGGGTGTGCGGCTGCCAGACCCCGGAGGACCCCTGCATCCATCTGCGGGAGGGGGTGCTCCACTGCAAGGGGTGCCGGGAAAAGCTGGGGGACGGGGTGTCCATGCCCCTGACCGGGGCGGCACTGGCGGCTTTGCGCCACATTGTGTGGGGCAACCCCAAGCGGCTGTTCTCCTTTTCCGTGGACGAGGGTTCCCTGGAGCGGCTGTCCCAGGCCTCGGAAGCCTATCTCATGACCCAACTGGAACGAGGATTTCATACCCTGGACTTCTATAAGTCCTTGACCATGGAGACAACGACATATGACAGAACTACTTGAAAAATCCATAAACACCCTGGAGCTGCCCCGGGTGCTGGCCATGCTGGCCGACGAGGCGGTGACCGAGGAGGGAAAAGAGGTGTGCCGCAAGGTGCGGCCCCAGACCGTGGTGTCTGACGTGGCCCGGCTGCAAAAGCAGACCACAGCGGCCTTTCAGATGCTGGTCAAGCACGGCACCCCCTCTCTCTCCGGGGTGCGCCCGGTGGCCGCTGCCTTGCAGCGGGCGGACCGGGGCGGCAGCCTGAACACCCGGGAGCTGTTGGACATCGCCCAGGTGCTGCGCTGCGCCCGCAATGTGCGGGAGTACGGGGTGGGGGAGAGTACCGAAAAGACGGTGCTGGACGGCTATTTCCAGAGCCTGTCCCCCAACCGCTTTCTGGAGGAGAAGATCACCGGCTCCATCCTCAGTGAGGACGAGATTGCCGACTCCGCCTCCACCGAATTGGCGGACATCCGCCGCCACATCCGGGCGGCGGCCGGCAAGGTGCGGGATGTGCTCAACCGGCTCATCTCCTCCAACCAGTCCAAGTATTTGCAGGAGTCCATCATCACCATGCGGGGGGGCCGGTACGTGGTGCCGGTGAAGAGCGAGCACAAAAACGAGATCCCCGGCCTGGTCCACGACGTGTCCGGCTCCGGCGGCACCTTCTTCATCGAGCCCATGGGGGTGGTGAATGCCAACAATGAGCTGCGGGAACTGCAAATGAAGGAGCAGAAGGAGATCGAGCGCATCCTGGCGGAGCTGTCGGCGGACTGCGCCGGGTTCCGGGAGGGCATCGAGGACAACTACCGCACCCTCATCTCCCTGGACGTGATTTTCGCCCGGGCCAAGCTGTCCACCCACATGGGGGGCATGGAGCCGGTGCTGGGGGACTACATCGAGCTTCACCGTGCCCGCCACCCCCTGCTGGACCCCAAGACCGCCGTGCGCAACGACCTGTACCTGGGCCGTGAGTTTGACACCTTGGTCATCACCGGTCCCAACACCGGCGGCAAGACCGTAACTTTGAAAACCCTGGGCCTTTTGACCCTCATGGCCCAGTGCGGCCTCCACATCCCCGCCATGGACGGCTCCACCATCCGGGTTTGCTCGGCGGTGCTGGCGGACATCGGGGATGAGCAGTCCATCGACCAGTCCCTGTCCACCTTCTCCTCCCACATGGTGAACATTGTGGCCATGCTGGAGCAGCTGGACGAGAATACCCTGGTGCTCTTTGACGAGCTGGGGGCGGGCACCGACCCGGTGGAGGGGGCCGCCCTGGCCGCCGCCATCATTGAGTCCGCCCGTCAGCTGGGAGCCCGGGTGGCCGCCACCACCCACTACGCCGAGCTGAAGGTGTACGCCATGACCACGGAAGGGGTGGAAAACGCCTCCTGCGAGTTCGACGTGGACACCCTGGCCCCCACCTACCGGGTGCTCATCGGCATCCCCGGCAAGTCCAACGCCTTTGCCATCTCCCGCCGCCTGGGGCTGCCCGACTACATCATCCAGCGGGCCGCCGACCGCATTGACGCGGAGAATGTGCGCTTTGAGGACGTCATCAGCCAGCTGGAGGGCCAGCGCCAGGCCATGGAGCGGGAGAAGGAGAAGGCCCAGGAGCTGCGGCGGGAGATGGAGCGCACCAAGGCGGAGGCGGACCGCTACCGGGAGCGCATCGAGGAGGAGCGGCGGAAAGCCACCGAAAAGGCCCAGGCTGAGGCCCGTGCCATCATCCAGGAGGCCCGGGACACCGCCGATGCGGTGTTCAAGGAGCTCAACGCCATGCGCCGCCGCCAGGAGAAGGCCAAGGAATGGGTGGACGACAACCAACAGCGCTCCGATCTGCGCCGCACCCTCAATGAGGCGGAGAACGCCCTGGGGGTCCGCCAGAACGACCTTCCCGCCCCGGAGGCCACCCGCCCGGCGGTGATGGGAGATATGGTGGAGGTGCTGAAAACCCACACCCAGGCCCAGGTGGTGGGGGTGAACAAGGACGGCACCCTCCAGCTCCAGGCGGGCATTTTGAAGCTGAAGGCCCGCCAGGAGGAGGTGCGGGTGCTGGAGGAGGCCACCCAGCGCCACAAGCAGAGCCAGAAGGACAAGGCCCGCAAGGCCACCGTGACCCGCCCCTTCCGGGCCGCTGCTGCCAAGGCGGAGCTGGATCTGCGGGGCATGATGGTGGACGAGGCCCTGGCTGCGGTGGATCTGTTCCTGGACAACGCCCTCATGGGCAAGCTGGAGACGGTGACCATCATCCACGGCAAGGGCACCGGGGCGCTGCGAAAGGCGGTGCGGGAGCATCTCAAGCACAGCCGATATGTCAAATCCGCCCGGCCCGGCGCCTACGGCGAGGGGGAGGACGGCGTGACCGTGGTCACCATGCGGTGAGCCCTGGCATAGAAATGGTGTGCCAGAGGTGCTTTTCACCAAACTGTCCACCGCGATTTGTACAAAATGCTGTTGACGATACCATCCAAATTTGATATGCTAGGGGTGCAAATATTTTCGGGGAAAGCGCGGGAAGTCAATCCCCCAATCCAAGAACATGGAGGGACCCTCTTATGGTAACGAAAGAGACCGTTGTGAACAATCAGGTTGGCCTGCACGCCCGTCCGGCCACCTTCTTTATCCAGAAAGCCAATGAATTTAAGAGCTCTGTGTGGGTGGAGAAAGAGGAGCGTCGTGTCAACGCCAAGAGCCTGCTGGGCGTGCTCTCTCTGGGCATCGTCAAGGGCACTGCCATCACCCTCATCGCGGACGGCCCCGACGAGGAGGAGGCAGTCAACGCTCTGGTGGAGCTGATCAACTCTGATTTTTCTGAGTAAGCCAGATGGATAAAAGCGCCGCTCAAAGCGGCGCTTTTTTTATGCAGGAGGAAATCTATGACCTTTGAAGAGCTGCGGGACAAGGCCCACGGACTGCCGCTGAAGCCGGGGGTGTATATCATGCAAAACGCCGCCAGCGAAGTGATCTATGTGGGCAAGGCCAAGGCTTTGAAGAACCGGGTCAGCCAATACTTTCAGGACCAGAGCCGCCACAACGAAAAGACCCGGGCCATGGTGGCTCAGATCCACCACTTTGACGTGATCGTGGTGGAGTCCGAGTTTGAGGCCCTGGTGCTGGAGTGCGCCCTCATCAAGCGCCATCAACCCCGGTACAACATCCTGCTCAAGGACAGCAAGGGTTATCCCTACATCCGCCTCAGCGTCCAGGAGGAGTACCCCCGGTTCTCCCTGACCAGCAAGGTGGCCCGGGACGGAGCCCGGTATTTCGGGCCCTACGGCACCCGGGGGGCCAGCCAGGGCATCATTGACGCCCTGTGCTCCGCCCTGCGCCTGCCCACCTGCCATCGTAAATTTCCCCGGGACATCGGCAAGGAGCGGCCCTGCCTCAACTTCCACATGGGTACCTGCGACGGCTACTGCCGCCCGGACATGGACCAGAGCCAGTATCGCCGGGGCATCGACCAGGCGGTGCGGCTGCTGGAGGGCAAGCTGGACCAGGTGGTGGGGGAGTGGACGGAGCAGATGGAGCAGGCCGCCGAGGACCTGCGCTTTGAGCGGGCGGCCCAGTACCGGGACCGCATCCGGGCGGTGCAGCTGCTGGCCAAGCGGCAGAAGGCGGTGGTGGGCTCCTTGGCGGACACCGACGTGGTGGGCTACCACCGGGGAGAGGCCAAGAGCTGCTTTGTGGTGCTTCACTACGTGGACGGAGAACTGGCCGCCAAGGACTGGCAGCTGCTCCCCCTGCCCATGGAGGAGGACGAGGGGGAGAGCGTGGCCACCCTTACCGCCCAGTATTACCAGGGCCGTCAGACCCTGCCCCGGCAGATCCTCCTTCCCGTAGATTTTGAGGGCCAGGTGGAGCTGGCCCGGATGCTCACCCAGGCGGTGGGGCGGAAGGTGGAGCTGCTCACCCCCCAGCGTGGGGCGAAAACCGAGCTGGTGGCCCTGGCCAACCAAAACGCCGCCGAGGAGGTGGGGCGGGCCACCACCGCCCAGGAGCGCACCTCCAAACTCATGGAGGCCCTGGGCAGGCTGCTGGGGCTGGACAAGCCCCCCCACCGCATGGAGGCCTACGACATCTCCAACAGCGCCAATGCGGACATTGTGGCCTCCATGACGGTACACGTGGACGGCAGACCGTTAAAACGGGACTACCGCCACTTTATATTGAAGGATATGGAGCACGCCGACGACTACGCCTCCATGGAGCAGGTCATTGCCCGGCGGTTCCGCCGCTATCTGGACGGGGACGAGAAGTTCGGGGAGCTGCCCGACGTGCTGCTCATTGACGGCGGCGTGGGCCAGGTGCGGGCGGCCCAGTCCGCCCTGGAGGCGGTCAACCTGACGGTCCCCACCTTCGGCATGGTCAAGGACGACCGCCACCGCACCCGGGCCCTGGTGGACGGGGCAGGGCAGGAGATTGGGTTGCAGCAGAATCAGGCGCTCTTCGCCCTCGTGGGCCGCATCCAGGAGGAGACCCACCGCTTCGCCATTGAATTCTTGCGCTCCCGGCAGGGAAAACGGATGAAGGGCTCGGTGCTGGATGACATTCCCGGTGTGGGCCCCACCCGAAAAGCGGCGCTGCTGCGCCACTTTAAGAGCATCAAGGCCATCCGGGGCGCCACCGTGGCCCAGCTGGGAGACGTGGTGCCCGGCAACACGGCCCAGGCGGTGTACGACTATTTTCATAAGGAGTGAGACTCCCATGCGAGTGATTACAGGAAGTGCCCGGGGCAAGCACCTCAAGGAGCTGCCCGGTATGGACACCCGCCCCACCACCGACCGGGTGAAGGAGGGGCTTTTTAACATCATTCAGTTTGACATTCCAGGCCGGAGGGTGCTGGACCTGTTTGCAGGCACCGGGCAGCTGGGCATTGAGTGCCTGTCCCGGGGGGCGGCCTGGTGCGATTTTGTGGACCGTTCCCCCGCCGCCATGGCCATTGTGCGGGACAATGTGCGGGCTTGCCGGTTGGAGGACCGGGCCGCCTTCCACCAGACCGAGTTTGATGCCTTTCTCTCCTCCGCCAAGGGCCCCTACGACCTGGTGTTCCTGGACCCGCCCTATGCCTCCGACTGCATAAAACGCGCCCTGGAGCGCATGACAGCGATTGACATTGTGTCGAGAAATGGTATAATAGTATGCGAATCTCCGGCAGATGCTGTGTTGCCGGAGCTTGCGGCCCCCTACCAGAAGGGGCGGGACTACCGGTATGGGAAGATCAAGCTGACCCTGTACCGTAGGAGTGTGTGACCCATGAAACGAGCCATCTACCCCGGCAGCTTTGACCCGGTGACGCTGGGGCATTTGAATATCATCAAGCGGGCGGCCGCCATTTTCGACGAGCTCATTGTATGCGTCATGGTCAACTCCAGCAAGAGCGGACTGTTCACTCCGGAAGAGCGGGTGGAGCTCATTGAGAAGGTGACCGAGGAGCTGCCCAACGTGAAGGTGGACTGTTCCCGTCAGCTGCTGGCCGACTACGCCCGGGCCCACGGGGCCAAGGTGTTGGTGAAGGGGCTGCGGGCGGTGTCCGACTACGAGTCGGAGATCCAAATGGCCATGATCAACGCCAAACTCTATCAGGAGCTGGATACGGTGTTTTTGTACACCAGTCCCAAGTATGCCTACCTCAGCTCCACAGTGGTAAAAGAAATGGCACGGTATGGGGCAGATTTGTCTGAGTTTGTCCCCCGTCAGATTATAAATCAGGTACAGGACAGGGTAAACGGAGCCCTGGAACAATAAGGAGGAATATCCCATGGCAACTCCAGTGGAAGAATTGCTGAATATGCTGTTTGATATGGTGGATGAGGCCCGCAATGCGCCGTTGAGCTCGGAAAAGTGCGTCATCGAGCGGGACAAGGCCCTGGATCTCATCGAGGACGTGAAGGCCCAGCTGCCCGTGGAGCTGGCCGAGGCCCGCAAGGTGCTCAACAACCGCAACGAGCTCATCTCCAACGCCAAGCGGGAGGCCGAAGAGCTTCAGAAGCGGGCGGAGAATGAGGCCCGCCGTATGATCAGCGAGACCGAGATTATGGCCGCTGCCCGTAAAAACGCCGCCGAGATGATGGCCCAGGCGGACCACAAGTCCAAGGAAATGCGCAATGCTGCCAACCAGTACTGTGAGGACGTGATGCGCCGTGCCGAGGAGGCTCTGGGCGAGGCCCACACGGAGATGCGCCGGGTTCAGGCCAAGTTCCGGGAGGCTCTGGGCCTGCCCAACGGCACAACCTCTGCCAACCGCGCCTACGACGCCGAGACAGACCAATAAGTGGGATTTGAATGGAGGACCGCAGGATGGCGCACATTCTGTGGTCCTCCATTTCGCTCTACTGACACCTGGAAAAGATTGATAATAGCGAAAAAGTGCGAATTTTTGCTGTGACAGGCAGAATAAATGCCCTAATCCATGAAAATATTCATGGAAACTTCATATTTTTCCAAGAAAAAAGTCCTTGCAATTTCACACCGAGGGATGTATACTAGGAATACATTGGAGCGAAATGGAGTGAAATGGAGGGGACAGGGATGACAGGCACGTACGAGCACAGTCTTGACAGCGCCGGTCGCCTCATTGTGCCCGCCAAGCTCCGGGAGGAGCTGGGCTCCCAGTTTTACCTGGCTGTGGGGGTCAAGGAGAACCTGACCTTGTACCCCATGGCGGCGTGGAACAAGCTCCAAGAGCGTGTGGCCAACCTGACCACAGCGCAGGCATCCTCCATGGATGTGTTCTTTGCCTCGGCCCAGCTGTGTGAGCCGGACAAGCAGTGGCGGTTTCAGGTACCCTCCTATTTGAAGGACTATGCCAAGATCGACCGGGATGTGGTGATCACCGGCAACAATGACCGGGCCCAGATCTGGAGTGCGGAGAACTGGAAGGCCAAGACGGCCCAGCAGCTCAATCCCGAGCACATTGCGGCCCTGCTGGAAGGACTGGGGATTTGATCCATGGAATATGTACATAAACCCGTGCTGCTCCAGGAATGCCTGGAGGGCTTGAACATCAAGCCCGACGGCATCTATGTGGACGGCACTTTGGGACGGGCCGGGCACTCGAAAGAGATTGCCAAGCGCCTGACCTGCGGCCAACTCATTGGCATCGACCGGGACGCAGCCGCCCTGGAGGCGGCGCCGGCCCGGCTGGAAGGGCTTATGGACCGGGTGAAGCTGGTGCGTGGCAACTTCAGCCAGGTGGGGGAGATCCTCCACAAGCTGGGGATTTCCCACGTGGACGGTATGCTGTTTGACCTGGGCGTGTCCTCCCCTCAGCTGGACGAGGCGGCCCGCGGGTTTTCCTATTTGCAGGACGCCCCCCTGGATATGCGGATGGACCAGTCCGCTGCCCTCACCGCCTATGATGTGGTGAATGGGTGGCCCCAGGAGGAACTGAAACGAATTTTGTGGCAGTACGGCGAGGAGCGGTACGCCGGTCCCATTGCCGCTGCCATTGTACGGCAGCGGGCCAAGGCCCCGGTACGCACCACCCTGGAGCTGGCGGATGTGATCCGCAGCGCCATGCCTGCCAGGGCCCTGCGGGAGAAGCAGCACCCGGCCAAGCGTTCCTTCCAGGCCATCCGCATCGCCGTCAACGACGAATTGGGCGAGGTGGAGCGGATGCTGGACGGCGCTCTGGATCTGCTCAATCCCGGCGGTCGATTGGCCATCATATCCTTCCACTCTCTGGAGGATCGGCTGGTGAAAACGGCCTATGCCCAGTGGGCCAAGGGCTGCACCTGCCCGCCGGATTTCCCCGTATGTGTGTGTGGAAAGACCCCAAAAGTGCGCCTGGTGGGGAAGAAACCCATTGTTTCCACCCCTCAGGAGTTAGAAGAGAATCCAAGGGCTCGCAGTGCCAAGTTGCGTGTGGCCGAGAAACTGTGAGTGAAGATAAAGGAGAAATTCACTATGGCAACCCAGCGCAGAGTCAGACAATATGCCACCTATGGCAATGTGGCTTATAAAGTAGACGGCGCCGCTCAGACCAGGGAGCGGAAACGGGTAGAGCAGCCCCGACGGCCCCGGGTACAGCCTCGGGAACGGGTGGCCTCCCGGCCCCAGGTCCAGGTGCGGGCCCAGAGCGCGGTGGCACCCTTTGCCATTGTGGGATTTGTGGCAGCCATTGCCTGCGCGCTGCTGCTGGTGATGGGCAGCGCCCAGCTGGCCACGGTCAATGCGGAGACGGTGGAGCTGCGCTCCACCCTGTCCCAACTGCAAGACGAGAAAAAAACACTGATGGCCCAGTACGAAAAGACCTTTGACCTGACGGCGTTGGAGCAGCAGCTCACCGCTGACGGTTCCATGGTGGAGGCGGGCGCAGGCCAGACGGTCTACCTGGATCTCTCTCAGGGAGACAGCGTGGTGTACTATGAGGAGGCCCGGCAGGGTGTCTCCGGCCTGATTCGCCAAATCGAGGAATTTCTGAGCGGCATACTGTCATAATCGCCGCCCCAGAACACATACAATGAAATGCGGACATAGAGAAGATGAGGGGCGTAAGAAAACAGTGATTGGTTTCTTACGCCCTTCTTGTCCCGATGTGCCGCCCTGTCAATCCGCAAAATAGGAGCGAATGTCCCATGCGTAAATCCAAACAGAGTCAGGGCCGTACGCCCGGCCAAGGAAATCGAAGCCTCTTCCGCCGCACGGTGTTTCTCCTGGGGATCATCGGCATCGCCGCGTTCATCCCCCTGGTGGTTCAGCTGGTGCGTCTGCAGCTGGTCCAGCATGACTACTGGGAGGAGCGGGCGGCCAACCAGCAGACCCAGGACGTGGCGGTCAACGCCGGACGAGGCACCATCTACGACAGCCAGGGCCGCACGCTGGCCCGCTCCGGCACCGTCTACCAGCTGATCCTCTCCCCCCGGGACGTGCTGGTCTCCATCAAGGAGGACAACTACAAGGACGAGGAGGGCAACCCGGACCGGGCCGCCTATGAGAAGGCGGTGCAGGAGCAGCGGGAGCTGATCGTGGACGGCCTGGTGAAGATCCTGGGCCTGGATGAGGAAGATCTGTGGAAGCGGATCGAGTACACCGACTCCGCCTATGACGTGCTGGTCAAGGAGATGGAGGAGGAGGACACCGCCCAGATCCGCACCTTCATCAGCGAAAACAGGCTCTCCTCCATGCTCTACCTGGCCCCCGCCAGCAAGCGGTACTACCCCCATTCGTCGGTGGGCGGACACATCCTGGGCTTTATGGCCTATACCCAGGACAGCGGCAGCGTAAAGGTGGGCGCCCAGGGGGTGGAGGCCCTGTATCAGGATGTCCTGTCCGGCGCCACCGGGCGGGTGGTGACCTCCAAGACCGGCGTGGGCACCGAGATGCTCTCCTCCTATGAGGAGTACATTGACGCCGAAAACGGCGGTGACCTGCACCTGACGGTGGACAGCACCATCCAGTCCATGCTGGAGCAGACCCTGGAGGAGGGCATCAAGACCTACAACGTGAAAAAGGGTGGCTTCGCCATTGCCCTGGACCCCTCCACCGGAGCGGTGCTGGGCATGGCCAGCAGCCCCAACTTTGACCCCAACAGCTATGCCAGCGTCTTCGACCAGGAGCTGCTGGATGAGCTGAAATCCCTGGCCGAGGAGTACGGTGAGGACAGCGACGAGTACAACCAGGCCGTCAGCGACGCCCTCAACCTCCAGTGGAGAAACAAGGCCCTGTCTGACACCTACGAGCCCGGTTCTACCTTTAAACCTCTGGTGGTGGCCGCGGCCTTGGAGGAGGGGGTCATCTCTCCCAACGACCACTTTTACTGTGACGGCGGCCAACAAGTGGCCGACTGGTTCATTACCTGTCATAAGCGGGCAGGACATGGAGATCAAACATTGACCCAGGTGCTGGAGAACTCCTGCAACGACGGTATGATGCAGATTGTCCAGAAGTTGGGAGCAGACACCTTCTGGGACTACCTGGAGAATTATGGCCTGTTTGACTCCACCGGTATCGACCTATTTGGCGAGGGAACCAGTGTCTTCTGGCCCGGCGGCAAGGACTTTTTCACCAGCATCTACGGTGAGACTTCCGTGGCCACCGCCTCCTTCGGTCAGACCTTTAAGATTACCCCCATTCAGATGGCCACTGCATTTGCCTCTATGATCAACGGCGGCCATTTGTTGGAGCCCTACGTGGTGCAGTCGGTGAGCGACGACGATGGCAACAGCACCTACTACCACCAGGTGCAGGAGGTGCGCCAGGTCATCAGCGAGGAGACCTCTTCCACCCTCCGCGGTATGCTGGAGAGCGTGGTGGCCGGACCCTCCGCCTCTGGCCGCAACGCCTATATGGCGGGCTACCGCATCGGCGGTAAGACCGGTACCTCCCAGAAGCGAGACGAGACTTCCGGCGACCTGATCTGTTCCTTCATGGGCTTTGCCCCTGTGGATAACCCCAAGGTGCTGGTGCTGCTGGCCTACGACTCCCCCGAGCAGTCGGCCTCCAACTCCAACTACACCCCCTCCGGCACCTACATCAGCGGCGGTAACATCGCCGCCCCCATGGCCGGGCAGCTGCTGGCCGACATTCTGGACTACATGGGCGTGGAGAAGCAGTATACCACCGACGAGCTGGAAGCTTCGGACACCACCATGATCAACGTCACCGGCTATGAGCTGACGGTGGCCAAGGGTCTGCTCACCGACCGGGGCATCCGCTGCCGCACGGTGGGCAGCGGCAACACCGTCACCGGGCAGCTGCCCAAGAGCGGTGTGACCATTCCCGGCAGCTCCACTGTGATTTTGTACTTGGGAGAGGAGGTGCCCACCGACAAGGTGAAGGCGCCCAATCTCTCGGGCTTGAGCCCTTCGGAGGCCAAGAATACCCTGGAGGAGATGGGCCTGTTCCTGCGGGCCACCGGCGTCACCGGGGACGGCACCTCCATGGAGGCGTTGAGCCAGAGCATTGCCGCAGGAACAGAGGTATCACCGGGTACGGTGGTGGAAGTGAGGTTTGTCAGCAGTGTTATCGACTATGCCGATCAGTAGCTCAGAACCCATTGCCGTGGTGGGACGGAGAAACACCGCCACGGCCCACCTGCTGCGCCGTCTGACCGGCGCCCGGGTGGTGGAGCTGACCCCCTATGAGGCGGCCATGGGCCGGGACCAGGGGGAGCGGTATCGGGCCGTGGTGGTGGAGAACTTTGAGCCCCGGGACCGGCGGGCCCTCTCCCCCTGTGCGGTGGCCCGGTGGGAGCTGGCCCAGCACACCAACATCACTGTGATGGCCCTGGACGACGGAGAGGGGCGGCGGGCGGCCAAGGCCATGAAGGGCCGGGTGTTTGCCTACTCTGACGGCCGCCCCCAGGCAGATCTCACGGCAAAAAACGTATGCCTGCGCCACGCACGGGTGGAATTTGAGGCGCTGACCCACAACGACCTGCTGCGGGTGCGGGCGCCGCAGGGCCAGGTGGGGCTGTACGAGAGTCTGGCCGCCCTGGCCACGGCGGTGGCGCTGGGGATGCCGCTGTCACAGGCGGCCCAGCGTTTGAGCCAATCCTAGGGCACCCCCTATGATCGGGTGTGGGTGATTTTGCGGAATGTTCTATGTTCCATGATGCGTCACAGCCCTAGATACAAAAGAGAGTATGGAGGTTTGAAACCATGATGAGTTTAGCAGCGGCGGCCACTGCCTTTTTGGTCACGGCGGTGGTGGGGAAGTTCTTGATTCCCGTGCTCCGGGCCTTGAAGGCGGGGCAATCCATTAAGGAGATTGGCCCCAACTGGCATATGACCAAGCAGGGAACCCCCACCATGGGGGGCATCATGTTTATGGTGGGGATCGCCGTGGCGGTGCTGGTGTTCTGCTGGCAGGATATGGCCCGGGGAGACTGGTCGGCCCTCATCGTGCTGGCCCTGGCCCTGGTCTACGGCGGCATCGGCTTCATCGACGACTTTGCCAAGGTGCGCAAGCATGAGAACACCGGCCTCACCGCTGGGTGGAAGCTGCTGCTGCAGCTGGCCGTGTCCGTGGCCTTTTTGGCCCTGATGCGCTACTTCAACTACCTCTCTCCCAACCTGTACATCCCCTTTGTCAACGTCACCATCCCGCTGCCCTGGGCGGTGTATCTGGTGTTCGCCGCCTTCGTCATGGTGGGGTGCGTCAATGCCGTCAACCTCACCGACGGCCTGGACGGCTTGGCGGGAACCGTGACCCTGCCGGTGGCCATCTTCTTCACGCTGCTCGCCGCCTGGTGGGAGAAGGGCAGCGTGGGGGTGTTTGCCGCCGCTCTGGCCGGGGGAATTTTGGGCTTTTTGATCTATAACTTCTATCCCGCCAAGGTGTTTATGGGGGATACCGGCTCTCTGTTTCTGGGCGGGGCCGTGTGCGCCATGGCCTTTGCCGTGGATGCCCCCCTCATCCTCATCCCCGTGGGCATCATCTACATCGCCGAGACCATGAGCGACATCATCCAGGTGACCTACTTCAAGCTCACTCACGGCAAGCGGATCTTCCGCATGGCCCCCCTCCACCACCATCTGGAGCTGGGGGGCTGGACGGAGGTGCGCATTGTACTCACCTTTGCCGCCATCACCGTGGCCTTCTGCCTGCTGGCCTTTGCCGGGGTGATGTACCGCTACGGTGCGTAATGGAGGAGACCGCTGATCCATGGCCTCCCCGCTGATCCAATCATCCGTCCCCGGAGGGGGACGAATTGGGAGTGCGGGCCCAACCGCGCTCCCGGACCGATATTTCTCTGGAAGGAGGCGCACCAGTGCGTAAAAAAGCCAAACGTGACCTGACCGTAGAGCAGCAGCTGGCCCGGGGCCCGCTGGACCTGCCCTATCTGGCCCTGGTGCTGCTGCTGACGGCCATCGGCCTGATTATGCTTCTCTCCGCCTCGTATGCGTCCGCTTACTACAACCTGGACCCCAGTGTCAACACCCACGGCAACCCCTATTACTACTTTATGGGGCAGCTGAAGTTTGCCGTGGTAGGTGTTGTGGGCATGTATGTGGTGTCGAAAATCGACTACCAGTGGTGGCGGGGACTGTCCGTGTTTGCCCTGGCGTTCAGTATTTTGCTGCTGATTCTGGTCTTTACCCCTCTGGGGCGGTCCAGTAACGGCGCACGGCGGTGGCTGGACATCGGCTTTTCCTTCCAGCCCTCGGAGCTGGTGAAGGTGGCGGTGATTCTGTTTTTTGCCGCCCGGCTGTCCAAGCGCAAGGACCAGATCAAAGCGCCCCCCAAGAAGTGGAACCAGCGCACCCTCCGGGGGCGCATGGGGGCATGGCTGGAGAAGATCGGTCTGCTGGAGCTCATCCCCTACGCCATCATTTTGCTGATCATCCTCTTTTTGCTCTACAAGCAGCCCCACATGTCCGGTATGATCCTGGTGTGCTCGGGGGCGGCGGCGGTGCTGTTCGCCTCGGGTATCCGGCTGTACTGGTTCGTGGGAGGCGGCGCCCTGGTGGGTGGAGCGCTGTTCTTCCTCATCACCCAGACCGAGTACATGACCGCCCGCATGCAGTCCTGGCTCAACCCTGGCAGCGACCTGCAGGGGGACGGCTACCAGCTGTGGCAGTCCCAGATCGCCATCGGCTCCGGCGGCCTGCTGGGCCTGGGGCTGGGCAACAGCCGCCAGAAGTATATGTTCCTCCCCGAGGAGCACAATGACTTTGTCTTTGCCATTGTCTGTGAGGAGCTGGGGCTCATCGGCGCCTGCCTCATCATTGCCCTCTTTGCCCTGCTCATCATCCGGGGCTACTGGCTGGCTCTCCATGCCCGGGACCGCTTCGGCAGCCTGATGATTGTGGGCATCAACACCCAGCTGGCCGCCCAGGTCATCCTGAACATCGGCGTGGTGACGGGGGCTCTGCCCACCACCGGTATCTCTCTGCCCTTCTTCAGCTACGGCGGCACCGCCCTGATGGTGCAGCTGGCAGAGGTGGGGCTGATCTTGGCGGTGTCCAGGCAGATTGTCGCACCCAAGGTGGAGTAGGAGGGGTCATATGAAGGTACTGTTTACCTGCGGCGGCACTGCGGGGCACGTGAATCCGGCCCTGGCAGTGGCTCAGATCTTTGAAAAATACCATCCCGGCTGCCAGATCCTCTTTGTGGGAGCGGAGAAGGGGATGGAGAAACGCCTGGTGGAACAGGCGGGCTATCCCATTCGCTGCGTGAAGGTGTCCACCTTTGAGCGGCAGCTGAGCTGGAAAGTGGTGCGCCACAACTTCAAAAGCGTCTTTAAGGTGCCGGTGGGGCAGTGGCAGGCCTCCCGCATTCTGCGCCAGTTCAAGCCAGACCTGGTGGTGGGCACCGGAGGCTATGCCTCCTTCCCCGCCGTGCGGGAGGCCACCCGCATGGGCATCCCCACCGCCATCCATGAGTCCAACGCCTTTCCCGGCCTCACCACCCGGGTGCTGGCCAAGCGGGTGGATCTGGTGATGGTGGGCTTTCCCGAGGCGGCGGCCTACTATTCCCATGCCAAACAGGTGGCGGTGACAGGCACCCCGGTGCGGGGGGCCTTTTTCCGTCTGGATCGGGAGCAGGCCCGCAAAGAGCTGCGCATGAACGACGACAAGCCGCTGGTGGTGTCCTTCTGGGGCTCCCAGGGGGCCGGGGCCATGAGCCTGATGACCGAGGACTTTGTGCAGCGGTGGGTGGGGGAGGGGAGACCCTTCCACTACATCCACAGCGCCGGGCGGGACTATCCCGACATGATGGAGCACCTGGCAGCCCGGGGGGTGTCCGTCACCCCCGATCAGGTGCGCCCCTACATTGACAATATGCCCACGGTGATGGCGGCCGCCGACCTGGTGATCTGCCGGGCCGGGGCCTCCACCCTGGGAGAACTCACCGCCATGGGAAAACCGGCGGTGCTGGTGCCCTCCCCCTATGTGGCGGCCAACCACCAGTTCAAAAACGCCAAGGTGCTGGCGGATCGGGGCGCCGCCCAGCTGGTGGAGGAGAAAGACTGTTCCGGGGAGAAGCTCTATGAGACGGCCCTGGCACTGCTGGGGGACACCCAGAAACGCCGGGAGATGAGCCGGGCCATGCGGGAGCTGGCCACGCCCCGGGCGGCGGAGGACATCTACAAAGCCCTGATGCAGCTGCTTTGAGAGAATTTTGACCCTGTGAACCCTTTTCCCTTTCCTTTCATAGAATGTGCCAACGGAAGGAAAGGGAGGCATTACCATGAGTGTGATGTACATACAAGGCGGGGTCCCCCTGGAGGGGGAGTGGCAGGTGCAGGGGGCCAAAAACAGCGTGCTTCCCATTCTGGCCGGATGTCTGCTCACCCGGGAGCCGGTGGCCATTGCCAACTGTCCCCGGCTGTCCGATGTGGAGGCGGCTGTGGACATCCTCCACCACCTGGGGGCCCGATGCACCTGGGAGGGAGACACCCTGGTGGTGGACGCTGCCGGGGCCTGCGGTACCTCCATCGATGAGGGGAGGATGCGGGCCATGCGCTCCTCCATCATCTTTCTGGGCCCGCTGGCGGCCCGTATGGGGGAGGCCACCCTCACCTATCCGGGAGGGTGTGAGCTGGGCCCCCGGCCCATTGACCTGCATCTCGCCGCCCTGCGGGAGATGGGGTGCCGGGTGGAGGAGGCAGACGGACTCATCACCTGCATGGGCAAACCCCGGGGCGGGGTGGTGTCCCTGGCCTTTCCCAGCGTGGGGGCCACGGAAAACGCCATGCTCTGCGCCGTAGGCGCCCGGGGAGATACCACCATCGTCAACGCCGCCCGAGAGCCGGAGATCGTCCAGCTCCAGGAGTTTCTCAACCTGCTGGGGGGGAAGGTCTGGGGCGCGGGGGGCAGCGTCATTACCATCCAGGGTGGTCACCAGCTCCACGGGGGGCACATCTCCATTCTGGGTGACCGGATCGTGGCTGCCACCCTGCTCTCCGGGGTGGCGGCAGCGGGAGGAGAGGTGCAGGTGCAGGGGGTGGATTGGCGGCACCTGTCCACCGTCCTTCAGCTGTTTGAGCAGGCAGGGTGCCGGGTGCGCAGCGGTACCCGTTCCATCTGGTTTCGCCGCAGACGGGACACCCCCATGCGGGCGGCTCCGCCCATCCGCACCGCCCCCTATCCCGGGTTTCCCACCGACGCCCAGGCGCCTGTGATGGCGGCCTTTGCCACCGCCCGAGGGACTACCATTTTTCAAGAGACCATTTTTTCCCGCCGCTTCGGCCATGTGCCGGGGCTGAGGGCCATGGGGGCAGACATCTCCCTCCACGGCGGCGGGGCATGGGTGCGGGGGGTGTCCGGCCTCCATGGGGCCCAGGTGACCGCCACCGACCTGCGGGGCGGCGGCGCCCTGGCGGTGGCTGCCCTCAGCGCCCAGGGGGAGACCCAGCTATCCGGATTGGAGCACATTGACCGGGGCTATGAGCGTCTGGAGGAGATGTTTGGCCGCCTGGGTGCTCAAATTCAGCGCAGATAAACTTACCAAAGAGGTGATTGGCATGGCACGTGAGCGGAAACATCCGCCCCGGAAACGACGCCGGGGCCGGTTTCGGTTGTTCTATCAACTGCTCTCTCTGGTGGCGGTGGCGGCGGCCATGGTCACAGCCTGTGTCATATTTTTTCGGGTCAACCAAGTGGAGGTACAGGGAAACTCCCACTACGACGCCCAGACCATCATTGACGCCTCCGGCATCCAGGTGGGGGATAACCTGGTGACCATGTGGGAGCCGGACATCAATGATCGCATCTGTCAGAAGCTGCCCTATGTGGAGCGTGTGGTGCTCCACCGGGTCCTCCCCGACCGGGTGAATCTGCTGGTGGTGGAGCGCACGGCGGCAGCCACCGTGGAGGGCGGGGGCAGCCAGTGGCTGCTCTCCGCCGACGGGTATCTGCTGGAGACCACCCAGGAGCCCCAGGGCGTCCAGATCACAGGCATCCAGGCGGTGAACCCCCAGGCGGGGGCCCCGCTGGAGGTGGAGGAGAACAGCCAGTCCAAGGCCCAGGCCATTCCCAAGCTCATGTCTGCCCTGGAGCAGGCGGGAAAGCTGTCCCAATGCACCCAGATCGATGGCTCAGCAGCCGCCTCCCTGAAGGTCAGCTACGACATCCACCAGCTGAAGTTCCCCCTGCACGGGGACTATGAGCGGATGCTCAACCTGTTCCAGGCGGCCCTGGACAGCGGTAAGATCCCCGAGGGAGAGGCAAAGGTCTTCGACTTTACGGTGGTGGACAACGAGGTGTATGTCCAAAATCCCAAGGCGGAGCCATCCGCTCAGCCAAGTGCCGAGCCTCAGGCCAGCGCCGAGCCCCAAACCAGTGCTGAGCCCCAAACCAGTGCTGAGCCCCAGGCCAGCGCCACTCCGGAACCCTGAATCAAAACCTCTGCGCCGGCAGGTTTGCGGCGCAGAGGTTTTTTGCATCATCCGTTTGCTGGAAGTTCCAAAAGGGTGGGACAAATTTCTGTAAAATAACTTGCATTTCACTATTGACCCCGTGGGGAAAAGAAGCTAAAATATAATGTGATTTGTAGTCTGGATCATTGCAGGCATGGACATAAACTGTTTTAGATATAGGAGGGTCATATTTATGGCTTTTGTCATGGATTCTACGGTGAAAAGTGGAGACACCTTGAAGGTGATCGGAGTCGGCGGCGGCGGCTGCAATGTGGTCAACCGCATGGTGCGTGTGGGGATGCAGGGCGTGGAGTTCATTGCGGTGAACACCGACCGCCAGTGCCTGGCCTCCTCTGAGGCCACCCAGAAGCTGCCCATCGGTGAGAAGCTCACCGGCGGCAAGGGCGCCGGCGCCAACCCCGATGTGGGCCGCGAGTCTGCCAAGGAGAGCAAGGACCAGATTTCCGCCCTGCTGGACAACACCGACATGGTGTTCGTCACCGCCGGTATGGGCGGCGGCACCGGCACCGGCGCTGCCCCCGTGGTGGCCGAGATCGCCAAGTCCCGTGGCATTCTCACCGTGGGCGTGGTCACCAAGCCCTTCAGCTTTGAGGGCCGCCGCCGTATGGATCAGGCCATGCGGGGCATTGAGGAGCTGCAGTCCAAGGTGGACTCCCTGGTCATCATCCCCAACGACCGGCTCCAGTACGCCACCGATGAGAAGATCACCTTTGCCAATGCCTTCGCCATTGCCGACGACGTGCTGCGTCAGGCCGTGCAGTCCATCTCCGACCTGATTACCACCACCGGCCTCATCAACCTGGACTTCGCCGACGTCACCGCCGTCATGAAGGACGC
>DVKO01000136.1 GCA_018715985.1 Candidatus Enterenecus avicola
GTTTTCCAAAAACATTCAGACCCTCATCAACTTTGGCTTGACCCTGTGCGTGTTCTTTGTCTTCTGTGTGCTGGATCAAATCACCTTTACCTGGAAGTTTATTTTGCTGGTGTACCCCATTCTCTGCCTGGTGCTGTTTAACATCGGGGCGGGACTGATCCTGTCTGCTCTGTTTGTCTTCTTCCGGGACATCCAATACCTGTGGAGCGTATTTACTCAGCTGCTGATGTATATGTCTGCCATCTTCTATACCACAGATGGCTATTCTCCGCTATTCCAGAAGCTCTTTTATCTGAACCCGGTGTATGCGATCATCTCTTATGTGAGAAAGATCGTTTTGTATGGAACCATACCCACTGTACAGCACCATGTTTTGATTTTGTTCTACGCCTTCATTGTGTTGGCAATTGGTGGATGGGTCTATAAGAAGTACAACACCAAGTTCCTGTACTATGTGTAAGGGAGGAGACGTATGAGCATTTTGGAAGTAAACGGTGTCTCCATCCGTTATATGACCGGAGATTTTAAGGACATCGGTATCAAGGAATATGTGGTGCGCAAGTTAAAGGGAAATTATCACGTCAAGGAATTCTGGGCGGACAAGAATGTCACCTTCACGCTGGAAAAAGGGGACATGCTGGGCATCATCGGCACCAACGGCGCCGGGAAATCCACCTTGCTCAAGGCCATCTCCGGAATCATGGAGCCCACGGAAGGGTATGTAAAGCGGGAAGGCACCATTGCTGCTCTGCTGGAGTTGGCCAGCGGCTTTGACGGAGATCTGACGGTACAGGAAAACACCTATCTCCGCGGGGCCATGCTGGGCTATACCCGGAAGTTCATGAATGAGATGTATGACCAGATCATTGCCTTTGCAGATCTGAAGGACTTTGAGGAGCGGCCCTTTAAGCAGCTATCTTCTGGTATGAAGTCCCGCTTGGCCTTCTCCATCGCCTGCCTGGTCCAGCCGGACATCCTCATCTTGGATGAGGTGCTGTCGGTGGGCGACGGTGCCTTCCGCAAAAAAAGTGAAAAGAAGATGCGGGAAATCATCGGAAGTGGAGCTACCACCATTTTGGTTTCCCACTCCATTGCTCAGGTGCGGGAGATGTGTACTAAGATTCTGTGGCTGCATAAGGGCCATCAGGTTGAGTTTGGTGACGATGTGCAGGGCATCTGTGACCGCTATCAGGAGATGCTGGAGGGCAAAAGAACCATTACGCTGCCTGAGAGCAAATAACAAGTGTATCGGTAGATCGGGGCATGTCAGAAAGGACGGCCCAGAGGGAAGGATCAGTTCATGAATATATTTATGTTGCTCCTGCTTGTGATCTTGTTCCGGTACTTGAATGTCGCCCGGGAGGGTGAGTTCAACCGAGACTATCTGAGTAAGGAAAACACAGCGGCGGTCAACGGCATCTTTGTCTTGATGGTTCTGTTTAGTCACGGGGCGCAGTACATCAGTTTGAAAGGGCCGTACGATCAGGCCTATGTGGCGTTGAAGGTATACCTGGACCAGTTGGTGGTGTCCACCTTCCTGTTTTATTCAGGATATGGCATGATGGAGTCGGTAAAGAAGAAGGGATATCCCTATGTTCGTTCGGTGATGACCAGCCGATTCTGGAAGCTGCTGTTCCAGTTCAACGTGGCGGTGGTGCTCTACCTCATTGTGGGATATCCCATGAATATGCGGTTTTCCCCATCTCGCATTTTACTGGCCACCATTGCCTGGACATCAGTGGGAAATTCCAACTGGTACATCTTTGCCATCTTTGGCCTGTACATCCTGTTTTTCCTCTCCTTTTTTGTGCTGAAGTATCGTAACCGGACCACGACACTCTATGTGGGGGCGGCGGTACTTACGGTGCTGTCTGCCGCTTTTGTGCTGTGGCAGATCCGCATGGGACGGCCCAACTACTGCTATAATACCATTATCCTGTTCTCCGGTGGTGTGTGGTGGTCCCTTCTGAAGAAGTGGATTGACCAGATTGTGATGCGCAACGAGATGGTGTACTTTGGAATTGCAACCGTGGTGGCGGGGATCTACTGTGTGTCCTACGTCAAACGCTGGAACTACGGGGTAGAGGGATACACCGTATGGGCAACCGCGTTCATTATGGTGTTGATGCTGATCACCATGAAGGTGTCGCTGAACAACCCGGTGTTTTCCTGGTTTGGAAATCATGTGTTCAGCATCTACATCCTCCAGAGAATCCCAATGTCCATCCTGCACTATTGGGGTGTGTCTGAGAAACACAAATATGTGTTTCTGATCCTGTCCATCCTGTCTACCATGGTGATTGCCCTGATCTTTGAACAGGCTGTGGATGCCATGGTGAGTGGTTGGTGTCGCGTGAAAGGAAGACTGCGCCCAAAGCAGCTGGCTGGATAAACAAATCCCATCCAATAGAAAAAGCGTCAGGCAATTGCCTGACGCTTTTTGCGCTCTGCGGGGAAACACAGAAAATTTACAAATATACAAAAAATAGCTACTACCCAAAGTCCTGTGGGTATGCTATAATCTGCACAAGATGTCACCCGCTGGCATCTGGAAGATTGTGCTATCTGACGTATCTGCCTGCTGTACCGGGGCGGAAACATCAATTCCATGGAGGTAATCCGTATGCGTTTTACACTTCCTCGTGACCTGTATCACGGCAAGGGCTCCCTGGAGGAGCTGAAGAACCTGAAGGGCACCCGTGCTTTTGTGGTCACTGGTGGCGGCAGCATGAAGCGTTTTGGTTTCCTGGAGCGGGTGGAGAACGCCCTGAAGGAAGCTGGTATGGAAGTACATATTTTTGAAGGCGTGGAGCCCGATCCCAGCGTTACCACCGTAATGCGTGGCGCCGAGGAGATGCGCCAGTTCCAGCCCGACTGGATTGTGGCCATTGGCGGCGGCAGCCCCATCGATGCTGCCAAGGCCATGTGGGCTTTCTATGAGTATCCCGAGGTCACCTTCGAGGATCTGATTGTCCCCTTCAACTTCCCCACTCTGCGTCAGAAGGCTCACTTCTGCGCCATCCCCTCCACCTCCGGCACCGCCACCGAGGTCACCGCCTTCTCCGTCATCACCGACTATGACAAGGGCATCAAGTATCCTCTGGCTGACTTCAACATCACTCCCGATGTGGCCATCGTGGACCCCGACTTGGCCGAGAAGATGCCTGCCAAGCTCACCGCTCACACCGGTATGGACGCTATGACCCACGCCATCGAGGCCTATGTGTCCACCGTCCACTGTGACTACACCGATCCTCTGGCCCTCCACGCCATCAAGATGATCCACAACGATCTGAAGAAGTCCTACGAGGGCGATATGGATGCCCGTGACCGGATGCACAACGCCCAGTGCCTGGCCGGTATGGCCTTCTCCAACGCTCTGCTGGGCATCGTCCACTCCATGGCCCACAAGACCGGTGCCGTGTTTGAGGGCGGCCACATCATCCACGGCGCTGCCAACGCCATGTATCTGCCCAAGGTCATCCAGTACAACGCCAAGAACGAAGAGGCTGCCCAGCGCTACGCTGAGATTGCCCGGTTCATGGGCCTGGAGGGCAACGACACCCAGTCCCTGGTTCAGGCTCTGGTGGCCGAGCTGCGCCGTATGAACGACGAGCTGAACATTCCCCAGTGCATTCAGCACTACGGCGAGGGCGGCGTGATTGCCGAGACCGGCTTTGTGGGCGAGGAGGAGTTCCTGACCAAGCTGCCCGAGATCGCCACCAACGCCCTTGGCGATGCCTGCACCGGCTCCAACCCCCGTCAGCCTGACCAGGCGGACATGGAGAAGCTGCTGCGTGCCTGCTACTACGACCTGGACGTTGACTTTTAATCCTTTAGCGTGTAAAATAAGGGGAGGGGAATATCCCTCCCCTTATTTTGTGGCAAATCCCTGGGAAGGAGATTGTTATGTTTCGAATTGTGGAAAAGTGTCCGCTGAACCCCACCGTCACCAAGATGGTCATCGAGGCGCCTCTGGTGGCCAAGAAGGCGCAGCCGGGTCAGTTTATCATTGTACGTCCCTTTGAGGACTCCGAGCGGATTCCTCTGACCATTGCCGACTATGATCGGGAGGCTGGCACCATCACCATCATCTTCCAGATTGTAGGCGGCACCACCATGGAGCTCAACCAGTTGGAAGCAGGCCAGGCCGTCCACGACTTTGTGGGCCCTTTGGGCCGGGCCAGTGAGCTGGAGGGCCTGAAGAAAGTGGCCGTGGTGGGCGGTGGCGTGGGTTGCGCCATTGCCTATCCCACCGCCAAGCGTCTGCATGAGCTGGGCGCCGAGGTACACAGCATCGTGGGCTTCCGCTCCAAGGATCTGGTGATTCTGGAGCAGGAGTTTGAGGCCGTGTCCAACCACATGGCCAAGATGAGTGACGACGGATCCTGGGGGGAGAAGGGTCTGGTGACCAATGCCCTGGAGGCTCTCATTCAGGCGGGCAACCAGTACGATGAGGTCATTGCCATTGGCCCCCTCATCATGATGAAGTTTGTGTGCAAGCTCACCGAGAAATACGGTATCAAGACCACCGTGTCCATGAATCCCATTATGATCGACGGCACCGGTATGTGCGGCGGCTGCCGCCTCACCGTGGGCGGGGTGACCAAGTTCGCCTGCGTGGACGGCCCCGACTTTGACGGACACCAGGTGGACTTTGACGAGGCCATGCACCGGGGCTCCACCTATCGGGAGTTTGAGACCCACGCCCGGGAGGCCTCTTGCAATTTGCTCAACAAGGAGGTGCAGTGAGATGGCGCACCAGATCAACATGGATCCCTGCAAGTGCCCCATGCCCAGCCAGGAGCCCCAGGTGAGAAATCATAACTTTGACGAGGTGGCCCTGGGCTACACCCCGGATATGGCGGTACAGGAGGCCAAGCGCTGCCTGAACTGCAAGAATAAGCCTTGCCAGAGCGGCTGCCCGGTGGGCATAGACATCCCCGCCTTCATCGGCAAGGTGGCGGAGGAGGATTTTGAGGGAGCCTATCAGGTGCTCTCTGCCTCCAGCGCCCTTCCCGCTGTGTGCGGCCGGGTTTGTCCCCAGGAGAACCAGTGCGAGGGCAAGTGCGTCCGGGGCATCAAGGGAGAGAGCGTGGGCATCGGCCGCCTGGAGCGGTTCGTGGCGGATTGGCACCGGGAGCACGTCACCGAGACCCCAGTCAAGCCCCAGCCCAACGGCCACAAGGTGGCCGTCATCGGCGCCGGCCCCTCCGGCCTCACCGCCGCCGGGGATCTGGCCAAGCTGGGCTATGCCGTGACCATCTACGAGGCCCTCCACCTGGCCGGCGGTGTGCTGGTGTACGGCATCCCCGAGTTCCGCCTGCCCAAGGCCATTGTGCAGCAGGAGATCGACGGGCTTAAGGCCCTGGGCGTCACCATTGAGACCAACATGGTCATCGGCAAGGTGCTCACCATTGACGAGCTCATGGGCGAGTACGGCTTTGAGGCGGTGTACATCGCCAGCGGCGCCGGTCTGCCCCGGTTTATGGGCATTCCCGGTGAGAGCCTCAAGGGAGTGTACTCCGCCAACGAATACCTCACCCGCATCAACCTGATGAAGGCATACAAGCCCGGCAGCAAGACTCCCATCCTCCACAGCCACAAGGTGGCCGTTGTGGGCGGCGGCAACGTGGCCATGGATGCCGCCCGGTGCGCCAAGCGCTTGGGAGCGGAAGAGGTGTACATCGTCTACCGCCGGGGCATGGAAGAGCTCCCCGCCCGGAAAGAGGAGGTGGAGCACGCCCAGGAGGAGGGCATCATCTTTAAGACCCTCACCAACCCGGTGGAGGTGCTGGGCGACGAGGACGGCCGTGTCCGTGGTATGGTGTGCATTGAGATGGAGTTGGGCGAACCGGACGCCTCCGGACGCCGCCGCCCGGTGGAAAAGCCGGACAGTCGGTTTGAGCTGGACGTGGACACCATGATCATGTCCATTGGAACCAGTCCCAACCCCCTCATTCGCTCCACCACGCCGGGCCTGGAGACCAATCGCCACGGCTGCATCGTCACCGATGGGGACGACGGACTGACCAGCCGAGAGGGCGTGTACGCCGGCGGCGACGCTGTCACCGGCGCTGCCACCGTGATTTTGGCCATGGGGGCCGGCAAGCAGGCCGCTGCCGCCATCCATCAGTACATCCAGAACAAATAAATCCCAGACAACGTAAGCAGCCGCTCCCGGAATCCTCCGGGAGCGGCTGCTCCAGGCTGCCGAAAAACCTCACGTCAATGCAAGAAGGACAGATGATCTTGCATCGTCAAAAAGCCCTCGGCAGAGTTTTTCCAT
>DVKO01000137.1 GCA_018715985.1 Candidatus Enterenecus avicola
GGTATCCTTCATCGTGGGCCACGGGGACAAGATCGCCTTTGTGGGGGACAACGAGAACGCCCACACCGCCCTGTTCAAGATCCTCACCGGCGAGTGGGAGCCCGACGAGGGCACGGTAAAGTGGGGCCAGACCGCCACCTTCTCCTACTTCCCCAAGGACAATTCCCCCTTCTTCAACGACTGCGAGCTGAACATTCTGGACTGGATGCGCCAGTTCTCCGAGGACCAGCACGAGAGCTATCTGCGGGGCTTTTTGGGCCGGATGCTCTTCTCCGGGGACGACATCTTCAAGCCGGTGAAGGTGCTCTCCGGCGGCGAGAAGGTGCGGTGTATGCTCTCCCGCATGATGCTCTCCGGGGCCAACGTGCTGCTGCTGGATCAGCCCACCAACCACCTGGACCTGGAGTCCATCGCCGCTTTGAACAACGGCCTGGAGGCGGTCAAGTGCAACGTGCTGGTGTCCTCCCACGACCACCAGCTGGTGCAGACCGTGGCCAACCGCATCTTTGACTTCACCCCCGAGGGCAAGCTCATTGACAAGCGCATGAGCTATGAGGACTATCTGGAGTCCCAGCTGCACCATGACTGAGCAAGTCTACCTCCTTCTGGTGTGGTTTGGGGTACTCTCCGCCTTCACCCTGCTCCTCTTCGGCTGGGATAAGGGCATGGCCAAGCTGGGCCGCCGCCGCATTCCCGAGGCCTCCCTGCTCTTTGCCTGCCTGGCAGGCGGGGCTGCCGGGGGGCTGGCGGGGATGTACCTGTTCCGTCACAAGATCCGAAAACCCAAGTTTTACCTCACTGTCCCCCTGCTTTTCCTCCTGGATGCGGCGATTTTTGCCGTGGTTCTGATCCGTTCTTGACAAAAGACCTTTCTGCCCAGAAAAAAGTGGCAGAAAGGTCTTTTTCGACAATATCTATGGTTGACAAGTGGGAAACAAAGAGTTACAATGGTTACAAATTGGTTACAATGACATTTTGCATATTTTCAAGGAGGCTATCATGGCTGACAAGACCAGCACACTCATGTACAAAGGGCATCCCCTTCGCCGCAAGGACAACCTGATCTATTACGGGTCCATGGCGGATAAATATATCATCATGATCCAGGTCATGAGCACCACCAAGTCCGGCGATTTGGAGATTGCCGACAAGGTGCATCTGGAGCTTCAGCTCACCGACCCCGACCTGAAGAGCCGGGACCGGGTGGTGAAGAAGTCCGATCTCCCCGATCTGTTCTCTGCCATCGACATGGGCTCCATCTGGCTGATGCGGGCTCTGTCGGGGAAATAATAAAGAAAGTAGGAGGCTTGCTCCCATGCACGAAAAGAGACAACTGGTCAAGGTGGCAGCCATCACCGGCCTTGCCCTGGTCATGACCACCGGCATCGCCCTGGCTTCCATGGGCAAGGGCACCGTGACGGCAGACGCCCTGCGCCTGCGCAGCCAGGCCAACACCAACTCCGCCATTCTCAACCTGGCCCCCCGCAACAGCGTGGTCACTCTGCTGGAGGAACTGGACGGCTGGTATAAGGTCTCCTACGGAGACCAGGTGGGCTATATGTCCGCCGACTGGCTGGACGTGACCCAGTCCGGCAGCGAGGCCGTGGTGGGACAGGGCACCGTCACCGCCGACGCCCTCAACGTCCGCTCCGGCGCCGGCACCGTGTACAACCGCCTGGGCCTTTTGTACAAGGGCACCTCCGTGATGATTCTGGAGGACTGCGGCAACGGTTGGTATAAGATCTCCGGCGGCGGCTACACCGGCTATGTGTCCGGGGAGTGGGTGAAGGTGTCCGGCAACAGCAGCTCGGACAGCTCCGATGCCCAGCCCATCGGCACCGGCACCGTCAACACCGCCTGCCTGAACGTGCGCTCCGGCGCCGGCACCGGCTACTCCCGGGTGGGCTATCTGTACAGCGGCAACTCCGTGTCCATCCTCAAGGACTGCGGCAACGGCTGGTACCAGATCTCCTATGGCAGCGGCAGCGCCTATGTGTGCGCTGAGTACATCTCCACCGGCTCCGACAGCGGAGACAGCGACGGCGGCGAGCAGACCACCGGCATTGTCACCGCCGACGCCCTCAACGTCCGTTCCGGCGCCGGCACCGGCTACTCCCGTCTGGGTCTGCTCTACTCCGGCAACTCCGTGACCATTCTGGGCTCCTCCAACGGCTGGTACAAGATCTCCTACGGCAACGGCGTGGGCTATGTCAGCGCCGAGTACGTCTCCACCAAGGGCGGCGACAACAACAGCGGCAGCAGCTCCACCTCTTCCATTGGGGAGCAGGCCGTGGCCCTGGCCAAGCAGCAGCTGGGCAAGCCCTATGTGTACGGCGCTGCCGGCCCCAACGGCTTTGACTGCTCCGGTCTGTTCTACTACATCTTCAACCGGCTGGGCGTCAACATCGCCCGGGGCTCTTCCAGCCAGTACTACAACAGCGGCACCTTTGTCTCCGTGGACGAGATGCAGCCCGGCGATCTGGTCTACCTCTTCGACCCCAAGTATGACTACTCCGGCGGCAGCCTGCCCACCACCCACGTGCTGATGTACATTGGCAACAACACCGTGCTCCACGCCTCTACCACCAGCAACACCGTGCGCACCGACACCCTGTTCGGCGGCTACTACGGCAACTACGTGGTGGCGGTCAAGCGCATGGGCTAATCCCATCCAACCTGCAAGCGTTTTCCCGTGGCGGCCCCTTGTGGGGCCGCCACGGGATTTTTCTCCCGCCCTCTTTACATTCTGCCCCGTTTGGGGTACAATATCTGCATCCGATGATTCGGATTGGAAGTTTATGATCGGGGGTATACCCAATGAATGATATGGATTATACGCGCAAGTTCAGCGTCAATATGAACAAGGATGACGAGATCCGGTCCATCCTCAGCTCTGTCTATGCCTCCTTGCAGGAGAAGGGCTACAATCCCATCAACCAGCTGGTGGGCTACATTCTCAGCGAAGATCCCACCTATATCACCAACCACAACAACGCCCGCTCCCTCATCCGCAAGATCGACCGGGACGAGCTGCTGCAAAATATGCTCAAGGACTATCTGGGCATCTGATCCCAACCACATATCCATCCCCCGCAAAAATCGTCCTGCCTTTTTGCGGGGTTTTCCATTTTACCGGAGGTGTCACCGTGAAACTGCTGCCCCCCAACCATTCGATGTACATCGAGCCATCCGACCCCATCACCACCCCCCGGGAATTTACCGACGAACTGGTGCGGCATTTTTCCCAGGAGGGCAAGTCCATCACCGTACAGGAGGAGAGCATGGAGCCGGTCATTGAAGTGGACGGCGTGCGCTATGTGTGTCGGCTGGGCGAACCCTTCCGGGCCTTCAACCCCCTTCACACTCCCATCCGCTCCGGCTCCATGAGCTATTTGGGATACCAGTGGATCTACCTGTACCGCTGCGACCCATAAGTACCGTGTAACCAAAGCCGATGCAAAACAGATTTCTTCTGCTTTGCATCGGCTTTTTGTTTCAGCATTGCACACACTGGTGTTGGGGCACCGCAGTACAAAGCCTCCCTTGTGTAAAGAGAGGTGGCGCCGCCGCAGGCGGCGACGGAGGGATTGACGGGGCAGAGTATCCTTTCATCGGGCCTTCTTCCTCACCTGCCACAGACAATCCCTCAGTCAGCCTTGCGGCTGACAGCTCCCTTTGCACAAGGGAGCCTTTGGTGCGTCACGCACCCCTGTCTTTCACATCCGTGCCGCACAGTAGCACACCACACCTCGTCACTCTTCCCTACCCCTTCTGACCTAAAACAAAGCCCTCTCTTGCCTGGCAAGAGAGGACTTTGTTTTATTTCATCAGCAAGTACATGACCGCCTTCTGGGCGTGGAGGCGGTTTTCCGCCTCCTCAAAGATCTCGTCGGCGTGGGCCTCGAACACCTGGGCGGTGATCTCCTCCCCCCGGTGGGCGGGCAGGCAGTGCTGCACCATGCACCCGGGCTTGGCCAGGGAGAGCAGCTTGTCGTCGATGCAGTACCCGGCAAAGGCCACCGCCCGCTTCTCCCGCTCCTCCTCCTGGCCCATGGAGGCCCACACGTCGGTGACCACCACGTCGGCGTCCGCCACCGCCTCTTCCGGCTTGCGGCACAGCTGGAACTTGGGCCCCTCCACGGTTTTCGCAAAGTCCAGCACCTGGGGGTCCGGGTCGTACCCCTCCGGGCAGGCCACCGACACATCCATGCCGCACTTGAGGCCGCCTACGATGAGGGAGTTGGCCATGTTGTTGCCGTCCCCAATGAAGGCCATTTTCAGCCCCTCCAGCCGGGTCATCTTCTCCCGGATGGTCATCAGATCCGCCAGCACCTGACAGGGGTGGGCGAAGTCGGTGAGGCCGTTGATGACGGGGATGGAGGCGCACTGTGCCAGGGTCTCCACCTCGTCTTGAGAGAAGGTTCGAATCATGATGCCGTCGCAGTAGCGGGAGAGCACCCGGGCGGTGTCCTCAATGGGCTCTCCCCGGCCGATCTGGCTGTCTTTGCCGGAGAGGAACAGGGCGTGTCCCCCCAGCTGGTACATCCCCACCTCAAAGGAGACCCGGGTGCGGGTGGAGTTCTTCTCAAAGATCATAGCCAAGGTCTTTCCCCGCAGAGCGTCGTGGGGAATGCCGTGCTTCTGGCTATACTTCATCTGATCCGCGGTGTCCAGGATCTCCTTGATGTCCTCCCCGGTGAGATCCAACAGCTTGAGCAAATCCTTCTTCACAATTCTAACCTCCCTGGATATTCCTTTCTTACACCCGAGACAGCACGTCCCGGAACACCTGCAAGCCCTTGTCCATCTCCTCCCGGGTGATGAGCAGAGGGGGCAGGAAGCGCAGGCCCGACCCGGCGGTGAGGGTGAGCAAGCCGCCCACATTCAGCTTGGCGCACAGCTCCTTGTTGCTGTACCCCTCCGCCACGTCAATGCCGATCATCAGCCCCAGGCCCCGGGTCTTGCCCAGGCAGGGCAGATTCATGTCCTCAATGGACTGGCGGATGTAGGCGCCCTTCTCCTTGACCTGGGCGATGGTGGTATCGTCCAGCACCTCCAGCACCGCACACCCAGCGGCGGCGCTCACCGGGTTGCCGCCAAAGGTGGAGCCGTGGGTGCCGGGGCCCAGGATGTTGCGGCACTTCTCATTGACCAGGAAGCCGCCCATGGGCAGTCCCCCCGCAATGCCCTTGGCAAAGGAGCAGGCGTCGGGCTGGATGCCATACTGCTGATAGGCAAAGAGGGTGCCGGTGCGGCCGATGCCGGTCTGCACCTCGTCCACCAGCAGCAGCCAGTCCCGCTGCTCACACAGCTGGGCCAGCTCACGGACGAACTCCTGGTCCATGGGGCGCACACCGCCCTCCCCCTGCACCAGCTCCAGCAGCACCGCGCACACGTCGTGGCCCGCCACCTCCTGGATGGCCTCCATGGTGGGGTCGGCGCTGCGGAACCCCTCGGTGAAGGGGAAGAAATACTGGTGGAACACCTCCTGGCCGTTGGCGGCCAGGGTGGTGATGGTGCGGCCATGGAAGGAGCGGTTGAGGGTGATGACCGTGCCTCTCCCCTTGCCGTACTTGTCAAAGGAGTACTTCCGGGCCAGCTTGATGATCCCTTCGTTGCCCTCCGCCCCGGAATTTCCAAAGAAGGCCGCCGCCATCCCCGACCGGGTGCACAGCTTTTCCGCCAAGAGCGCATAGGGCTGGGTGTAGTACAGGTTGGAGGCGTGGCCCAGCTTGGCCGCCTGCATGGTCACCGCCGCCAGCCACTTGGGGTGGGCGGTGCCCAGGGACAAAACGCCGATGCCGGAGGCGAAGTCGATGTACTCCTTGCCCTCCAGGTCATATAGGGTGGCCCCCAGGCCGTGATCCAAGGCAATGGGGTTGCGGCCGTAGGTCTGAACTAGGTATTGATGGTCCAGGTCCATCAGCTGTTGCGTATTCATGGGTTTTCCAGTTCCTCCTTCATCGCACCAGCATGGTGCCCGCTCCGTCATCCGAGAGCAATTCAATCAAAATGGAATGGGGAATGCGCCCGTCCAGAATGACGGTGGAGTGCACCCCCGAGCGCACCGCCTCCACGGCGCAGTCGATTTTGGGGATCATGCCGCCGCTGATGATGCCGTCCTTGATGAGGCCGGGGATCTCGGACACCCCCACCGAGTGGATGAGGGTGGACTCATCCTTGGGGTCGCGCAGCAGCCCCCGCACATCGGTGAGCAGCACCAGCTTCTCCGCCCCCAGAGCCACCGCCAGCTTGGCGGCGGCGGTGTCGGCGTTGATGTTGTAGGCAGCGGGGCCGTCTGTCCCCTGGGCCACGGTGGACACCACGGGGATGTAGCCGTTCTCCAGGCTGTCCACCACCACGCGGGGCTCCACGGCGGTGATCTCCCCCACCAGGCCGTACTTCTCGTCCAGCATCCTGGCCTGGAACAGGCCCGCGTCCATGCCGCACAGGCCCACCGCCCGGCCCCCGGTCTGGTTCAGGGTGGCCACCAGGTTCTTGTTCACCTTGCCGCAGAGCACCTGCTGCACCACGTCCATGGTCTCCTGGTCGGTGTAGCGCAGGCCGTCCACAAACTTGGGCTGCTTGCCCAGCTTCTGGAGCATCTCGTTGATCTCCGGCCCGCCGCCGTGGACCACCACCACCCGGATGCCCACCAGATGGAGCAGGATGATGTCGCTGATGACCGCCTGGCGCAGCTCGTGGGAGATCATGGCGTTGCCGCCGTACTTGACCACCA
>DVKO01000138.1 GCA_018715985.1 Candidatus Enterenecus avicola
TCTCCGAACGCCGCAAACCCGCATAAATACTGGATTTTTACGGTGTTTCGTTTTACTCCCACTCAATCGTGGCAGGAGGCTTAGACGTGATGTCGTAACAGATCCGGTTGATACCGGGCACCTCGTTGACAATGCGGACGCTAATCTTGTCCAGCAGATCATAGGGGATGCGGGCCCAGTCGGCAGTCATAAAGTCGCTGGTGGTGACCGCACGCAGAGCCAGGGTATAGTCGTAGGTGCGGCCATCGCCCATGACGCCCACAGAGCGGGTGTTGGTCAACACGGCGAAATACTGGTTGATGTTCTTGTCCTCGCCCGCGGCGGCAATCTCCTCACGGTAGATGGCATCCGCCTCCCGCAGAGTGTCCAGCTTCTCCTTGGTCAGGTCGCCAATGACACGGATGGCCAGACCAGGTCCGGGGAAGGGCTGACGACTGACCAGATACTCGGGCAGCTGGAGCTCACGGCCCAGCTGACGCACCTCGTCCTTGAACAGCAGACGCAGGGGCTCCAGAATCTCCTTGAAGTCCACGTAATCGGGCAGACCACCCACGTTGTGGTGGCTCTTGATGACGGCGGCGTCACCGGCGCCGGACTCGATGACGTCGGGATAAATGGTTCCCTGAGCCAGGAAATCCACAGCGCCGATCTTCTTGGCCTCTTCCTCAAAGACGCGGATGAACTCCTCGCCGATGATCTTGCGCTTGCGCTCAGGCTCGTCCACGCCGGCCAGCTTCTCCAAGAAGCGGGCCTCTGCATCCACTCGCACGAAGTTCATGGCCCACTTGGAGAACGCGGCCTCCACCTCGTCGCCCTCGTTCTTGCGCATCAGTCCGTGGTCCACAAACACACAGGTGAGCTGACTGCCCACAGCCTCAGCCAGCAGAGCCGCGCACACAGAGGAGTCCACACCGCCGGACAAGGCCAGCAGCACCTTGCCGTCGCCCACCTTCTCACGGATCTGGGCAATGGCGGTGTTCTTGTAGTCCTCCATGGTCCAGTCGCCAGCGGCGTGGCACACCTCATAGAGGAAGTTGCGGATCATCTTCACACCATTTTCGGTGTGGTTGACCTCGGGGTGGTACTGCACGCCGTAGAAACCCTTCGCCTCATTGGCAATGGCCACGTTGGGGCAGTTGGCGCTGTGGGCCACCAGTTCAAAGCCCTGGGGCACCTGGGCCATGTAGTCCCCGTGGCTCATCCAGGAGACACCCCGCTCAGGCAGGCCCTTGAAGATGGGGCTGCTGGTGTTGTACCAGGTCTCGGTCTTGCCGTACTCTCGGGCAGTGTCGTCCTGGGCGGGAGTGACCTGACCGCCCAGGGTGTGGGCCATGAGCTGGCAGCCATAGCAGATGCCCAGCACCGGCACACCCCAGGTGAATATCTCGGGGTCCACCTTGGGGGAGCCCTCCTCGTATACGGAATTGGGGCCACCGGTGAAGATGATGCCGATGGGGTTCATGGCCTTGAGTTCGGCCAAGGGGGTGGTGTAAGGCTTGACTTCGCAGTACACGTTGCACTCACGCACACGGCGGGCGATGAGCTGGTTGTACTGTCCTCCGAAGTCCAGCACGATGACAGTTTGATGTGCCATTCTGATGTCTCCTCCCTTAGATGGTAGTCACGTCGATGGGACGCAGGTCTGCGCTGCGGCTCTGCTCACGGACGGTGAGCATGGCGCGGGCGGTATCAATGGCGGTAACACAGCCCACGGAGTGCTCCACGGTGGCACGGCGGATCTTGAAACCGTCGGTGTCGTGGCGGCGCCCCTTGGTGGGGGTATTGATGACCAGATCAATGGTACCGGAGGCAATCATATCGCTGATGTTGGGGTGCGCCTCCGAGACACGGGCCACCTGGGTGCAGGGCACGCCGGCGTCCTGGAGCACCTTGCAGGTTCCGGCGGTGGCCAGAATCTCAATACCCATGTCGGCAAAGCCCCGGGCAATGCCCACGATCTCCTGCTTGTCCTCATCCTTGACGGTGATGATGATCCGGCCGCCCTTCTTGGGCACCCGCATATTGGCGCCCTTAAAGGCCTTCAAGAGGGCCTGGGGGAAGGACTCAGCAATTCCCAGTACCTCGCCGGTAGACTTCATCTCAGGGCCCAGGCCGGTGTCCACATCGGTGAGCTTCTCGAAGGAGAACACGGGCATCTTCACAGCGTAGTAGTCGGCCTCACGGTAGATGCCGGTACCGTAGCCCAGATCCTTCAGTTTCTGGCCCACCATGACCTTGGTGGCCAAGTCGATGATGGGCACTCCGGTGACCTTGGAGATATAGGGGATGGTACGGGAGGAGCGGGGATTGACCTCGATGACATACACCTCGTCATCATAGATGATAAACTGGATGTTAATCAGGCCGATGACGCCCAGCGCCTTGGCCAGGTCACGGGTGTAGCGCAGGATGGTCTCCTTGTGCTTATCCTCCACGTGGATGGTGGGATAGACGGAGATGGAGTCGCCGGAGTGGACGCCTGCCCGCTCGATGTGCTCCATGATGCCGGGGATGAGGATGTCCTCCCCGTCAAATACGCCGTCCACCTCCACCTCACGGCCCATGAGGTACTTATCAATCAGGATGGGGTGCTCCTGGACGGTGCGGTTGATGATACGCATAAAGTCGCTGATGTTGCGATCGTTGTAGGCAATCTCCATGCCCTGGCCGCCCAGCACGTAGGAGGGACGCACCAGCACAGGATAGCCGATCTCGTTGGCAGCCTGGAGGGCCTCCTCGGTAGTAAACACCGTGCGGCCCTTGGCGCGGGGGATGCGGCACTGGTTGAGGATCTCGTCGAAGCGCTCCCGGTCCTCAGCGGCGTCCACGCCGTCGGAGGAGGTACCCAGGATGGGCACGCCCATGTCGGTGAGGGCCTTGGCCAGCTTGATGGCGGTCTGCCCACCGAACTGCACCACAGCTCCGTCGGGATGCTCCTGCTCCACGATGTTCTGCACGTCCTCGGCAGTAAGAGGCTCAAAGTACAGCTTGTCCGCCACGTCGAAGTCGGTGGAGACGGTCTCGGGGTTGTTGTTGACGATGATGGTCTCATAGCCCAGCTTCTTCAGCGCCCACACAGAGTGCACAGAGCAGTAGTCGAACTCGATGCCCTGACCGATGCGGATGGGGCCGGAACCCAACACCAGCACCTTCTTGCGGTCATGGGCGCCGTCGTTGGCCTCGTTCTCCCCGTCATACGTGCAGTAGTAATAGGGGGTCTCCGCGTCAAACTCGGCAGCACAGGTGTCCACCATCTTGAAGGAGGGCACAATGCCGTATTTCTCACGAAGGGCCTTGACGTCCTTCTGCTCCATGCCGCACAGCTTGCCGATGTAGCTGTCGGCAAAGCACATCTCCTTGGCCTCCTTCAGAGTGTCCACGTCGGGGACACCGCGGCAGGCTTTGAGCCGCTCCTCCATGTCGATGATGCGCTTGAAGCCGTCCAGGAACCACAGATCCATCTTGGTGATCTGGTTGATCTTGCGGGGAGATACGCCGCGGCGCAGAGCCTCAGCCACCACGAACAGGCGCTCGTCGGTGACCTGGGCCAGCAGGTCCTCCACCTCGTCGGTGTACAGGTCATCCAGCTTGTCCAGCTTCAGCGCCCGCACGTTCAGCTCCAGGGAGCGAATGGCCTTCATCAGTGCGCCCTCAAAGGAGTTGGCAATGGCCATAACCTCGCCGGTGGCCTTCATCTGGGTGCCCAGAGTACGGCTGGCGGTGGTGAACTTGTCGAAGGGCAGACGGGGAATCTTGAGCACGCAGTAGTCCAGGGTGGGCTCGAAGCAGGCCGTGGTCTTGCCGGTGACGGCGTTGGGAATCTCGTCCAGAGTGTAGCCCAGGGCCACCTTGGCGGCCACCTTGGCGATGGGATAGCCGGTGGCCTTGGAGGCCAGAGCGGAGGAACGGGACACGCGGGGGTTGACCTCGATGACGGCATACTCAAAGCTGTCGGGGTTCAGGGCAAACTGGCAGTTGCAGCCGCCCTCAATCTTCAAAGCGGTGATGATGTCCAGAGCAGCGGTACGCAGCATCTGGTACTCCCGGTTGGCCAGGGTCTGGGTGGGGGCCACCACGATGGAGTCGCCGGTGTGCACGCCCACAGGGTCGATGTTCTCCATGGAGCACACGGTGATGACGTTTCCGGCGGAGTCCCGCAGCACCTCGAACTCCACTTCCTTCCAGCCCGCAATGCACCGCTCAATGAGCACCTGGTTGACCCGGCTGAGGTGGATGCCGCGGTCGGCGATCTCCCGCAGAGAGGGCTCGTCGTAGGCAATGCCGCCGCCGGTGCCGCCCAGGGTGTAGGCGGGACGGACGATGACCGGATAGCCGATGGTGTTGGCAAAGGACACGGCGTCCTCTACGCTCTCCACCACCTCGGAGGTGACACAGGGCTGGCCAATCTCCTCCATGCAGTCCTTAAAGCCCTGGCGGTCCTCCGCCTTGCGGATGGAGTCCGGAGAGGTGCCCAGCAGACGCACGCCGTACTTTTCCAGAGTGCCGTCCTCGTACAGGGCCATAGCCAGGTTCAAGCCGGTCTGACCACCCAAGGTGGGCAGGATGGAGTCAGGCCGCTCTTTTTCAATGACCTGGGTGACGGTGGGGATGTTCAGAGGCTCAATGTATACGTGATCGGCAATATCCTTGTCGGTCATGATGGTGGCAGGGTTGGAGTTGACCAGTACGACCTCCAGTCCCTCCTCCTTCAAAGCGCGGCAGGCCTGGGTGCCGGCGTAGTCAAACTCAGCGGCCTGGCCGATAACAATGGGGCCGGAGCCCAGCACCAGCACCTTCTTAATTTCGGGATTCTTAGGCATTACTTGTCACCTCCCATGGATGCGATGAATCGGTCGAACAGATATTCCGTGTCCCGGGGACCGGCGTTGGCCTCGGGGTGGAACTGGGTGGTAAAACAGTTGGGGCGCTTGTAGCGCAGGCCCTCCACCGTGTTGTCGTTGACATTCACATGGCTGATCTCGGCCACCTCAGGGTTGACGGAGTCGGCCAGCACCATGTAGCCGTGGTTCTGGCTGGTGATGAACACCCGGCCCTCGGCAATGTCCCGCACGGGGTGGTTGCCGCCCCGGTGGCCGTAGTCCAGCCGCCCAGTGCGAGCGCCGGTGGCCAGAGCCAGCATCTGGTGGCCCAGGCACACGCCGAACATGGGCAGATCACTCTCATAGAGCTTTTTGAGCTGGGCGATGCAGTCCACGTTCTCGGCGGGGTCGCCGGGGCCGTTGGAGAGCATCACGCCGTCAAAGCCGCCCTCCAGCACCGTCTCAGCGGGAGTGGAGGCGGGGAACACGGTGACCTCACAGCCACGGCGGCACAGGCAGTTGATCATGTTCTGCTTCACGCCGTAGTCCATCATGGCCACCCGGTACTTCTGCTCCCCCCGGGCGGGGAATACCTCGGGCTCCTTGCGGGTAACCCGCTCCACGGTGCCCTCCACCTTGTAGGCCCGGAGCTTGTCCAACACCTCCGCCACATTAAAATGCTCCGCACAGGTAATCATGCCATTCATGCTTCCCTGATTGCGGAGGATCTTGGTCAGGGCACGGGTGTCTACCCCTTCAATTCCTGTGATGTTGTTGTCCTTCAAAAAGTCGTTGAGCTCGCCCTCACAGCGGAAATTGCTGCCCCGGGGGGACAGATGGCGCACCACAAACGCCTCCACCCAGGGACGGGAGGACTCGTTGTCCCAATGGTTCACTCCATAGTTGCCGATGAGGGGATAGGACATGACCACGCCCTGTCCGGCATAGGAGGGGTCGGTCAAAATTTCCTGATACCCGGTCATGGAGGTGTTAAACACCATCTCACACACACGATCTGCGGTGGCTCCGATGGATCGACCTTGGAACATAGCACCATTGGCCAAAATCAAAGTTGCCTTCAACATATATCCCACCTTTTATATATACTCGGTCTATTCTATCGCAAAAGCAGTCAAAATACAAGAAATTCTATTGTGCTTTTTTATGCCACTGTAAAAATCGGAATTATGGCCAAAGCGCCGGCATATCCCCATAGGTTCACGGGCAAAATGTTCAACAGGTATCTTCATCGGAGGTGTTATCATGTTTGTGGTACTCATTCGCACCCTGGTGCTCTACACACTGCTCATTGTGGGCATCCGTCTGCTGGGAAAACGACAGCTGGGGGAGCTGGAGCCCTCAGAGCTGACCCTGGCTCTCATCATTGCCGATCTGGCCAGCGTGCCCATGCAGGACAACGGCATTCCCCTGCTCACCGGCGTCATTCCCATCGCCGTACTGCTTGCCACTGCCTCCCTGCTCTCTCTGCTCTCCTCCAAATTCATCCGCTTCCGCACCTTTCTGTGCGGCAGGCCCAGCGTGGTGGTGCGGCAGGGCCAGGTGGTAGAGGGCGCCCTGCGAGCTAACCGTCTCACCCTGGACGAGCTCATGGAGGAGCTGCGCATTCTGGGCCACCCTTACCTGGAGGAGATCCATACCGCGGTTCTGGAGACCAACGGCCAGCTCTCTGTGCTGCCCTATGCCGCCCAGCAGCCTGCCACCGCCACTCAGGTGGGACAGACACCCGACGAGCCCGGTCTGCCCCTGGTCATCATCAGCGACGGACGTCTGCTCTCCCAGGACCTGCGGGGGCGGGGGTACTCCGATGCCTGGCTGGCCGGTGAGCTCCACGCCCGGGGCCTGACCTCCCACAGGCAAGTCTTTCTCATGACGGTGGATGATCTGGGCCATACCTACTGCATTCCCAAGGAGGGTGTACAATGAAGCGGCTGTTGTTTTCTCTGATCCTTCTGGCCGCGTTGGTGGGCCTGGCCTGCTGCCACGTGTGGTACCTCTCCGGTCAGACCCGCGCCCTCTCCCAGCAGCTGGAACAGGCGCAGCAGCAGGTCCAGGCAGGCAACTGGGATGAGGCCCAAGCCATCACGCAAAAGGCCTGGACGCAGTGGGAGGGACTGATGTTTTACCTCCACACCACCCTCCACCATGAGGACATCGACCAGGTGAGCACCGCCTTTCAGGAGACCCTGGCCATTTTGGAACAGAAGGAGCAGCCGGGGGAGTATGCCGCAGCCAACGCCCGCATTCTCTATCAGCTGGAGCTGCTGTTGGAGGCGGAGCTGCCCTCGTTGAAAAATATCCTGTGAGCCCGTTGGGCGGGCAGTCTTATCCCCAGAAAATATGAAAGGGCGTGTGCCTCAGACCTCAGAGGTCTCATGCACACGCCCTTCCCCTTCAGGCTGCCGGCTTAGTAGCCCTTGCCCATGGGGTTTTTGTTGTCCATACCGGACTTCTTGCAGTTTTCCGTGGACTGCTTCTTGCGGTTCTCGGTGCCCTGATGCTTGCAGTTTTCAGAGCTGGTCTTGCTGGGAGTTCGGCTGTAATTCTTATCCATGATTATCACCTCACTGTCAGCAGTATGCCACCTGGCCCCGCCGATTATTCGGAAGAAAAAAATTTTCCTGTGGTAGTACACACCCGGGAAGTTTTATGTTATAATTTCAACAATCTTATCATCACTATCACACTTGGAAAGGATGATCCACCCGTGAAATGCCCCTTTTGTGCGCACCCCGAGAGCAAGGTGGTAGACTCCCGCCCCGCCGATGAGGGCAGCAGCATCCGCCGCCGCCGGGAGTGTCTGGCCTGTCACAAGCGCTTTACCACCTACGAGACCATGGAGAGCCTGCCGCTGGTGGTCATCAAGCGGGACGGTCGCCGCCAAGCCTTTGACAAAAACAAGCTCATGGGCAGTATGCTCAAGTCCTGCGAGAAGCGCTCGGTGCCCACCGACACCTTGGAGCGCATCGCTGACGAGATCGAGCAGACCCTGCAAAACGAGTTGATGCGGGAGATCCCCTCCACTCAGATCGGCGAGTTGGTGATGGAGAAGCTGCGGGACGTGGACGAGGTGTCCTATGTACGCTTTGCCTCTGTATACCGCCAGTTCAAGGACATCAACACCTTCATGGATGAGCTGAACAAGCTCTTAAAAGAGCGATAAAAAACTTGACCTCAGGCCCGCTTTCCCTCTGGAAAAGCGGGCCTGCTTCTTGTCCCCAGGCATAGTCCGGCCCGTTCTCTCATACCCTGATAGCACCATACAGGAAATGAGGGATTGATACCATGAAAGCCGTGCTCGCCCTGTCCCTGGCTCTGCTGTGCCTGCTGCCTACCCACGCCAGGGCCGCCCAGGTGGACATCACCGCACCCTCCGCCATTCTCATGGAGAAGAGTACAGGCGAGGTGCTCTTTGAACAGGACTCCCACGCCGTCTATGAGCCCGCCTCGGTGACCAAAATTATGACGCTGCTGCTGGTGATGGAAGCCATTGACGCCGGGCAGCTGACCTGGGACGATGTCATCACCGCCTCCCCCTACGCCTGTTCCATGGGCGGATCTCAAATCTGGCTGGAGGAGGGGGAGCAGCTCACCGTCAGCGAGATGGTCAAAGCGGTGGCCGTGGCCTCCGCCAACGACTGCGCCGTGGCCTTGGCCGAGGCCATATCCGGCAGTGAGAGCGCCTTTGTCCAGCGCATGAATGAGCGGGCCAAGGAGCTGGGCATGGAGTCCACGGTCTTCTGCAACTGCACCGGCCTGCCCGCAGAAGGTCACGTATCCTCCGCCTACGACATCGCTCTGATGAGCCGGGAGCTGATTTTGAATCATCCCCAGCTGCGGGAGTACACCACCATCTGGATGGACACCCTCCGGAACGGTGAATTTCAGTTGACCAACACCAATCGGCTCATCTACTCCTATCCCGGGGCCACGGGCCTGAAAACCGGCTCCACCGACGCCGCCCTCTACTGTCTGTCCGCCACGGCGGAACGGGATGGCATGGAGCTGATTGCGGTGGTCATGCACGCTGCCACCCCCAGCGACCGGTTTGACAGCGCTGCCGCCCTGCTCAACTACGGCTTTGCCAACTACGCCCTCACCCAGGTCTACCCCGATCAGGCGCTCCCCCCCATTGCCGTGACATTGGGAGAACAGGACACGGTCCAGCCCGTGCTGGCCCGGGACTGCACCATCCTCACCCAGCAGAGCCAGAGCGCCTCCGTCACCACCCAGATCCATCTGCCCCGGGAGATCGCCGCCCCGGTGGAAGAGGGGCAAAAGCTGGGCGAGATGGTGGTATATCTGGACGGAACGGAGCACGAGACCGTGGACCTGGTGGCCTCCTCCAGCGTGGCCCGGCTGACCACCCTGGGCATTTTCCAACAGCTGTTGGATACTCTGTTTTTCCTCCCCACAGGCGCATAAAAGAGCGGCGCAGGGAGCACTCACTGCTTCCTGCGCCGTTTTCTCTTAGTCTTGTGCCGATACCAGCATCTCACCGGCCCGGTAGATGTCTCCCGCACCCACGGTGAGGATGAGGTCTCCGGGCTGGGCCAGCTCTTTGAGCTTGGCCGTCACATCGTCCAAGGTGGGGCAGTAGATGCTGCCGGGGATCTTGGCCGCCAGATCCGCCGAGGAGATGCCCAGCTCATTGGTCTCCCGGGCGGCATAAATCTCCGCCAGCAGCGTGACATCCGGCTTTTTCAGCACCCGCACAAAGTCGTCAAAGAGCTCATAGGTGCGGGTATAGGTATGAGGCTGGAAGGCGCAGATCACACGCTTGTGTCCCAGGCTCTTGGCCGAGTCCAGCAGCACCTCCAGCTCGCCCGGATGGTGGGCATAGTCGTCGCACACCTCCGCCCCGTGGTAGTCTCCCTTGTACTCAAAGCGGCGGCGGGGCAGGCGGAAATCCCGCATCCCCTGCTCCACTGCCCAGCCCGGGACACCCAGGACAATGGCGGCGGCGGAAGCGGCCAACACGTTTTTCACATTGTGCATTCCGGGGATGGACAGTTCCACATGGGCATAGTGCTCCCCGCGATGTACCACATCGAAGGTGGCAAACCCGTGGTCCATGTTCAAATTCTCTGCGTGGACATCTCCCCGCTCCACGCCGAAGGTGACCATGGGCCGGGTCTCCCCCTGCAAGGCCTTCATGGTGTTGGCGTCCTCGCAGTTGGCCACAATACACCCGCTCTCCGGCACCAGATCGGCAAACGCCCGGAAGGAGTGCTCCACATCCTCCAGATCCTTGAAAAAGTCCAGGTGATCCGCCTCAATGTTCAAGATCACCGCCACCGTGGGGTGGAAGGAGAGGAAGGAGTTGCAGTACTCGCAGGATTCCAAAATAATGGTGTCCCCCTTGCCCACCCGGTGCCCAGCCTGAAGCAGCGGCAGCGTGCCGCCAATCATCACGGTGGGGTCCTGCTGGGCCGCCATGAAGATGTGGGTGCAGATGGAGGTGGTGGTGGTCTTGCCATGGGTACCGGAAATGCACAGGGCGTTCTTATACCCCGTCATAATGGCGCCCCAGGCCTGGGCCCGCTCAAAGACAGGAATGCCGGAGGCCCGCGCCGCCGCAATTTCCGGATTGTCGTCGTGTACCGCTGCTGTGCGCACCACGCAGTCCGCCCCCGCTACACTCTCGGGCAGGTGCCCAATGGTCACGGGAATGCCCAGACTGCGCAGATGGGCCACGGTGGCGCTCTCCTGCCGGTCTGAGCCGGTGATGATGACACCGTTGCCCAGTAAGACCTCCGCCAGAGAGGCCATGGACACTCCGCCGATGCCCACCAGATGGGCCCGCTTCCCCGGCTTGATATAGTCACGGATGTTATTGACTGACATATGCACACCCCATATAATAATATTGTCACTGTCCCCTGGATACTATGAACTCAAAACCATTATATTATACTATGCCACACCGGGAATGGCAACCTCATTCTCCGCCATATTTTACTTTTTCCGACAGAGAAAGGAGCCGGACATGGAATTACTCTCCTCCCTTCCCCTTTTTGTGGCCCGTTGCTGCCAGGCTCTGCACGTCGCCGGGTTCCAGGCCTACCCTGTGGGAGGATGTGTCCGGGACCTGCTTCTCTCCCGCACGCCCCAGGACTGGGACGTATGCACCTCTGCCCTGCCCAGCCAGGTCCAGGCCCTCTTTCCCCACACTGTGCCCACCGGTCTGGCCTACGGCACAGTGACGGTGGTACTGGAGGGCGGGACCGTGGAAGTGACCACCTTCCGCCAAGAGGACCGTTATGGGGACGGTCGCCGACCAGATGCCGTCTCCTTTGTCTCCTCCCTGGAGGCAGACCTGTCCCGCCGTGACTTTACCATCAACGCCATGGCCATGGCTCCAGACGGACAGCTTCTTGACCCCTTTGGAGGCCGTGGCGATCTTCAGCGGCGCAGCGTCCGCTGTGTGGGGAAGCCGGAGCTGCGGTTCCGAGAGGACCGCCTGCGGATGTTCCGGGCCATTCGCTTCGCCGCCCAGCTGGATTTTCAGCTGGAGGGACAGCTGCTCCAAGCCCTCATGGAGTTGGGGGCGCAGCCCCACACGCTCCCACCTGAGCGCATACGCCCGGAAGTGGAGAAAACCCTGTGTGCCCCCGCCCCTCACTGGGCCGGACTGCTGTTCTCCTCCGGCCTGCTCTCCGCCTTTCTTCCCAACCGGTTGGAGGTGGAAACGGCCATTCTCTCCACCCTGCTCCCGACCCCCTTGGCCCGATGGGCAGGGCTGGCGGCCCTGCTGCGTCAGGAAGGCGCAGACCCTCTGCCCCTGCTCCAGGGTCTGATTCCAGACCGGGCTCTCATTGTCCCCCTGACCAAGGCCCTCGCGTTGGAGGTCCCCACAGATGCCAGAGGGTGGCGACACCTGCTCTCCCGCCATGGTGTGACCACCTGTCAGGCTCTGGCAGCTATGTCCCCGGGTTCTCAGCCACTCCAGGCCTTGGAGAACGTTCTGGCCCAAGCGCCCTGCATCTCCCCCAAGCAGCTGGCTCTGTCCGGCCAAGACCTGATGGCCCTGGGCCTGTCCGGGATCGAGATTGGGCGAGTTCAGAAGACGTTGCTGGAACACGTCTTGGACCACCCGGAGGACAACACCCCTGAAAAGCTTGTCCGACAAATCACTTCCCGCAGGAAATAGGCAGGCAGCGCTGGCCTTTTACTGACAAGCAGCCAATACTGCATCAAACCGCTGGCCAGGCATTTTTACAAAGATCCAACCAAGGCTTTCACAGCCTACATACCCCCCGTCGATCAACCTGAGCTCCACCACCGTTCCATCTTTCATATGCAGGTACAGATGTCCCTGTGTCTCAGCACTCTCATAAACCCCCGGGTTGCTCTCAGGATCCATTCGCACAAAGGGGCTGATGCAAAACCGCTGTCATCGCCATCAAGGAAACGGCGGTAGCTGGCTGCACCGTGATCCATGGATTCGCTCCTTTCCAAAAAGTGCTTTGATCCCCTTTCACTTATTAGACGAGAGGGCCGGCCAAAACCTCACAGTCATTTGAACGATTCTCTTCTCCGCAAAGAAAGCCCCCGCATCCGATGACGTTTCATCAGATACGGGGGCTTCCAATCATATTTTTGAGGGCACTTACAGCATCTGACGGCTGCGGGAGATGTTCATGGTGCCGTCCTGCATCTCGCCCACCCAGTCCAGGCTGCGGCCGGTACCCAGGGCCACACAGGAGATGGCGTCGTCGGCCACGTAGGTCTCAATGCCGGTGTGGGATTCAATGAGCTTATCAAAGCCCCACACCAGAGAGCCGCCGCCGGTCATCACAATGCCGTTGGTGGAGATGTCCGCCACCAGCTCGGGGGGCGTGCGCTCCAGCACTCCGTGCACCGCCTCCAGAATGCGGGCACAGGGCTCCTCAAAGGCTTCGATCATCTCACTGGAGGTGACGGTAAACACCCGGGGCAGGCCGGTCATCAGGCAGCGGCCCTTGATCTCCATGCTCACCTCTTCGGGGCGGGGGAATACGCAGCCGATCTTCATCTTCAGCTCCTCAGCGGTGCGGTCACCGATGAGCACGTTGTGCCGCTTGCGAATGTACTTCACCACCGCCTCGCTGAAGGAGTCGCCAGCCACCTTGATGGAGGCAGACTCCACGATGCCGGACAAGGAGATCACGGCGATGTCCGCCGTGCCGCCGCCGATGTCCACCACCATGTGGCCGTCGGGCTGGGTGATGTCAATGCCGGCGCCAATGGCAGCGGCCAGAGGCTCCTCAATGAGGTACACCCGGCGGGCGCCCGCCTGGATGCCGGCGTCGATGACCGCACGCTCCTCCACCTCGGTGATGCCGGAGGGCACACAGATCACCACCCGGGGCTTGAACAGACGGATGGGAGCCACCTTGCGGATAAACTCCCGCAGCATCCGCTCGGTCATGTCATAGTCGGAAATGACCCCCTCCCGCAGGGGACGGATGGCCACAATGTTCCCGGGGGTGCGGCCCAGCATCTTCTGGGCATCCGTGCCCACCTTCAGCAGCTTTCCCGTATTCTTGTCCAGAGCCACCACGGAAGGCTCCCGCAGCGCGATACCCTTATCCTTGATATATACCAACACACTGGCTGTACCCAGATCAATGCCAATATCCTTTGCAAACATTTTATCACCTCATACTACATTCAACACATGGTATACTACATGATAGTATACTGGAATACAGCCGGATTTGCAATGCTCATTGCTCCACAAACTTCGGCACAATTCGCCCCCTGGTTTTATTTGATATTTTTATCCAGACAAACACCAAGCCCCCAGCTGTCCCAAATCGCAGCTGGGGGCTTACTTCTGGCTAGAAATTTCCAATGGACGCTACCTTCGCTTTCTTTGGATTCTGATTGTGGATCTCTAATGGAAATGACCAACTCACCGTTTCCTCAAACTACTACACTCCGGTTTCCGCCTTGCTGCCACT
>DVKO01000139.1 GCA_018715985.1 Candidatus Enterenecus avicola
CGGGGTCCCCGCCGAAGCCCAGCGCAAGCGGGTTCGGTGGGGAGAGGAGGTGCGACGGCGTGAGCGAGACTTGCCCCGCCTCTCAGGGGCGAGGCGAGAGATACACAGTCCGCACCGACGAGACTGAGGGAGCTTGCGGGCAGCTGTCCCGCAGTCTTGCACAGAGCAGAGGCCTATACCGGACTTTCATGGCACTCCAGCACACGCCGCCCACTCTGAACAAGCCCTTAAGGCCTTGCCACAGGCTCCCTCCGACCCGGCTTGCGCCGGGCCACCTCCCTCCCAGAGGGAGGCATTTCGGCAGGCAGTACCCTTTGGCTCCCCTGTGTAAGGGGAGCTGTCAGCCGCCAGGCTGACTGAGGGGTTGTCCCTACCTGCCAGGCAGTCAATCCCTCCGTCACGGCTTACGCCGTGCCACCTCCCTTTACACAAGGGAGGCATTGAGCCTGGAAAAGCCCTGGAAATGTTCGCATTTTTGTGCCGCTAGGCCTGCCAGCCGGGGGGAGCGCGCTGGCGCTGGGCCCAATTTCTCAGCGATGAGAAATTGGGGAAAGAATCGCCAAAGGAGGGGCCTTTCCCCTCCTTTGGAATCCACCCCCGCGGTACTGGGTGTCCCTGCGTTCTCCTCTTTTCGGCCCTTGGACTGGTGGGGTCACATAGATGGCATGATAATTCGATTGGAAGTGCCTGCTCCTCTGCTGGCGCATCCTTCTACCGCCAGGGCCTTACCCTGGTAAAGCAGCTGTTCCCAGCTGCCGATGGCCTGGCTCCCGGCGGCGGCAACGCCGCTTCTCCATGGTAGGCCCGGACATGAAAACCGCCCGGCCATAGGGCCAGCTGCCCAGGGTGGCCTGGTGTGGTGGCAGTACCAGGGGCCACAGCAAGGGTCACGGGCCGAACACCAGCTTGACGCAGTTCCAGCCTAGTACCCCCAGGGGGGGTACCTAGGGGGGAACGCCCTAGGCGGGTTTTGGTGACTTTTGCCCGGACAAAAGTCACCCTAGCGGAGCGTCCCCACCCAAGCCGAAAGGCTTGAACAGAGATGTTGAAAAAGGGCAGGCCCTCTCCGTCAGCCCGGACGGGCTGCCACCTCTCCCAGAGGGAGAGGCAAGGCGGAGCAATGGGTGACTAGCAGTTTCCAGCAAAAAAGCCCGGGAGACCAAGGGGCTCCCGGGCTTAGTATTTCGTATGCAGTTGGGCGGCTTAGTAGGCCAGCTTTTCGTCCAGCCAGGCCTTCAGCTGGTCGATGGGCACCCGCACCTGCTCCATGGTGTCCCGATCCCGGATGGTGACGGCATGGTCCGCCTCCTCGGTGTCGCTGCCCACGGTCTGGAAGTCCACGGTGACACAGTAGGGGGTGCCGATCTCGTCCTGGCGGCGGTAGCGCTTGCCGATGGAGCCGGCGTCGTCAAAGTCCACCATGAAGTACTTGGACAGCCGGGCCTGGATCTCCCGGCCTTTCTCAGACAGCTTCTTGGACAGGGGGAGCACCGCCACCTTGTAGGGGGCCAGCGCGGGGTGGAGGTGGAGCACGGTGCGCACGTCGTCCTTGCCGTTTTTGTCCTGACCCACCACTTCCTCGTCGTAGGCGTCCACCAGGAAGGCCAGGGTCACCCGGTCGGCACCCAGGGAGGGCTCGATGACGTAGGGGATATAGTGCTCGTTCTTCTCCTGGTCGAAGTAGGTCATGTCCTTGCCGGAGGTGTTCTGGTGGGCGGTGAGGTCGAAGTTGGTGCGGCTGGCCACACCCCACAGCTCGCCCCAGCCGAAGGGGAACACAAACTCGAAGTCGGTGGTGGCGTTGGAGTAGTGGGAGAGCTCCTCGGGGTCGTGGTCCCGGAGGCGGAGGTTTTCGTCCTTCACGCCCAGGTCCAGCAGCCACTTGTGGCAGAAGTCTTTCCAGTAGGCAAACCACTCCAGCTCGGTGCCGGGGGTGCAGAAGAACTCCAGCTCCATCTGCTCAAACTCCCGGGTGCGGAAGGTAAAGTTGCCGGGGGTGATCTCGTTGCGGAAGGACTTGCCGATCTGGCACACACCGAAGGGCAGCTTGCGGCGGGTGGTGCGCTGGACGTTCTGGAAGTTGACAAAGATGCCCTGGGCGGTCTCAGGACGCAGGTACACGGTGTTCTTGGCGTCCTCGGTGACCCCCTGGAAGGTCTTAAACATCAGGTTGAACTGGCGGATGTCGGTCCAGTTGTGCTTGCCGCAGGAGGGGCAGGGGATGTTGTGCTCCTCCACGAACTCCTTCATCTCGGTCTGGCTCATGGCGTCCACGGGCTTGCCCAGGTCGAACTTGTTCTCCTGGCACCAGTCCTCAATGACCTTGTCGGCGCGGAACCGCTCCTTGCACTCCTTGCAGTCCATGAGGGGGTCGGAGAAGCCGCCCACGTGGCCGGAGGCCACCCACACCTGGGGGTTCATGAGGATGGCGCAGTCCAGACCCACGTTGTAGGGGTTCTCCTGGACGAACTTCTTCCACCAGGCCTTCTTGACGTTGTTCTTCAGCTCCACGCCCAGGGGGCCGTAGTCCCAGGTGTTGGCAAGGCCCCCGTAGATCTCAGAGCCGGAGAAGATGAAGCCACGGCCTTTGCACAGGTTTACGATCTTCTCCATGGTTTTCTCGGTGTTTTTCATGTGATACACTCCTCTTCATGAAATGCCTCCCTTGTGCAAAGGGAGGTGGCCCGGCGTAAGCCGGGTCGGAGGGATGGATCCCCTGTGGTTGGCAGGTCAATCCCCCAGTCTGCCTTTCGGCAGACAGCCCCCTTTACACAAGGGGGCCTTTGCTGACTCGAGCAAGGCAAAAGGAAACGCCCTGAGCCAGCGGCTCAGGGCGAACAAAATGTCCGTGGTTCCACCTGAATTCGCACAAAACGTGCGCACTCTCGCCCGGTAACGGCGGGGGCCGGTGACGCCTACTGGGTTTCCCGTTGGGGCCACAGCTCAGGAGGGCCTTCCCACAGGGCGGGGGTGAGGATTTGCACCAACCATCCTCTCTCTAAACCCCAAAGCGCCTGGGTACTCGTCTCCGTCTTTGCAGATCAGTGTCACTGTATCACGTTTTTTCCCCGGTGTCAAGGCGAAGATTGCCGCAATGTTGGGGTGGCCACCTGCTCCCCGTAGAGGGTGTCGTCCAAGAGGGTGCTCAGCAGGCGCAGCTTCTCCCCGTCCTCCCCTTCGTCGGGGGGCATATAGGACAGGGTGCCGTCCTGGGCCAGGCCGTACACCCAGGTGTCGTTGAGCCGGGTGTGGGACAGGTTTTGCAGCAGCTTCCAGTACACCGGCTTTTCCGCCCCCACCATATTCAGCAGGTCCACCCCCAGGTAGTTGGTGCCCCGGTCCACCTGGGCCCCCGCCTCATTGGGCAGGTAGCTGGGGTCGTTGGACCAGATGAGGTAGTCGGTGGAGTACAGCTCCTTCATCTCCTGGGCGGACCAGCGGCTGTAATCCGCCGAGCACATCCCCAGCTTGGAGTACACGGTGCCCCCGTCGGTGAGGCCCACCCCGGGGCGGTGATCCCCGAAAAAGACGATGATGGTGGGCTCCTCCTGGTTCCGGAAGTAGTCGGCCAGCTCTCCCAGGGCCTGGCTGGCGTCGTGGGAGCCCTGGCTCACCGACTGGAGCATCTCCTGGGCCTGGCCCTTCAGATTGGACTGGAAGGTGACGTGGATCTCGTCGGGGCTGTATTTGGAGCTGTCATAGGGGGCATGATTCTCCATGGAGATGCCGTAGAGGAACTGGGGACCGTCCCCCTTGCCCTTCTCGTACAGGTCGATGAGCAGCTGGGACAGGTAGGAGTCGGAGTAAAAACTGCCCTGCCGCTGCTCCTCCAGATAGGCCGGGTCCCCGGCCTGGGGGTCGATTTGGGCAAAGTCGTCCTGGAAGTAGGTCTTGTCAAAGCCCATGGCCTCAAACATGGGGGTGCGGTGGTAGATGGAGTCGTTGTACATATGGACCATGGTGGTGGAGTAGCCGTTGTCCGAGAGCACCGAGGGCACCGAGGGCAGCCGGGAGAACACCTGGGGGTCCATATTGTACAGGTCCTCCCCCCACAACAGGCCGGTGTTCATCCCCGTGAGGATCTCCAGCTCAATGTTGCAGGTGCCGTAGCCCAGGCTGCGGGTGTAAAAGGTGCCGGACACTCCCTCCTTTTGCAGGGCGTGGAAGTCGGACAGGGGGTCCCCGTCGTAGGTGACCCCGGGCAGCTCGGTGACGTCAAAGAAGGACTCGGAGAGGATGAGGATCACATTGGGCTGCTGGTCCACCTGGGTGTCCCCCTCCTGGCCCGCCAGCTCCAGGGCCTGTTGGGCGGCCTGCTCCAGCTCCTCCGGGGGGGTATCCCCCTCGTGGAAGGCCATGTAGATCTGGTTCAGGGTGCCCCGCCACAGGCCCAGCAGCACCCCGGTCTCCCGGTTCACCGTGGCCTGGGACAGCTTCTGGTCGATGCCCACCCCCATGGGGGTGAAGAGCAGGGCGTTGGCCAGCACCCCGAACACCAGCACCACAGCGGCGGTGCACCCCGCCCCCGCCCACAGGCTGGGCTTGCGGGGCAGCCGCACCGGGTAGAGCAGCAGGGACACCAAAACCAGCCACAGCACCAGAAAGAGGATGCACCCCAGGCTCAGAGGGGAGAAGTGGATGGAGGAGGCGTTGAGCTCGGTGATGTCCCCCAGCTGACCGATGAGGAGAAAGTCCTGGATGGTCAGGGGCACCGAGGTGATCAGCGCCTTAAAGTAGCTGCAAAACACCATGATGGTGGGGGGGACGCAGGTGACGATGGCCCCCACCACAATGGTGCGGGTGAAAAAGGTGAAAATCCCCGCCACCAGCCCCAGCAGCACCACCGTGCACCAAAACCAGCCGGTGAGCAGGGCGGAGGGGATGGAGGCCACGCTCTGGTGGACAATGACCTGGGCCACCAGGGCCACCACCAGGGCGTGGAGCAGAAGGGTGACCGGCAGCACCACCTTTGCCCCGCCGCAGCGGCGGAGCAGGGCCTGCCGAAGGTTGTCTGCGTTGTGTAGCATAGACGGTCTCCTTGTTTCCAAAAGACAGGGATGGATGGGACACAATTTGCTATACTCTATCACTTTGGCCCGGGGCTGTCAACGACAAAGACCTGGAAGTTGGCGCCCGGAGGGGGGAAGCGGCGGCGGTTCGGCTTGTTTTGCCGGTCCAACCGTGATATAATATCACGTTATGAATTTTAGAACAATGGAGGAACTCCCCATGGAGAGAAAAACCCCCGTCATACCCGCTCAGGACGTGGCAAAACAGCGGGAATATTGCCAGGAGATCCGGGCCATCAACGCCGCCCATGCCGCTCCCCCCACCGCCTTTGTGGACACCTACGGGTGCCAGCAAAACGAGGCGGACTCGGAGCTGCTGCGGGGGATGCTGTGCGAGATGGGCTACGAGATCGTGGACAGCGGCGACAACGCCGACCTCATCCTCATCAACACCTGCGCCATCCGGGAACACGCCGAGCAGCGGGTGTTCGGCAACGTGGGCGCCCTGGTCCACGGCAAGCGGCGCAACCCCAACCAGATCATCTGCCTGTGCGGCTGCATGGCCCAGGAGCCCCACGTGGTGGAGCGGCTGCGCCGGTCCTACCAGCACGTGGACCTGGTGTTCGGCCCCCAGGTGCTGTGGCGCTTCCCCGAGTTTATCCGCCGCATCTACCTGCGGCGGGGCCGGGTGTTTGAGACCGCCCCCGCCGAAGGGGCCATTGCCGAGGGCCTGCCCGTGCGCCGGTCCGGCAAGATCAAGGCGTGGGTGTCCATCATGTACGGCTGCAACAACTTCTGCACCTACTGCATCGTGCCCTACACCCGGGGGAGAGAGCGCAGCCGGGAGCCGGAGATCATCTTGAATGAAATCCGCCAGCTGGTGGCGGAGGGGTACAAGGACATCACCCTGCTGGGCCAGAACGTCAACTCCTACGGCAAGGATCTGGGCACCGGCATGGACTTCCCCGCCCTCCTGGAGCAGGCCAACGCCATTGAGGGCGAATTTTTGCTCCGCTTCATGACCAGCCACCCCAAGGACGCCACGGAGAAGCTCTTTGACGTGATGGCCAGGTGTGAGAAGGTGGCCCCCTGCATCCACCTGCCCTTCCAGTCCGGCAACACCCGGGTTTTGCAGGCCATGAACCGCCGCTACACCCGGGAGCAGTACCTGGACAAGGTGCACGCCCTGCGGGAACGCATCCCCCACGTGGTACTCACCAGCGACGTCATCGTGGGCTTCCCCGGGGAGACCACCCCCGAGTTTGAGGACACCCTCTCCCTCATCGAGGAGGTGCGCTACGACGCCCTGTTCACCTTCATCTACTCCCCCCGCAAGGGCACTCCGGCCGCTGAGATGGAGGACCCCATGTCCAAGGAGGAGAAATCCGCCAACTTCAACCGCCTGGTGGAGGCCCAGAACCGGATCTCCCTGGAAAAGCACCAGGCGTATATCGGAACGGTCCAGCGCTGCCTGGTGGACGGGCTCAGTGAGGACCCCCGCAACAACTTGAATGCCCGCACCCCCGGCGGCCGTCTGGTGCACCTCAACGGGGATGAGAGCCTGGTGGGCCGGTTTGTGGACGTGAAGATCACCGACTGCTCCACCTGGGCGCTGTTCGGGGAACTTATTTGAAGGAATAACGAAGAATGAAGAATGAAGAATGCAGGCCCTTCCGCCTGTGCCTCTGATTCAAATCCGTGCCGCTTGCGGCACACCATAATTATTCATTATTCACTCTTCACGATTCATTCCTGAAAGGACGGTGCCGTTTTGACCCGCCGTGATCTCATCCTAAAACTGCTGGCCTACGGCATCACCCTGGCGCTGTTGGCCCTGCTCAACTACTACGTCCTCCCCCTCACCCCCCTGCCTGTGCCCCTGCTGCTGCCGGTGTGCGCGGTGGCGGCGGGCTGCCTGGAGGGCGGGCGGTTCGGGGCAGGCTATGGCGTGGCGGCGGGGCTGCTGCTGGCCACCCTGGGCCATGGGGGCTGGGGCCATGTGGCGCTGCTGTGTGTGGTGGGCTGGCTGTGCGGCCTGCTGGGCCAGTATGTGCTGCGCCAGGACCTGTGGGGCCATATGATCTGCTGTGTGGTGCTGCTGGGGCTGTGGGAGGCGGCCCAGATCCTGTGGGCGGTGGCCCAGTTCTCCGCCCCCCTGCCCGTGGCGCTCGCGCTGGCGGGATGGGAGACCCTGGTCACCCTGGTGTGGGCCTTCCCCGTATACGGGTTCCATCGGTTCTGCTGCGTCCACTACGGCAGGATCTATCACGAATAAGAGTTGCCCCAGGTTTTTTCCACACGGAAGGAAACATTATGAGTAGATTTATCGACTTTTACTCCAACAACAAAGACACCCATACCGAGGACGAAGGACATCGTCTGCGGGTGCGTTCCACCCTGCTGATGGTGTTTTTCGCCTGCCTTCTCTTGACCTTTTTCTCCGTCCTCTACCGCCTGCAGGTGGTGGAGGGCGCCCAGTGGCGGGCCAACGCCAACTACAACGTCACCCAGTCCGAGACGGTGGACGGGGTGCGGGGGGAGATCCTGGACCGATATGGCCGGGTGCTGGTGTCCAACGAGCTGGGCTACTCGGTGGAGCTGGACACCTCCCTGATGGGGGAGAACACCAACCAGATCCTCTCCCAGCTCATGGAGCTGTGCAAGGCGGAGGGGGTGGAGTGGTCCGACTCCCTGCCCATCTCCCAAGAGGCCCCCTGGCGGTACACCAAGGAGGACAACCTGTTCGCCTACATCTCCCAGTCGGAGAGCGGGGAGGAGCAGATCCTGTCCACCCAGCTGGGCCGGCTGGCAGAGGCCTACGGCTGGGTGAAGGACGCCGCCTCCGCCAACCTCACCGCCCAGGAGCTGATGGAGAAAATGTGCGAGACCTTCTCGGTGGAGACCCAGGAGCTCAACGGCCAGGTGCGGCAGCTGCTGGGGGTGCTCTATGAGGTGTCATTGCGCCAAAAGCAGATCACCTACAACACCTACACCTTTGCCACCGATGTGTCCATCTCCTTCATCACCCGGGTCAAGGAGCTGGGCCTGCCCGGGGTGTCCATTGTGACCTCCACCAACCGGGTGTACAACACCACCGCCGCCGCCCATGTGCTGGGGCGGGTGGGGCTCATCAGCGCCGAGGAGTGGCCCACCTACCAGGCCCAGAACTATCCCATGGACGCCTATGTGGGCAAGGACGGGGTGGAGCTGGCCTTTGAGTCCTACCTCCACGGCACCAGCGGCACCCGGCTGCTGGAGACGGATGAGAACGGCACCGTCATCAGCCAGCAGTGGCAGAGCGAGCCCCAGCCGGGCAACCACGTGGTGCTCACCCTGGACAGCGCCCTCCAGGCCCGCACCGAGCAGCTGCTGGGGGACTTTGTGCAGAAGCTGGACGATCCCGCCGGCGCCGCTGCGGTGATGGTGGACATGAGCGGCGGGGTGCTGGCCCTGGCCTCCTACCCCACCTACGACCTGTCCACCTATACCCAGGACTACAACGACCTGCTCTCCGACCCGGCCAAGCCCCTTTTGAACCGGGCCACCCAGGGTATCTACGCCCCCGGCTCCACCTTTAAGATGGTCACCGCCGTGGCGGGCCTGTCCGAGGGGCTTATCACCCCCTCCTCCACCACCTACTGCTCCGGCATCTACACCTATTATCCCGACTATCAACCCGTGTGTTGGATCCGTACCAGCACCGGCGGCTCCCACGGCAGCGAGACGGTCACCGACGCCATCAAGGACTCCTGCAACATCTTCTTCTACGACCTGGGCCGCCGCCTGGGCATCGACAGGCTGGACGAGTACGCCGCCGCCTTCGGCCTGGGAGAGTACACCGGCATCGAGCTGCCCGAGTCCAAGGGCACCGTGGCGGGGCCTGAGACCACCGAGAAGCTGGGGGGCGTGTGGTACGCCGGTCAGACCCTGTCGGCGGCCATCGGTCAGGACAACAACCTGTTCACCCCCATCCAGCTGGCCAACTATGTGGCCACCCTGGTCAACGGCGGCAACCGGTACGAGACCCACCTGCTCCGCGAGGTCAAGTCCAGCGATTACTCCCAGGTGGTGTACCAGTACCAGCCCCAGCTGGCGGCCACCATCGACATCGACCCCGAGGACCTGGCGGCGGTGAAGCAGGGAATGTACAACCTGGCCCAGACCGCCTCCATGGCCCAGTATTTCTCCAAACTGCCTGTGACGGTGGGGTGTAAAACCGGTACCGCCGAGGTGGAGGGCAGCGACGCCAACGCCACCTTCGTCTGCTTTGCCCCCTATGACGACCCCCAGGTGGCCCTGTGCCTGGTGGCGGAGAAGGGCTCCGCCGGCGGCAACCTGGCGTCCCTGGCTGCGTCCATGCTGGAGCAGTATTTCTCCGCCCAGGACAATCTGGGCGAGACCACCCAGGAAAACACCCTGCTCCACTGATTTCATCCCATTGGAGGTATTCTCTCGTGACCGGCCCGCAAAATGACTTTTCCCAAGGCTCCATGCCCAAAAATATTCTGTCCATCGCCGTACCCATGACGGTGGCCCAGGTGGTGAACATCCTCTACTCTCTGGTGGACCGGATGTACATCGGCCACATTCCCGGGGTGGGCCACACCAGCCTCACCGGCATGGGCCTGACCCTTCCCCTGATTTCCATTGTGCTGGCCTTTGCCAACTTGGGGGGCATGGGGGGCAGCCCCCTGTGCTCCATCTACCGGGGCAAAGGGGAGGAGGAACTGGCCGGCACCGTCATCGGCAACACCCTGACCTTGCTGCTGGTGTTCGGCTTTGCCATCCCCCTGCTCACCCTGCCCTTCCTCGACCCCATTTTGTTGGCCTTCGGAGCCAGTGACGCCACCCTGCCCTATGCCCGGGACTACATTTTCATCTACCTGCTGGGCACTCCCTTTGTCACCGTGGGGCTGGGGATGAACCCCTTCATCAACGCCCAGGGCTTCGGCCGCAAGGGGATGCTCACCGTGGTTCTGGGGGCGGTGGTGAACCTGGTGCTGGACCCCATCCTGATCTACGGGCTGAATATGGGGGTGAAGGGGGCCGCCCTGGCCACCATCATCGCCCAGGCCTGCTCGGCGGTGTGGGTGCTGCGCTTCCTCACCGGGAGGAAATCCCTCCTCCCCCTGCGCCCCTGCCACCTGCGGCCCCGGTGGGAACATCTGCGGCGCATCATCTCCCTGGGCCTGTCCGGCTTCTTCACCAGCCTCACCAACTCCCTGGTGCAGATCGTGTGCAACAAGGTGCTGCACATCTACGGCGGGGACTTGTACGTGGGGGTCATGACCATCATCAACTCCCTGCGGGAGGTCACCTTCATGCTCATCCAGGGCTTCGGCAGCGGGGTGCAGCCGGTGCTGGGGTACAACTACGGCGCCCGGGCGTACCGGCGGGTGTGCACCGGCATCCGCTTTGCGGTGTCCGTCACCGTGGGCTATGCCGCCCTGATCTGGCTGGTGAATATGACCGTGCCCGGGCTGCTCATCCGCATCTTCAATGACAACCCGGATATGCTCCAGGCCGGGGTGCCCGCCCTGCGGGTGTACTTCTCCATGTTCGTCTTTATGGCCCTGATGATCTCCGGCCAGTCCATCTTTGTGGGGCTGGGCCAGGCCAAGAAGGCAATCTTCTTCTCCATCCTCCGCAAAGCGGTCATCAACGCCCCCCTCACCGTGTTGTTGGCCTACCTGTGGGGGGTGGACGGGGTGTTTGTGGCCGAGGCCGTGTCCCAGTTCATCTGCGGCTTTTTGTGTTTCTTCACCATGTACCGCACGGTGTACCGACCCCTGTCCCACAACAACCATCTGGTGGGCCTGGGCTGAGGGCAGATTTCCACAACTTCCACAAAGTTTTCCACAACCTGTTCAAATACAGCGGCCCCCTTCCCATAGATCATGGGAAGGGGGCCGAATTTTCTCTTTTTGCAGGGGGATCAGATCAGGTGCTGGGCCTCCTCCAGGTCGGCGGGGGTGTCCACGCTGCGGAAGGGGGCGGCATCCTCCAGGGGGATGTACGCGGTGTTGACCCAGCCCAGCAGATTGTGGATGTCATAGTCTCCGTTGAGCATCATGGTCTCGGCGTAGGACATACACCGCTTGCGGTAGACCCCGAACAGGGGCTGGGGCTGGCCGCCCAGGGTGTACACACAGGCGTCGGCGTCACCGATGGCGTCCCGGAGCACATCGGCCTGGGCGGGGGTGAGGAAGGGGAAGTTGACCCCCACCAGCAGCATCCAGGAGGTGGCGCAGGCCCGCAGGCCCGCATGGAGGCCGGCCAGGGGGCCGCGGTCGGGATAAATATCGGCCACAGCCATGGTCCCCGCGGGTGCCAGAGCCTTCCGCTCCGGGGCGCCCACAGACAGCTGAACCCCTGCGCCGTAGTCCTTCCAGGTGTCCACTGCCCGCTCCAGCAGGGTCTTACCCCCCAGAGTCACCAGGGCCTTGTCGGTGCCCATCCGCTTGGAGGGACCGCCTAACATGATCTGAACCGTCAATTCACTTTTCTTCATTGGGAATACCTCCCGTGGGCAAGATGATCACAAGGACAGTATAGCACACCCGGCCCGGGTGTGCTATACCAAATTTGTGAAATTTCATGGGGACGCGCCGCTGCGGCTCCCCCGTGGGGAACGCTCTGCCCATCCCAACGTCACCCCCAGCGGAGGGAGGCAAAGCCCATGGGCCGGGCGGGGAGAGAGGGGGCCGGCGGACCCCTCCCTTTGCGCAAGGGGGCCTTTTCAGCAAAAAAACAGGCGTGCTGCTCCTGATGCAGCACGCCTGTATGGAGTTATTCTCCCCGGAACCGGGCCAAAAACTCCCGGGTACGGGTCTGCTGGGGATTGGAAAACACCGCTTGGGGGTCGCCCTGCTCGCAGATGACCCCGTCGGCCATGAACACCACGTGGCTGGACACGTCCCGGGCAAAGGCCATCTCGTGGGTGACCACCAGCATGGTCATGCCCTCCCGGGCCAGGTCCCGCATCACCGAGAGCACCTCGCCCACCATCTCAGGGTCCAAAGCGGAGGTGGGCTCGTCGAAGAGCAGCACCTCCGGCTCCATGGCCAGGGCCCGGGCAATGGCCACCCGCTGGCGCTGGCCGCCGGAGATCTGCCGGGGCCGGGCCTTGATGTAGGGGGCCATGCCCACCTGCTCCAAGTACTTCATGGCGTTTTCTTTCGCCTGGGCCTTGGACTTTTTCAGCACCTTCACCTGGCCCACCATGCAGTTTTCCAGCACCGTCATGTTGTTAAAGAGGTTGAAGGACTGGAACACCATCCCCACCTGGGAGCGGTAGCGGCAGGGGTTGAAGCCCCGGGCGGTGATGTTCTCCCCGTGGAAGAGGATGTCCCCGGCGGAGGGGGTCTCCAGGAGGTTGACACACCGCAGCAGGGTGGACTTGCCCGAGCCGGAGGCCCCGATGATGGAGGTCACGTCCCCGGCGCGTACGGTGAAGTCGATGTCTTTTAACACCTCATGGCTGCCAAAGGACTTGGACAGGTGCTTGATCTCCAGAATTGCGTCGTTCATATCCGGGTCCTCCTCCTTACTTTTTGTCAAAGGGGTTGCTGCGGTTGGGGTGGTTGTAGGTGCCGGCGGTCATGGTCAGGGCGTCCTCCTGCACCAGCTCGTAGCTGTCCGAGCCGTCCATCCGCTTTTCCACCAGGCGCAGCAGCGCCGAGAAAATGAGGGTCATGGTCAGGTAGCCGATCATCTCGATGGTGGCGGAGGGGAAGTACATCAGATTGTTGCCCACGATGTTGCGGTGGGTAGCAAAGAACTCCACAAAGCCGATGACAAACATCACCGAGGTGTCCTTGACGTTGATGATGAAGTTGTTGCCGATCTGGGGGATGATGTTGCGGATGGCCTGGGGCAGGATGACGGAGGTCATGGTCTGCACGTGGTTCATGCCGATGGCCCGGGCCCCCTCGGTCTGGCCGGGGTCAATGGAGATGATGCCGCCCCGCACCGACTCGGCCATGTAGGCTCCGGTGTTGATGGACACCACGATAATGGAGGCCATCCAGATGCCCTGATTGCCGGTAAAGGCCACCGCCTGGTCGGTGAAGTAGGGCAGGCCATAGTAGATGAACACCGCTTGCAGCACCATGGGAGTGCCCCGGAACACCTCCACATAGATGCGCACGATCACCCGGATCAGCTTGAGGACAAAGCGCTTGGGCAGGGGGTCCTGCTTGGTGTAGGGGATGGTGTTCAAAATGCCGCACACCAGGCCGATGACACAGCCGATGACGGTGGCGGTCACCGCCAGGATCAGGGTATTGACAATGCCCCGGCCATAGGCGGGATAGTAGACGGTGAGCAGCTTGCCCATATCCTGGACGAGCTCTAAAAATTTCTCCATAAATTCCCTCCTTCTGCAAACATACCACAACCGGCGCATCCCAGAGGGGTACGCCGGTATGGGGTGATGACTTGCTGTTTCTGGTTACACCGCAGGCTGAATGGCGATGGCCTGGTCCATGATGGCGTTGAAGTGCTCGGCGGTCAGGCCCTCCAGGGCGGCGTCCATGGCGTCCTTCAGGGCGGTGTTGCCCTTGACCACGGAGATGCCGATGTTGATCTCGCCCTGGTCCACCTCAAAGTTGTCGTCGCTTCCGGTGAAGTCCAGAATGGTCAGATCATCATAGGTGGCGCAGGCGCCCATGGCGGTGGGGATGTCGGTGCAGATGAAGTCCACGGTGCCCGACTCCACGGCCATGATCATGGCGGGAGCGGTCTCAGACTCGGGCATGATCTCGGCGCCCTCGATCTGGGGCAGGCAGGAGTTGTACCACACGGTGCCGGTCTGGGCGGTGCAGGTGCCGGAGAGCTGGGAGATGCCGGTGGCGGAGGCCAGCTCGCTGTCCTTCTTGGTCACGCACACGATGGAGGCGTAGAAGTAGGGGCCGGCCATATCCACCTCCTGGAGCCGCTCGTCGGTCATGGACTGTCCGGCGATGACGGCGTCGATGGTGCCGGCGTTGAGGGCGGGGATGAGGCCGTCCCAGCTAATGGCCATCACTTCCAGGTCCCAGCCGTAGGCATCGCAGATGCGCTGAGCCATCTTCACATCATAGCCGTTGGCGTAGGAGCCGGGGTTGTTGACAATGGGCACCGCGCCGTTGGAGTCGTCCATCTGGGTCCAGTTGTAGGGGGCGTAGGCGCACTCCATGCCCACGGTGAGCACGCCGTCCTCCACACCGGGAATGGCGGAGGTGTCGGTGCCGGTGAGATCGGGCACAGCGGGGATCTCCACGGCGGGGGAGGCGCTGGCGGGGGCGTCGGTGGTCTGGGACGTGGTGTCGCCGCCGCAGGCGGCCAGGGACAGGCTCATCATAGCGGCCATGAGCAGGGCCAGGGTTCTCTTTTTCATTGTGCATTCCTCTTTCCTTTTTTTGATGGGGTAAAACAAAAGACCATGAACCGCTTGATGCGATCATGGCCAACAAATCTCCCCGACCTGGAAAAGGGAAGGGCTGTTTCCTCCATGATAGCGCTTCACACGGGACGTGTGACAGTCCGCAGGGTATTCCCCTGCGGCCCAGGCACAGACAGCCGGACCAGCTTATCTGCCCTTCGGCGGCGACGCCCTTCCCCCACGGCCTTTGTCCATGCCTTGGGTGGGGTACTCATCGTAACCGCGCCTCTATCAGTGGTTCATTTTGGCGTATTATATCTCCCCTGGGCAGGTTTGTCAACGGATATCAGAAAATTTGTCAAACCTGCCCGGGGGAGAGGAGGGGGAATGGGAAAACTATGGGGAAATTTTCACCGTTTCAGCGCCTTGCCCCGGCGTTGGGCAATGGCCACCACCACGGAGGACAAAGCAAAGAGGGCGATGGCGTTGGGGATGACCATCAGGTTGTTGAACAGGTCGGTGAGCCCCCACACCAGGTCGTTGGACATGGTGGTACCCAGGAAGATGAACACCAGAGCCAGCACCCCGTAGACGGGGGTGGCCTTCTTGCCGAAGAGGTACATCACGTTGATCTTGCCGAACAGGTTCCACCCCAGCACGGTGGAGAAGGCGAAGAAGAACAGGCAGATGGCCACGAAGCTGGCCCCGGCGTGGGCGCCGAACACGGTGCCGAAGGCGGTCTGGGCCAGATTGGAGCTGTTGAGCACCGAGGTGATGTCCCCCACATAGCCGCCGGCCAGGGGGCCGTCGGAGGTGTAGAGGGTGGAGATCACCACCAGGGCGTTGAGGGTGAGCACCACAAAGGTGTCGATGAACACGCCGATCATGGCCACCACCCCCTGCTCGTGGGGGTCCTTCACGTTGGCCTGGGCGTGGGCGTGGGGGGTGGAGCCCATGCCCGCCTCATTGGAGAACAATCCCCGCTTGGCGCCCTGGCTGATGGCGGTCTTGATGGCGTAGCCGAAGCCGCCGCCGATGATGGCCTGGGGCTGGAAGGCGTAGCGGAAGATCATGGCGAAGGTCTCGGGCAGGTAGGTGATGCGGGCGATGAGCACCACCAGGGCGCCCACCAGGAAGATGGCGGCCATGAGAGGCACCAGCTTCTCGGTGACGGCGGCCAGCCGCTGCACGCCCCCCAGGAAGATGAAGGCGCAGATGACCACCAGCACCAGGCCCATGACCCAGGAGGGGACGCCAAAGGCGGTCTGGAAGGTGGAGCCGATGGAGTTGGACTGCACCATGCAGCCCATAAAGCCCAGGGCCAGAATGATGGCTACGGCGAAGAAGCCCGCCAGGAATTTACCAAAAGCGCCCCGGAAGGCGGTGGTAATATAGTAGACAGGGCCGCCGTGGATGTGGCCGTCCTTGTCAATGACCCGGGTGTGGATGGCCAGGGTGGCCTCGGCGTAAATGGTGGCCATGCCGAAGAAGGCGATGATCCACATCCAGAAGATGGCCCCGGGGCCGCCGGTGAGAATGGCCCCGGAGGAGCCCACGATGTTGCCGGTGCCCACCTGGGCGGCGATGGCGGTGGCCAGGGCCTGGAAGGAGCTCATGCCGTGCTTCTGGGCCCCGCCCCGCAGGGACAGGGAGCCAAAGACCTTTTTCATGCCCTCTCCGAAGCAGCGCACCTGGACAAACCGGGTGCGGATGGAGTAGAACAGGCCCACACCGATGAGCAGAAACACCAGAATGTAGCTGGATAGATAGTCGTTGAGGGCGTTGACGACGGGTAGCAGTGCGGCCTCCAGTTGATGAACCATGTTGAATCCTCTCCTCGATCCGTGTTCGACAAAACAAAAACAGGCTGCGGACATGAGAATCCGCAACCTGAGGAAATGGTGTGCCTGCACCCGGCCCCAACGGGGAGCGGGCGAACTGCATCGGCGATTTCCTCTGTCCTTTTGCCTGAGAGATTGGCGGGAACGGCCCGTTCCCGCGTTGCACCTTCGGCACCCATTGCTGAGCTTCTCCAGAGTCACATCCACGTACAGTCCTCACCCCGGGTGTGTCGGGGAACCTGAGAGTGTCACTCCTTCGGTAGGCCGTATGGCGGCCTTTTCCTGCACGCTTCGTCTGTCCTTGTTTTGTCGTGATGGACATTATACCGCCGCACGCGGACAGTGTCAAGGGTAAATTCTGCACAGTAAAGTGACACAGAGCGGGGCGGAATTTGGGCGTCCCCCTGGGGGATGGGTACAGGCCTGCCAGCCGGGGTTTGCTCCGCAGGGGGTCTGTTGCAAAATTATGGTTTTGCAACAGACCCGTTGGTTGGGTCAATCCCTCCGTCACGGCTTGCGCCGTGCCACCTCCCTTTACACAAGGGAGGCTTTTGGCCTGGAGCGTGCTCCGATGTTGTT
>DVKO01000140.1 GCA_018715985.1 Candidatus Enterenecus avicola
TAGACGTAGCACCACATATTGTATCAAAGTATTCCGCATTTGTACACACTTTTTTTGCGTTTTCAACGGAATTTTCCCAATTCGCCCGAATGGCCGTGGTTTGGGACACAAAGGTCAGGGGCTGTTCCCGCAGTTCCGGCCTCTTTTGGAAGATTTTATCCAGCTCTTCCCAGTTCTCGGCCACCACGGCATTCTCCGCGCATCCGGCGATGCCCACGATCTCCGGGTGGTCTGCATCCCCCAGAATCACGGGGGTACGGCCCTGGCTGCACGCCTTGCGGACGATGTCGTGGATGTGGGTGACGTTGGGACAGGTGGCGTCCACCACCTGACAGTGTTTCTCGCTCAGCCGGTCATACACGGCGTCCGGCTCCCCGTGGGCCCGGATGAGCACCGTGGCCCCCTGGGGAATCTCTTCCACGCCGTGTACCGTCACCGCCCCCATCTGCTCCAGCTTGGAGATCACATGGTCGTTGTGGGTGATCTCCCCCAGCAGATAGACGGGCTGGCTCTGGGCCAGTTGTTCCGCCAGCTCCACAGCCCGGCGCACACCGTAGCAAAATCCGGCCGACTTGGCCAGCAATACTTCTCTCATTGGGTACCTCCCAGGTGTCGAATGCGGTTCATCAGATCATCGGAAATGCGCTGATAATCCTCCGGCCCCGCTTTTTTCCCCTCATAGGCGGGAGTATAGGGCTGTCCGAACACCACCCGGGTTTTCCGGAACAGCTTTTTCTCCGGGGAAATGTAGATGGGCAGCAGCATGGTGCCCGTGCGGGTGGAGAACATGGCCGCACCGGTGTGGGCAGAGGAGGCCTCCCCTGCCTTGACCCGGGTCCCCTCCGGGAAGAGCAGCAGCTTTTCCCCATTGCGCAGCACCCGCATGGCCTCCTTGATGGCGGCCACGTCCGCCTTGCCCCGCTTGATGCCGATGATCCCCGCCTTGCTCAGCAGAAACCCCAGCACGGGGATCTTCATCAGTTCCTCTTTGGCGATGACTCTGGTCTGGCACCTCCAGCCCAGGGCGCACACCACATACACCGGGTCTCCCAGGGTGGTGTGGTTGCCGCACATCACCACGGCGCCTTCCGGCACATTCTCCCGGCCCTCTGCCTTCCAGGGGTGGAAGATGCGCATAAAAGTCCAGATGAATGGATACAAAAACGCATACAAGCGATTCACGGGTGCACCTCCCCCGCTCCCAGCTTGCTGCGGATGGCCTCCAGCAACAGCTTCCGGCTCTCCTCCAGGTCCTTGCCGGTGGTGTCCACCACCGTGGCGTCCTCCGCCTTTTTCAAGGGGGCAATGGCACGCTCCATGTCCTGCCGGTCCCGCTCCACCACGTCGGCCAGGATCTGCTCCAGATCCGCCTGTTGGCCCCGCTCCAGCAGCTCCAGGTAGCGGCGTCGTGCCCGGTCCTCGGGGTCGGCCGTGAGGAAGATCTTCACGTCCGCCTGGGGGAGCACCACGGTGCCGATGTCCCGGCCGTCCATGATGACGTTGTGGTTCTCTGCCAGATGGCGCTGCTTGTTCAGCAGGAAGGCCCGCACCGGGGCCAGCGCCGCCACTTGGGAGGCATAGCGGGAGATGACGTGCTGGCGGATGGCCTGGGAGACATCCTCGCCGTCCAGATACATCCGCTGCTGTCCGTCTTCGCCGTAGCCCATGGTGATGTCCACCTGGCCCAGCACCTGCTCCACCGCCTGGGGGTCTTGGGGGTCCAGGCCTCTGCGCTGTACTGCCAACCCCACCGTGCGGTAAATGGCCCCGGTGTCCACATACAGGTAGCCCATTTCCCGGGCCAGCGCCCGGGCCAGGGTGGATTTGCCCGCCCCGGAGGGGCCGTCTATGGCTATGCTGTGATACTGATTCATTCCGCTTCGCCATCCTTTTCCTCAGATTGTTCTGCCGCTGCCTGGCCCGCCACCCAGCCGGTGGCCCAGGCAATTTGCAGGTTGAACCCGCCGGTGTAGGCGTCCACATCCAGCACCTCCCCGGCAAAGGAGAGGCCCCGAACCTTTTTGGATGCCATGGTCTTGGGGTCCACCTCTCCTACCTTCACCCCGCCGGCGGTGACAATGGCCTCCTCCACTGGGCGGGGGCCGCTGACCTCCAGGGTGAAATTTTTCATGGTCTCCAACAGGGCGCGCCGCTGCTCCCGCCGCAGGTCGTGAGCCTTGGTGTCCAGAGAGACTCCGGCCCGCCGGGCCACCACGGGGATCATGGACTGGGGCAGCAGACCGCCCAAGGCGTTGCCCATGTTCTGGTTGGCCCGGTCGGTGAAGTCCCGCACCAGCCGGGCATCCAGCTTGCCCTCATCCAGGGCGGGCTTCAGGTCAATGTGCAGGGTGTAGCTGTCCCGCTGGAAATTCATATGGGCGGAAGCGGAGAGCACCAGAGGCCCGGACACCCCGAAGTGGGTAAACAGCATCTCCCCCAGCTCCTGGTAGACCACCTTGCCCTTCCGGTTTCTCACCCGCAGCTCCACATTGCGCAGGGCCAGCCCCTGCATCTGCCCGCAACAGGGGTCGGGAGACTCCAGCGGCACCAGGGAGCCTCGAATGGGAACCACCTCATGCCCTGCCTGCCGGGCCAGATCGTAGCCGTCTCCGGTGGAGCCGGTGCGGGGATAGGAGGCCCCGCCGGTGGCCACGATGACCCAGGCGGCGGGAATCCCCTGGGGACAGGCCCGGGTGGTGACCCCCATCACGGCCCCCTCCCGGACCTGAAGGCCCGTCACCCGGTCCCGGCGCAGCTCCACCCCCTGGCGGCGCAGCTCGAAGAATAGGGCGTCAATGATGTCGGCGGCCCTGTCCGAGACGGGGAACACCCGGTTGCCCCGCTCCACCTTCAGCTCCACCCCAAGGGCCTGGAAAAAGTCCATGGTGGCCTGGGGGTCAAAGCGGGACAGGGCGCTGTACAGAAACTTTCCGTTGCGGGGGATGGAGGCCATCATCTCCTCCAGCGCGCAGTGGTTGGTGACGTTGCACCGCCCCTTCCCTGTGATGTACAGCTTGCGCCCCACCTTCTCATTGGGCTCCAGCAACAGCACCTGCGCCCCTTGGCGGGCCGCCGAAATGGCCGCCATCATACCTGCGGCTCCGGCCCCCACCACAATGATCTTTTCTTTGTTCAACGTGCTTCCATTCCTCTCAAATCGGGCGGGCAGGTTACCCCTTCCCGTCGTACTCCACCTTCTCGTACACCTGGTACTCATCCCAGATGTGCTCCAGGCGCTCAAAGGTGGCGGTGACCTCTGCGGCCTTTTTGCGTCCCACCGCCACGATCAGGGCGTTGAGGATGGACAAAGGCGCCACCAGAGAGTCCACAAAGGAGGCCATATCGCTCTTGGCCAACAGACGCAGATTGGCGGTATCGTAGAGGGGGGACATGGAACTGTCGGTGAGGGCCACCACCGTGGCCCCCTGGTCCCGGGCAAACTCCATGGCCCGCACCGTACGGGTGGAGTAGCGGGGAAAACTGATGCCGATGACCACATCTCCCTGGCCCACCCGCAGCATCTGCTCAAACATCTCGCTGGCCAGAGTGGTCTTGACCTGGCGGATGTTGTCAAACATCAGGTTGAAATAGAAGGTGAGAAAATCAGACAGGGCCGCCGAGGAGCGCACCCCCAGGATGTAGATGTGCTTGGCCTTGACAATGGCCTCCACCACAGCGGAAAACTCCTCCCGGCTGAGCTCCTCCAGGGAGGTGCGGATCTTCTCCATGTCCGCCTGCACCACCCTCTCCAGCAGGTCGTGATCCCCCAGCCGGTCATTGGACACCTCGATGCGCTGCACCGTGGTGAGCTTGCTGCGGATCATCTCCTGCAAGGCCCGCTGCATGGCGGGGTATCCGTCAAACCCCAGCTCCGCGGCGAACCGCACCACCGTGGACTCGCTGATGCGCACCGTGTGGCCCAGTTTGGCCGCCGTCATAAAGGCCGCTTTGTCATAATTCTCCAGAATATATCGTCCGATCAGCTTCTGTCCCTTGGAGAAAGAGTCCATATTGCTGCGGATCATGGTCAAAATATCTCGACTCACCGTCTGCCCTCCCTTCGACTCTATGCCCAAGAAAATCGGCGCACCACTGTGGGCCGCCGACTTCTGCTGTGATAAAATTGGGTCTACCTGGCAAAAACGCCCTGGTTTGCCCCGTAAATTCACCGCACCGCGGCGAATCGTGTAGACATTATCATACTCGTTCTCCCGACAAAATGCAAGAGGTTTTGCAAGTTTCTCCCCATCACTTGCAAATTTCATGCAGCAATTCCTGCACCTCCTGGCAGGTCAAGTGCCGCCAAGTGCCCCGCTGCAACGTGCCCAGGCGGAGATTTCCCTCCCGGACCCGCACCAAACGGGTCACAGTGAGGCCGGCCGCAGCACACATCCGCCGCACTTGGCGGTTTTTGCCCTGGTGAATGACGATTTTCAGCCGATGGGGCCCCAGAGGCTCCACCTGGTCCGCCGCCATGTCCTCTCCGTCCACCACCATGGGTTTGGACAGGATGGGCAAGGCCGCATCCACCTCTCCGTTGACCCGGACGTGGTACTCCTTTGGGATCTCGTGGGAGGGATGGGTGAGCTTGTGGGTCAGGTCTCCGTCGTCGGTGAGCAGCAGCAGTCCCTCCGAGTCCATATCCAGCCGGCCCACTGGCCACACCCGCACCCCGCAGCTCTCCACCAGTTGGGCCACCGTTTTACGCCCCTTCTCATCCGAGAGGGTGGTGACATAGCCCCGAGGCTTGTGGAGCATGAGATAAGTATGGCGGCGGGGCTGGCTCAGCGCCACCCCGTCCACCTCGATGCGGTCCCGCTGGGGGTCTGCCTTCTCCCCCAGTGCCGCCACACGGCCGTTGACCCGCACCCGACCGTCCGTCAGATATTCTTCCGCTCTGCGCCGGGAGCAAACCCCCGCTCCAGACAGGATCTTCTGTATCCGTTCCTCCATGTCTCTGCGCTCCTCTCTCAAATCAGGCCCATGCCCGGCACGGCGGGCTCCCACGTCTTGCCCCACAGCCCCATCCACCAGCGCTGCAGCCAGGAGGGTCGCCACTGGTCGTCTTCCACACTCTCTCCTGCCAGCAATGGCATCTCCGCCACCACTTCCCCCTGGCAAACCCAACGGGCCGTACCCACCTGGGCACCTTGGGGAATGGGGGCGGTCAGGGGCGCAAACACATCCAGCTGCATCTCCAGCTCCTCCCCCTGTTCCAGGGGGTACCAGGCGTCCCCCTGGGCCACCAGGGAGACGGTGGGACGGATGCTGCCCCCCACTGCCGCCTGTCCCACCACCTTGCCCTGGGCACACAGCTGGGTGGCGGGAAAGGTGTCAAAGCCGTAGTCCAGCAGGGCCTGGTGGTCGTCCCAGTCGTCCGGGTCATTGAGGGTGACGCACACCAGGGTCTGTGCGCCCCGGGTGGCCGCTGAGACCAGGGTGCGGCCAGAGGCCTCGGTGTACCCCGTTTTCATGCCCACACAGTCCTCCTCCAGCCACAGCAGCTTGTTGTGGTTGGTGAAGGTGCGCCCCTCCAGGGTGATGGTCCGGGTGGCACAGATCTCCGAGATGGTGGGGTCGGCCAGGCAGGCACAGGCCAGCAGGGCCATGTCATAGGCGGAGGCGTAATGCCCCTCCTCCGTCAGGCCGCTGGGATTTTCAAAGTGGGTGTTGGTCATGCCCAGCTCTGCCGCCTTCTCATTCATTCGCTTCGCAAAGGTCTCCAGGTCCCCGGCCACCCAGCAGGCGATGACCTGGGCGGCGTCGTTGCCCGACTGGAGCAAAAGCCCGTAGAGCAGGGTTTTCAGGGTAAACGTGTCCCCAGCCTTGAGGTAGAGGGAGGACCCCTCCACCCCATCCAACCACTGGGCGGACACCTCCACCTCCCGGGACAGGTCGGAGGCAGATTCCATCGCAACCAGCGCCGTCATCAGCTTGGTGATGCTGGCAATGGGGCGGGGGGTGTGCATATCCTGGTCGTACAGCACCCGGCCCGATGAGACGTCCATCAGCACCGCCGATGAGGCGGAGGTGGACACAGCCCTGGCCGGGGCACAGGAGGCCGCCAGCAGGGTCAGGGCCAGGAGCACAGCGGTGATGTGTTTCAAAAAAGGTCACTCCCATCCGGTTACTTCAGATGGGAGTAGTATCGCCTTTATTCGCCGCTCTTATCCGTATTGGTCTTTTTGTCGATATATCCGGTGACCTTTTCAAACATCTCCGGCACCAGATCCACCACACGGCCCACCGAGTCGCCAGCGGGAGGCGCCACCGGCAGCAGCCGCACGCTGCCGTCCTTGACGATGAGGAAGGCCACAGGGGTGACATTGACCCCGGCCCCGGCTCCGCCGCCGAAGTTCTTCTCCACATTGGGGGTCTTTCCAAAGTCAGAGCCGCCGGTGGCAAAGCCGAAGGACAGCTTGGAGACGGGGATGATGGTCACCCCGTCAGCGGTGACGATGGGCTGGCCCACCACCGTGTTGGTGTCCACCATCTCACGGATCCGGCTCATGGTAGTCTGCAATACCTCGTTGATGGGATGATTCTGTTCACTCATGGTGAATTACCTCCTTGGAATGGCGTGTATTCTCACGTTTGTTCCGCTGCATGGCGGCAAGTTTCATGCTGTATCGAATGCCGAAGCTGACGGCCTGTCCCACCCGCAGGGACACCACCGCCTTGGCGGCTATCTGGGGCTCTTTTTTGTCGTAGTCCAGGTCCACCACAAACTTGTGGTCCTTCACCCGGAAGCTGCCGTCCACCAGGTTCCAGATTCCGCCGATGACCCCGTGGATGGCCCCATAGCCGATGGCAGCGGCAGCGGGGTTCTCCCCCGCCCACACCAGGTGGATGTTCAGATGCCGCACCACCATCTTCCGGCGCAGCTCTCCAGCGGCCTGACAGATCAGGGGCAGGTATTGGCGAAACTGCTTCCAGTTGCCCAGGGTTCGAGCCGGCTTGGGGGCGTTTTTTTCTTCCTTGGGAGACTGGTCCTGCTTGGGCTGCTTTTTGCCCTTCTTTTTTCTCTTTTTCTCGGGTCTCGGGTACACGGGAATGGAGAGAAACCCCAGCGACAGGGTCAACACCAGCCCCTTTGGGGTGTAGTCCGCCTTGGCACACACCGGCGCCAGCGCCACCAGCACCAGGACCAGAGCCACACACCCCAGCACAATCCAAATCGTCATACTTCACCCGGGGACTGCGTCCCCTCGTCCTCTTGCATTTTGGCAATGGCCGACTCCAGATCCAGGGTCATCTGCACTCCCTCCTGGCTGGCCGAGGGCAGCTCGGGCAGTTCCTCCAGGCTGGTGAGCCCGAAGGTGCGCAAAAAGTGGTGGGTGGTGCGAAACTGCATGGGCCTGCCGGGCACAGGCAGCCGCCCCGCCTCCTCGATGAGCTGCCGCTCCAACAGCAATCCCACCGTGTAGGAGCTGTCCACCCCCCGAATCTGCTCAATATAGGCCCGGGTCACCGGCTGGAAGTAGGCCACAATGGCCAGCACCTCCAGGGCGGTCTGGGACAGCTTGGGGGGCTTGCGGTGCTCCAGGGTCTTGCGGATGTAGGGGGCATACTCCGGGGCCGTGCACATCTGCCAGCTGTTCTCCGTGCGCACCAGGCAGATCCCGCGCCGCTGATAGCGGTACTCGTCCGCCAGACCCCGGCACACCCGCTCCACCGTCTCCACATCCTGCTCCAGGGTGACGGCCAGCCGCTCCATGGGCACCGGATCTCCCGCCGCAAATAGGATGCCCTCGATGGTGTGTTCCAACTCCTTCAATTCCATGTTTGGCTGCCTCCGTCCTCGCTGTCTTGGGGGCCCTCCCCCTGGGGCCTGGTACAGGTCAGGGTGCTGTCCTCACTGGTCCCGGCCAGGTAGATCCGGTTGGACTTGCACAGCTCCAGCACCGCCAAAAAGGTGGCCACGATCTCAGAGCGGCTCTTGCTGCCCTGGAACAGGGCTCGGAAGTGGGTCACCCCCAGGGTGGTGAGCTGGTCCAGAATCCAGCGTGCCTTGGTCTCCACCGGGTATGGCTCCCGGCCCACGATGCCCCGGAAGGCCCGGGTGGGAGGCGGCGCCGCCCCCTCTCCCCGCTGAAAAATGCGCTGCATGGCCGCAGTCAGGTCCTGGGGCTGGTGCTGATACCGATAGGTCTGATCCTGGGGCAGCGGCTGGGGCTGACCGGTGAGGTAGTCCCGCCCGTAGGCATACCGCCCCGCCAGCACTTGGGTGATGCCCTTGATGCGCTCATAGCTCTCCCGGTTCTGGTGTTCCTCCAGAGCCGCCATGAGCTGCTCCATTTCGCTCAGCGCCTCTTCGTCGTCGATGGACAGGAGCATCCGGGTCTTGATGTAGACCAGGTGGGCGGCCATGATGACAAATTCACTGGCCACCTCCAGGTTCAGCCGCTCCCGCTGCTCCATCCACTCCAGATACTGGTCCAGCAGCAGGGCGATGGGGATGTCCCGGATCTCCATTTTATTTTTGCTCAGCAGATGGAGAATCAGGTCCAGGGGGCCGTCGAAGTCCTCCATGTCCTCTTTTCTCACTTTTACCACCTTATCCAGGTGATATACCGGGACATCCACACTTCTCCCCCCTTGCACGGCAAATTCACCGATATTATACCGAACTTTTGGAAAAAATACAAGGGCGCCCCTGGGATTTCCCCAGCGGCGCCCCGTTTTCATTCCATATTCTGGCCCGTCATCTTTTCCAGAGCGGCCCGGGCAGCCATCTGCTCTGCCTCTTTCTTGGTGTGTCCCTTGCCCTGTCCGGCCGTCACGCCGTCCACAGTGGCCTCCATGACAAAGATTCTGGCATGGTCGGGGCCAATCTCCCGCACCAGGTGATAGCGCACGCTCTCCCCGGGCTTGCGCTGCACCAGCTCCTGCAAGGCCGTCTTGTAGTCCCGGTCCACCGCCTTTTCCCGCTCCTTGTCCAGAATGAAGGTGCGAATGATGCTCCTGGCCGCCTCCATGCCCCCATCCAGATACACCGCCGCCAAGGTGGCCTCGGTGGCGTCTGCCAAAATGGACGGGCGGGTGCGTCCGCCTCCGGCGGCCTCCCCCTTGCCCAGCTTCAGGTGCGCCCCCAGGTCCAGAGCCTTGGCCACTTCATACAGGCTTTCCTCACACACCAAAGCTGCACGGGTGCGGGTCAGCTCCCCCTCCGGCATATTGGGATGTGAGGAAAACAGATGCTGTGCCACCACCAGGCCCAACACGGAATCCCCCAGGAACTCCAGCCGCTCGTTGCTGGTCACGCCCTCTGAGCGGTGCTCGTTGGCGTAGGAACTGTGGGTCATGGCGTGCTCCAACAGGGATGGGTTCTTAAAATGGTATCCTAGCTTTTCTTCCAGTATCTTCATGCTAACCTCCGCAGAAAAAGCCCCGCCTGCGGCAGGGCTTTTCCCAAATTGATGCAATATTACAGATCCAGGTGCTCCTGCATATACTTGTACAGATCACCCACGGTGACGATGGAGCTGATCTCCTCTTCCTCCATCTCCTCCATGCCGAACTCGTCCTCCAGCGCCATGGACAGGTCCACCAGGTCCACGGAATCTGCTCCCAGCTCGTCCACAAAGGTGGTATCTGCAGTAATGGTGTCGGCGTCCACGCCAAATTGCTCGGCAATCAGGGCACACAGTTTTTCAAACATATTCTTCTCAAGCTCCTTTTATGTGGCTTATGTAAGAAACATAATAGGGGCTGTGCGTTCCACTGTCAAGAGTCTTTTTGACAGTTTTTACTCGGCGTGCTGGGAATCTGTCTCTTTTTTCGCCAATCCCTTCACAGGCAGGCGCATATACTCCACATTTTCCGTGATGTCCTCGATGATGCCGGACTTGCTGTACTCCATGGCCTGGCGGATGGCATTCTTCATGGCAAAACCGTCGGAGGAACCGTGGGCCTTGATGACCGGCTTGGAAATGCCCATCAGGGGCGTGCCGCCCACCTCGCCGGCGTCCATCAGCTTTTTGAACTGGCGCAGCCCGTCCTTCACCAGCAGGGCGGCAATCTTGGTCTTTAAGCTCTTGAGGAACATCTTCTTGATCTCTCGGCCCATGAAGATGCCCACGCCCTCCATGGTCTTGAGGAAGATGTTGCCGGAGTATCCGTCGGAGACGATGACGTCCACGCTGCCGGACACCGCTTCCCGGGCCTCCACGTTGCCCACAAAGTTGATGCGCCCTTCCGCCGCCGCCTTTTGCAGCAGCCCGTAGGCCTCCCGCTGCAAATCGGTGCCCTTGGAGGGCTCGGCCCCGATGTTCAAAAGGCCCACCTTGGGCTCGGGGCGGCCCAGCACCCGCTCGGCGTAGTAGCTGCCCATAAAGGCAAACTAGAGCAGGAACTCGGGGGTGCACTCGGCGGTGGCGCCACAGTCCACCAGCACCGCACCGCCGGTGCCCGTGGGCACCACAGGGGCCAGAGCGGCCCGGCGGATGCCCTTGATGCGCTTGGTCATCAGCGTGGCGGCAGAGAGCAGGGCTCCCGTGGAGCCGGCGGAGACGTAGGCATCCCCCCCGCCGCTTTTGAGCAGGTTGAGGCCCACCGTCAAAGAGGAATCCTTCTTCTCCTTGAAGGCAGTGGCGGGGTTGTCACACATCTCCACCACCTGGTCGGCGTGGGAGATCTCCAGTCCGGCGGGCAGCTCGGAAATGCCCTCCTGGTGCAGGGCCTCCAGGATGTCCTCCCCACGGCCCACCAGCACCACCTCTACTCCGTACTCTGCTATGGCGTCCAGGGCACCTCGTACCGGTGCCTGCGGGGCGTTGTCCCCACCCATGGCGTCTACAATGATCTTCATCTCCGGCCCTCCTTGTTACAGCTTCTCACGCAAGGCGTCCACCAGCTCCAGAGAGCGGCGGGACAGCTCGGCATTTTTATTTCGTTTCCCCTTCACCTTGTGGTCCAGGGGCGGCATAATGCCAAAATTGATGTTCATGGGTTGAAAATCCACCACGCTCTGGTTGCTCACATACTGAGCCAGCGCCCCCAGGGCGGTCTCCCGGGGAAAGTCCACCGGCGGCTTGCCCAGCAGTCGGTTTGCCAGCTCCACCCCGGCCACAAAGCCGGAGGCGGTGGACTCCACATACCCCTCCACTCCGGTGATCTGTCCGGCAAAGCAGATGCGCTCCTGGCCCCGCACCCGGTAATAGGCGTCCAGCAGGCGGGGGGAGTCCAGGTAGGTGTTGCGGTGCATCACCCCGTAGCGCACATACTCGGCGTGGGCCAGGGCGGGAATCATGGAGAACACCCGCTTCTGCTCCCCCCATTTCAGGTGGGTCTGGAAGCCCACGATGTTGTAAAGCGTTCCTTGCGCGTTGTCCCGGCGCAGCTGCACCACGGCATAGGGCTCCTTCCCCGTCTTGGGGTCGGGCAGTCCTTTGGGCTTGAGGGGGCCGAAGCACAGGGTCTGCTCTCCCCGCCGGGCCATGACCTCCACCGGCATACACCCTTCAAATACCCGGCCATCCTCAAAGCCGTGGACCGGAGCCTCCTCCGCCCTGCACAGCTCAGACCAGAAGGCCAGATACTCCTCCTGGCTCATGGCGCAGTTGATGTAGTCCGCCGTGCCCCGGTCATACCGGGAGGCAAACCAGGCGTGGTCCATGTCAATGCTCTCAAAGGTGACGATGGGAGCGGCGGCGTCGTAGAAATTCAGGTAGCCGTTGTTGGGAAAGAGCTTGGCAATCTCCCCGGACAGCCCCTCAGAGGTGAGGGGGCCGCTGGCGATGATGACGTCCCCCTGGGGGATTTCCGTCACCTCTCCCTCCACCACCGTGATGTTGGGGTGGCTGCGCACCGCATCCGTCACCGCCTGGGAGAAGGCCTCTCGGTCCACAGCCAGGGCGCCCCCCGCCTCCACGCGGGTCTGGTCGGCACAGCGCAGGATGAGAGAGGAGCAGCGGCGCAGCTCCTCCTTGAGCAGTCCCACCGCATTCTCCAGCTGATCGGAGCGCAGGGAGTTGGAGCACACCAGTTCGGCAAAGCCCGGGCTGTGGTGGGCGGGGGTCATCTTGTGGGGCTTCATCTCGTACAGGGTCACCCCGATCCCCCGCTGGGCCAGCTGCCAGGCCGCTTCACAGCCCGCCAGCCCTGCCCCAATGATGGTCACATTCATATCGGTTTTCCTTATCTTGTCTCAGGCCTCTCCCGCCTGCTGGGCGGCTTTGGCCGTTGTCTTCTTCGTGGTAGTCTTTTTGGCGGCGGTGGTTTTCTTGGCAGCGGCCTTTTTCGTGGTGGTCTTTTTGGACGTACCCTTTTTGGTCGTGGCCGTCTTTTTGGCTCCGCTCTCCGCCTGTTCGGTCCCTTCCGCCTGCTGGGCGGTCTCCCCCTCTTCCGTCTTCTTGCGGAAGCCGCCCCGCTTCTCCTCGGGGAGGAAGTTGGGACACTTCTCGTTGATGCAGAAGGGGCGCTTGTAGCCGCGGCCCGCCTTTTTGAACATGGTGTGGCCGCACTCGGGGCAGCAGTCCTTCACCGGCACGTCCCAGGTGCGGAACTCGCAGCGGCGGCTCTCGTCCTTGCTGTTCAAATGCTCACAGCAGTAGTAGGTGTACTGCTTGTGGGTCTTTTTGCTGGTGCCGGTGCGCTTGACCAGACGGCCCCCACACAGGGGACACTTGCCGGGCATCTCCACCACCAGAGGCATGGTGAAGTTGCACTCCGGCCAGCCGGGACAGGCCAGGAAGCGGCCAAAGCGGCCCGACTTCACCACCAGGTTTCGCCCGCACTCGGGGCAGATCTCCTCGGAGACCTCGTCGGGCACCTTGATGCGCTCCCCGTCCAGCTCGGTCTCCGCCTTCTTCATCTCCTGGTCGAAGTCTCCATAGAAGTCGGAGAGCACCTTCTTCCAGTTCACCTCACCGGTCTCCACCTTGTCCAGCCGCTGCTCCATCTGGGCGGTGAAGGCAGGGTCCACGATGTCGGGAAATTTGTCCTTCATGAGACCTGTCACCACTTCCCCCAGGGGGGTGGGGCGCAGATGCTTGCCCTCCTTGACCACATACTCCCGGTCGGTGATGGTGGAGATGGTGGGGGCATAGGTGGAGGGACGGCCAATTCCCTTCTCCTCCAGGGCCCGGATGAGGGTGGCCTCGGTGAACCGGGCGGGGGGCTGGGTGAAGTGTTGGGCAGGGCTGAGCCCGTCCAGGCGCAGCGTCTCCCCCTCCCTCAGATCGGGCAGCGGAGACTGGGGCGCCTCGTCCTCGTCGTCCCGACTCTCCTCGTACACGGCGGTGAAGCCGGAGAACTTGATGGAGGAGTGGCTGGCCCGGAACTGGTACCCGGCGCTCTCCACCTCAATGGACACGCTGTCATAGACGGCCTGGGCCATCTGGCAGGCCAGGAAACGGCTCCAGATCAGCTTGTAGAGCCGGTACTGCTCGCTGGTCAGATCCTTCTTCAGCTGCTCAGGGGTGAGGTTCACATCAGAGGGGCGAATGGCCTCGTGGGCGTCCTGGGCGGAGTCCTTGGCCTTGAAGTGTCGGGTCTTTTCGGGGTAATACTCCTTGCCGTAGCGGGCCTGGATGAAGGTCTTGGCCGCGGCCAGAGCCTCCTCGGACAGGCGCAGGGAGTCGGTTCTCATGTAGGTGATGAGACCCACGGTGCCCTCCCCGGCAATGTCCACGCCCTCATACAGCTGCTGGGCCACGGACATGGTGCGCCGGGGGGTCATATTCAGCTTGCGGGACGCCTCCTGCTGCAAGGTGGAGGTGATGAAGGGCGGGGCGGGATTGCGCTTCTTGTCCTGCCGCTTCACCGAGCGGACCGTGAAGGTGCCGGCCTTTACGGCGTCCACCACCTCCTGGACCTCCTGGGCGCTGCCCAGCTCCATTTTCTTGTCCCGCCCGTAGAACTCAGCCCGGAACGAGCCGATGTTGGGGGCGATGCGGCCCAGGTCAGCAGTGATGGACCAGTACTCTTTGGGGACAAAGGCACGGATCTCCTCCTCCCGCTCCACCACCAGGCGGGTAGCCACCGACTGCACACGGCCGGCGGACAGCCCTCGGCGGATCTTCTTCCACAGCAAGGGGGAGAGCTGATAGCCCACAATGCGGTCCAGAATGCGGCGGGCCTGCTGAGCATCCACCAGATTCTGGTCGATCTCCCGGGGCGATGCGATGGACTCGGTGACCACCTTGCGGGTGATCTCGTTGAAGGTGACCCGGCAGGTCTTTTCCTTGGGCACCCCCAGCACCGATTGCAGGTGCCAGGAAATGGCCTCTCCTTCCCGGTCAGGGTCGGTGGCCAGATAGACCCGCTGGCTGGACTTGGCGGCCTTTCTCAGCTCGGAGATGGTCTCCTCCTTGTCCTTGATGTCCTGATAGTCCGGCTCAAAGGTGGTCACATCCACCCCCAGCTTGCTCTTGGGCAGATCCCGCACATGGCCCATGGACGCCTTCACCTGATAGTCCGGGCCCAGATATTTTCCAATGGTTTTTGCCTTGGCTGGCGACTCTACAATCACCAAATTCGTTTTCCCCATAGATAATTACTCCATTTTCAGTTTCACCGTGGCCTGGAACCGCTTGTCCTTCCCCTGGGTCACGTATCCCTGCAACTGCAGCATAGTCAGTGCCGCCAACACCCGTCTGGCCGGACGCTGGGTCCGCTCCACCAGATGGTCGGCACCCCCGGCCCCCTCTTGCAGAGCCAGGAGCATCACCTGTTCGTCGTCGGTCAGGTTTTTTTGGCACTCCTTCCAGTCAATATATTCCATGCTTTCCTGATTGTCAATCTCTTTTTCCTGGGCAGGAGACGATTTGGGCGGGGATTCCGGCGGGTCGGTCCGCTCCAGGCTTTGCAGTCTCTCCTCCACCACCTGGGGGTCCATGGGGGTTTGTACCCCTAATTTCACCGGAAACCGGTCCCGCCATTCACACAAAATATCCTCCCCACAGGTCACCAGCTTGGCAGCGCCCTCCTGGATGAGCCGGTTGGTTCCCTCGCTGGCCGGGGCGTCCACGGCGCCGGGCACCGCGTACACGTCCCGGTTCTGGTCCAGGGCATGGCTGGCGGTGATGAGGGCGCCTCCGCGCCGGGGGCTCTCCACCACCACGACCCCCAGGGACAGGCCGCTGAGAATCCGGTTGCGCACGGGGAAGTGTCCGGCCTTGTGTTCCGTCCCCGGGGGATATTCCGAGAGAAGCAGTCCGGCAGCCGCCACATCCTCGTACAGGCGGCGGTGGAAGCGGGGATAGATCACGTCCAGCCCGCCGGCGATCACACTTACCACGCTGCCGCCGGCCATCAGAGCCCCGCGCACCGAGGCGGCATCAATGCCCTGTGCCATGCCGGACACCACCAGCGCGCCGCCGTGGGTCAGCTCCATGGCCAATTTCCGGGCCACCCGCTCCCCGTATGGGGTGCAGCTGCGGGTGCCCACCATGGCGATGGCCACTTCATCGTCCAGAGCCACCCAGCGGCCCTTGGCATAGAGCACCAGAGGCGGCTGGGCAATGGCCTCCAGGCGCCGGGGGTAGGCTGCGTCCTGCCGGGTCATCACCCGGATGTCCAGCTGGTCGCACCGGTCCAAAATCTTGTCCACTCCCGCCATGGATTTGTCCCGCAGCGAGGCCCTTGCGTGCCCTTGCAGCCACGTCAGGGCATCCAACTCGCTGCCTTGGGCGTAGTACACCTGCTCCGGCCCGCCGAAGTGGTCCAGCACTCGCTGCATGGACACCCCAGCCAGTCCCTTTCGGGTGGACAGCCACATCCAATATTTCAGGTGGGACACAGCCCTCCCCTCCCTTCCTTTTATAAAATGGACCGAGCCATCTCCCACAGCACCACCGAGGCGGCCACTGCGGCGTTGAGGGACTCGCACCGCTCCAGCATGGGGATTTTCACTGTCTGCTGGCACAGCTCCAGGGACAGCTGGGACACACCACGCCCTTCACTGCCAATGATGACCCCGCTTCGCCCCAAAGACAGCTCCCGCACATCCCGGGTGTCCGCCCGCAGCGCGGTGGCGTAGAGGGGGATGTCCGCCTCCCTCAACCGAGCGGCGGCCTCCTCCAGAGAGGTCTCCCACACAGGCAGGCGGAAAGCCGCCCCCATGGTGGCCCGCACCGTCTTGGGCCCCCAGGGGTCTGCGCAGCCCTGGCACAGGATGAGTCCGTCCGCCCCGAAGGCATCGGCAGTGCGCCAGATGGTGCCCACGTTGCCCGGGTCCTGTACCCCGTCCAAAATGAGGTATCGGTCCCCGGTCAGCTTCCGGGGTAAATCAGTGGTGGGCGTTTGCCCGATAAAGACCACGCCCTGAGGGGTCTGGGTCTGGGCCACCGCCTGGAGCAGGGAGTCCGGCACCTCCACCAGCCGCACCGAGGGGGGCAGGTGGGGCAGCTGAGTCCCCGTAGCGTAGACCACGGTCTCCAGGGGCACCTGCCAGCGCAGCGCCTCCCCCAGCAGCTTGGGCCCCTCCCCCACAAAGGCCCCTTCCTCCCGCCGGGCTGCCCGGCGGGCATTGAGTTTGCGCAGCCGTGCCACCAGGGGATTGGCACGGCTGGTTACCATCTCATGTCTCATTTGTCGCAGATCTTAGCGATGTCGTCATCCCGGCCCAGCACCATCAGCTTGTCATGGGGCATGAACACATAGTCCGCCCCCGGGGAGACGTTGACCTCCTGTCCCCGGCGCACGGCGATGACGTTCAAGGAATATTTGGCTCGGATGTCCAGGCTGCGGATGGTTTTGCCCTGCCACCCTTCGGGCAGATCCACCTCCACAATGCCATAGTCATCGGACAGCTCAATATAATTGAGGATGTTGGAGCGGGCCAGCCCCTGGGCCACCTTGATGCCCATCTCGTGTTCGGGGAACACCACATGGTCCGCCCCCACCTTCTCCAGCAGGCGCTGATGGACATGGCTCATGGCCTTGCACACCACCTTGGGCACACCGGCCTCCTTCAGGCGCATGGTAATCAGGGCGCTGCTGCCCACGTCGTTGCCCACGGCCACCACGGCGCAGTCATATTCCCCGATGCCCAGAGCGTTGAGCACCGCCGGGTCCCGGGCGTCTCCCGCCACCGCATGGGTCACCAGGTCCGCCACATTCTGCACTCGCTCCTGGTCCACATCCACCGCCAGCACATCGTGTCCCACTTCAAACAACTCTCTTGCCACCGCCGTGCCAAAACGGCCCAGGCCAAACACTGCAAAACTTTTCACAAAAGCACCTCCATTAGCCGATCATAACATCGCTTTCCGGGTATTGAATCCGACTTTTTCTCTCTCCCTGGGACAAAAATGCCACCGAGAAGGAGAGCACACCCACACGGCCCATATACATCATGGCCACCAACAAAATATGAGAGAAGGTGGACAGCGTGGGGGTGATGCCGGTGGTCAGGCCCACGGTTCCCATGGCAGAGGCCGTCTCATAGGCAGCTGCCAGATAGGGCACCCCATCCACCAGCGAGATGGCGACGGACGAAAACAGGAACATCATGGACACCACCAGTACCAGCGTCACCGCAGAGAGTACCTTGGTCAACGGAATGGTCCGCCCGCGCAGGGTCACATTGCTGCGCCCGTGCAGGCCCGCCCGCATGGACAGCACCAGCACCCCCAGCGTCACGGTCTTGATGCCGCCTGCGGTGGACCCCGACGAGCCGCCCACCAGCATCAAAAGGACGCACACAAGCTGGGACACCTCGCGGAGATACCCCTGGTGGATGGACTGAAAGCCCGCCGTTCTCAGGGTAATGGACTGAAACAGGGCGTTGATCCCCTGCTGCCACCAGGGCATCCCTCCCAGTGTCTGAGGATTTTTGTGCTCCACGGCCAGGAAAAACAGGGCGCCGCCCACAATGAGGGCGCCGGTGATGACCAGCACCATTTTACTGTATAGGGACAGCCTGCGGAAGGATCTTTGGTGGAGGATCTCCTCCCACACGAAAAAGCCCAGTCCACCGCAGACAATCAGCGCCGCCACCGTCAGCAGCACCACCGGATTGTCCGAGTAGGTGGTGAGGCTGCCCGCCTGGGCCGGTCCCAACAGGTCAAAGCCCGCATTACAAAAGGCGGACACCGAGGTAAAAACTCCCTTCCAGATGGCCTGCACGCCGTATCGGGGCAGGAAGCACCCGGTGAGGATCACCGCCCCCATGGCCTCCAGCACAAAGGTGAGACGGAAGGCATTGCCCACCAGCCTGGCCACATCGTGCATATCGTTGAGGTTGAAGGCGGACACCATCATCAGCCGCTGACTCAGGGACATCCGCTTTCTCACCAGGCTGGCCAGCAGAAAGATCACGCTCATAAACCCCAGGCCGCCCAGCTGGATGAGCAGCAAAATCACAACTTGTCCGAACAAGGTAAACTGGGTCAGGGTGTCCACCAGGATCAAGCCCGTCACACAGGTGGCGGATGTGGCGGTGAACAACGCCGTCATCAGTCCGCAGCTTTCCCCGGACACCGAAGAGATGGGCAGCATCAGCAGCAGCGTCCCCATCAAAATCACTCCAGCAAACGAAAAGGCGATGACCCTGGTGGAGTTGACCACCCGTCTCCGCCGTCCTCCCGCACGCATTGACAACACCTCTCAATTTCAGATACAAAAACATAGCGACAGACAGTTCTGTCGGTATGGATTTGCTCGGATGTTCTCTCGGTGCGCCGGTGGGAAGCCTGTATCTGGCCCCCATATCCGCCGTCACCGCTGTATCTCTGGTTGCATTTGTGCACGCAGATACATTATACCGATTTCCCCCGATTTTTCAATACCCTATCTTCTCCGTCATTTCGGTCTTAGGCTTCAGCCCGGACTTCACACCAGGATCTCCACCCGGCTGCCTCCCACCCGGTCCTTGCGCACCACGATCTGCTTGTCGATGCGGGCTTTCAGCTCGGACACATGGGAGATGATGCCCACCAGGCGGTTTCCCTGGGCCAGGTCGCCCAGCGCCCCCATGGCCTGGGACAGAGACTCCTCGTCCAGGGAGCCGAACCCCTCGTCCACAAACATGGTGTCCAGCCGGATGCCGCCGGCGGAGGACTGCACCTCGTCGGCCAGCCCCAGGGCCAGGGAGAGGGATGCCTTGAAGGACTCTCCCCCGGACAGGGACTTGACGCTGCGCTGGGAGCCGTTGTAGTGATCCACCACGTCCAGCTCCAGGCCGCTCTGGCTGCGGTTGTTCTCCGCCGCCCGGCGGCGTTTCAGCTCATATTGTCCCCCGGTCATGGCCAACAGCCGCAGGTTGGCCCGACGGAGGATGCGGTCAAAATAGGTCATCTGGATGTAGGTCTCCAGGGCGATTTTTTCCTTGCCGCTTAGATTGCCGTTGACGGTGTTGGACAAGGCACACACCCAGGCATACCGCTGCTCCAGCTGGCGCAGGGCCGCAGACCCCTGGTCGATGTGCTCCAGAATGCTGGAATTGGTGGCCAGGCGGGTGTGGAGCTCCCGTTGTACCCCTTCCAGCCGTTCCCGCTGGGCCAGCAGCTCCTCCCGGCGGGCCTGTTGGGCCGCCACATCGATGGTCTGGCTCCCCTCCAGCAGTTGGGTGAGTTCCCGGATGGCGGCGTCCACCCCGGCCAGCTCCACCTTGCAGCCGTTGAACCGCTCTTCCGCTCCCTTTCTGGCCCGATCCATGGCCTGGAGCTGCTCCACCAGCTGTGTGTGCCGCTGCCGGGCCTGGGATGCCTCCGAGTACCCCAACTGTGTTGCCAGGGCCCCCAGCTGCCCCTCCAGCTCCTCTCTGCGGCTGTGTGCCCCGGCCAATGACTCTCGGACAGAGGCAATGCCCTCCTCTAAGGCCCTGAGTTCCAACTCTCTCTGGGGGATGCAGTCATCCAGCTTCGCCTTGCGCTCCAGAGCCTTATCTGCTTGGGCAAGCTGTGTGCCGATCTGCTTCAGCTTCTGATTGACCTGCTCCAGTGCCTCCCGGACAGGCTGAGCCACTTGCTCCAGCGCACGATGGGCCCACTCCTGGCTGGGGGCATCCATCAGCTCATCCACCTGAGCCATCAGCTGTTGCTGACGCTCCTCCAGGGCGGTTTTCTTCTCCCCCGCCGCCACACTGCGCCGGGTCACAACCTGCCGGGCAGACTCCCAGGCTGCTTGGGCCGCTTGAAGCTGCGCCTCTGTGGGGGCCTCCAGAGAGAGAGGTGCGGGGGTAGGATGGTGAATGGAGCCGCACACCGGGCAGGGCTGGCCCTCCTCCAGATTCTGGGCCAAAAGTCCCGCCTGCTCGTCCAAAAATGCCCGGTTTTTCTTCTCGTAGTCCTCTCTGGCCTGCTCGGAGCGGTCTCTGGCTTCCCGATACCACCCCTGGGCCTGCTCCAACTCCCGCCGGGCCTCTACACAGCGCTGCAACAGCCTCTCCAGCCCCTCCAGTTTCCGCTGTCTGTCCAACGTCTGGGTCTGTTCTCCCAGCAGCTGTTGGTGCAGGGCCGGGGTCTGAGCCAGCTGGGAAAGCTCTCCCTTCCACTGTGCCAGCTCCTGGGCCTGGGTGTCCCGTGTGCGCTGCTGCTGGGCCAATGCCTGCTCCTGACTGCGGATATCCTGGGTCAGTTGGCCCAGGGCCATCCGCAGCTGCTCCAGTCTCTCATAGCTGGGCAGCTGCGCCTCCAGGGCGGCCCGCTCCGATTCCACGGCCTCCCGGCGGGAGGTCTGTTCCACCTCCGCCTCCAGCTGCTTCTGAGCCTGTTCCAGCTTGGTCTTGGCCTCTTCCCGCTTCTCTTGGGCTATTTCCAGCTTGTTTTGGGTCTTATGAGCCTCCTCCGCCTTGCTGAGCAGGGCGGTCACCGCCTGGAGTTTCCCCTCCAGGCGGTTCCACTCCTCCCGGCTCTCTTTCTCCTGGGCCCGGTCCCGCTCCAGCAGTTCCTCTATAAGGGCCGTGGTCTCGTCCACAGGCAGCGCTCCTGCCCGGGCCTGCTCCACCCGGGGAAACCGTTCATCCTCTGTGGGGCAGAGCACCCCGCCCATGTACTGTTTGACGCTGGCCCGGGCCACCTCGCACTGCTTTTGCAGTGCCCCGGTCTCACTTTTCAATTTTTCCTGAAACACCATGTAGGGGCGGGTCTGGAACAGCTTGCGGAAAATCTCCTGGCGACTTTTGGTGTCTGCCAGCAACAGTTTAAGGAAATCTCCCTGGGCGATCATGGCGATCTGGCAGAACTGGCTGCGATCCACCCCCATAATGGCCACGATCTCCGCTGTGACCTCCCGGGGCCTGGTCACCAGCCGGCCATCGGGGAGCTGAAGCTCCGCCTCTGCCCGCTGGATGGTGGTGCCGTTCCCCCGCTTGGCCGGGCGCTCATACTCCGGGCTGCGCCGCACCCGGTACACCTGCCCCCCGTAGGAGAACACCAGCTCCACCCGGGTGGGGGTGTCCGGCTGGGCGTACTTGGAGCGGAACATGGACGGCTCCCGGTTGTCCCCGCTGGGCTCCCCATACAAGGCGTAGGCAATGGCGTCAAAGATGGTGGTCTTGCCCGCCCCGGTGTCTCCGGTGATGAGGTAGAGCCCTCGCTGGCCCAACCGCTCCAAATCCAGCTTCACCTGCCCGGCATAGGGGCCGAAGGCCCACATGGTAAGTTTCAGCGGCCTCATCTCTCATCCTCCCAGATCGTTTCCATGAGCCCACGGGCAAAGTCTCGCTGCTGGTCCCCCATGGGCTGTCCGTTTTGCAGTTGGTAAAACTCCTCCAGCAGCTCCAGCGGGGATTTCTTTTCCACATTCTCCGCCCCCTCCACCTGCTGCCGGGCCCGAGTGCGCTGGTTGTCATAGTCCAGCTTCATCAGATAGGGGTAGATGATGCGCAGTTTCCCCATGCCGTCGGGAATGTCCTCCTCATCGGTGAGGGTGATGTGGACGTAGGCCCCCTGGTAGCCGCTTTCCTGATAGAAATCCCGCAAGGTCAGCTGGTGGTAGCTCCCCCGCAGCTCCACCAGGTCCCGCATGGGGGTCAGAGGGATGGTGCGGATGCGCACGGTTCCCTTCTCCTCCAGTTCCACCACTGTGACGGATTTCTCCTGCCCGGCCTCGGAAAAGGAGTATTTCAGCGGCGTGCCGCAGTAGCGCACCTCCGGCCGCCCCACGCTCTGGGGTCCGTGGAGGTGGCCCAGGGCCACATAGTCAAAGGGGGCAAACACCGACGCATCCACATTGTCTGACCCGCCCACCGAGCACTCCTCCGAGTCGCACCGGGTGGCCCCGGTGACAAACTGGTGGGTCACCAGTACATTGCGCACCCCTTGCTCCACCTCCATGGCCTCAATGGCGGTGCGCACCCCGTCGGTGTAGCTGTCAATCTCCCGGTCCGGGAAATACCGCCGCACATGGGCGGGCTTGACAAAGGGGAGCAGGTACACCCGCACCGGACCGTAGGCGTCCTCCAGTGTGTGCACCGCCACCCGCCCGTCATATACCGGGGCCATATGGATGCCGCTGTGTTCCATCAGCCGCCCCCCAAAGGCCAGCCGCTCGGGGGAGTCGTGGTTGCCGCTGATGAGATAGACCTGCACCCCTTCCTGGGACAGCTGGACCAGAAAGTCGTCCAGCAGCCCCACCGCCTCTGCCGGCGGCACCGTCTTGTCGTAGACATCTCCGGCGATGAGCACCCCCTGGGGGCGCTCATCGCGAATGATGCGGAGAATTTGCTCCAAAATATATCGCTGGTCCTCTGCCATGGAGAACTCATTGACCCGCTTTCCCAGGTGCAGGTCGGATAGATGAATGAATTTCATAAGCCCACTGGTACTCCTCATCTCTTGTGTCCTGGCGTTTGATCTCTCCGGTGCAAACAGCATTTCCCGCTGTTCTCCCCCCTATGATACATAATTTCCACCCAAACATCAACCAAAGACCTGGCGGACCATTTCCCCACACAGGTTGATCCCACCGGCCTCTTCCCCTCTCCGCTCCTGGGCGGTTGACGGATGGGTCAGGTTGCAGTAGAATCATGGATGCAACCGTCTTTGGAAGGAGATACAAGGCCATGGCCAACAGCCTCAGTTCAAACTTTTATCAGTCCCTGATGCAGCCGGGGGAATTGCTGCTCTGGCACGGTGCACCCGGCCCGGGCAAATTAAGCTCCTATGGGCAGGTCCCCATTCTGTTCTCCATCATCTGGCTGGGATTTTCACTGGTCTGGGAGGCCGCTGCCATCATGAGCGGCGTGATTATCATGATTTTATTTGGGCTCCCCTTTGTGCTCATCGGGCTCTCCATCGCCTTTGGCGGCCCCATCCGCAACGCCAGATTGAAGGGAAAGATCTTCTATGCCGTGACCGATCAGCGGCTGCTCATTCAAGAGGGAAATGAAATCAGCATTTACACCCCTGATATGCTGCCCCCCATGCAGATCCACATGAACAAAAACGGCACGGGAAGCATCTTTTTCCAGGAGACCTACTACACCCACCGAAATGGACACCAGTACCACTGCGTGTGCTCTCTGCAAAACCTCACCGACGTGGGCCGGGCTCAGAGCGCACTGGCCACTATGCTGTCTGAGAAATAAGTGGGTCATCCCATAGAAGAGGCCCCGTGAGCCGTTTGGCTCACGGGGCCCTGTATTCAGACCGTGACTTTCCTATGCTCCATATAAATCTCTTTATATGCCGCCCAGCTCCACTGGCAGCCACTTCATCTGATAGTTCCAAAATCACAATTCGTTTGATAGTCCCACCTTCCTTCTAAAACGGCCGCCATCTGTCTGATGGCGGCCGTAAAATGTTATATATTCTGTTCCTTTTTCTTTCTGCTGTAAAGCGTCATGCCATAGACGCCGGCTCCGGATGCAGCCAGAAGACCAATCCACAGCATCATGTTGCTGCCGTCCCCGGTCTGCGGAATAGTTGTATCGGAAGACTGATCGCCCGCGCCGGTCTGCTCTCCGTCCTGAACCGTACTGGTTGAAAACGGTGTGTTGGAGCCAAGGATAGCATACTGGCTCAGATGGGTAGTCTCAAACACCAGGAAGTCGCCTTCCGCCACCGCGTCAAAGCGTTCCAGCTCTTCGCCCAGATATACCGCCTGATAGTATTTGTAGCCCTTCAGGTGGTCGTTCATCGGGATTTTGACCGTCATGGGGTTGTCCTTGATTTCCAGAGCTTTACCGTCTTTT